>NZ_JBHZCS010000012.1:0-103728 GCF_042755705.1 Nocardia sp. NPDC059154
GGCCCGCAAGGCCGTCAAGGCGGAGGTCGAAGCGGTCGAGTCGGGTACTGCGGCAAGCGGTTCCGACGAACCCGCGGCGGCTCCGGTGCGGCGGACGCGGCGGAAGAAGGCCGACGTGGACGCCGAGGCCGCCGTGGTGGTGACCGATACCGCGGTCGCGGCCTCGGCCTAGCCGCCCGGATCGGTTACTCTCGCTGTCGTGCTCGCACCCGAGCGGCGGACGCGCGCCGATATTCTCACCGCTGTCGCGATCGCCGCTCTGGTGGCGATCGCGGCAGCGGTCGTGGCGCTGACCAGCGATGTGCGCGGCACCCACTCGCAGTCCGCGAACCACACCCTCACCCCGCCACCGGCAGCCGACTCGGTGCCTGCGCAGGTCAAGGAGCTGTGGCAGGCACCGGACGGCGCGGCCATGCGCTCGCTGACGGTGGGCGCGGTGGCCGTCACCGCCGACGACGGCACCGTCACCGGGCGGGATGCCCGCACCGGCGACGAGGTCTGGAAGTACCAGCGGGACATGCCGTTGTGCGCGGTGGAGGTCCAGTTCGGGACGGTCATCGCCACCTACCGGGATCAGCGCGGCTGCAGTCAGACCACCTTGCTCAACGCCGAGACCGGGACCCGGGTGGCGGCGCGGTCCAGCTACATGGACCAGCGGATCACCCTGGCCCCGGACGGCACCTATGTGCTCGCGCTGGGCGACGACCGCCTGGAGATGTGGCGCTCGGATCTGGTCCGCACCCTCGAATACGGCTATGTGGACGCCCCGGTGAATCCGCACACCCAACCACGCACCGACTGCCGGCTGCTCTCGGCGGGCTCGGCGCCCAGCCGGGTCGCGGTGCTGGAACGCTGCCCCAAGGATTCCGCCGACCGGCTGTCCATCCTCAATCCCGCGCCCAAGGACGGCACGGTGCCGGAGGAGTACAGCACGCACGTGCTCAACGAGCCCGGCGGCGCGGTGGACGGTGCGCGCGTGATCGCGGTGTCCGACACCCGGACCGCGCTCTACCTCCCCGCCACCCCGACCACCCCGCCGGTGCTGACCATCTATGACGTCAGCGGCAATCTGCTTGCCACCCACCAGGTTCCGGCCTTCACGGACACCGCCATGGTGGCGCGCCTGTCCACCGGTTTCTTCGTCTTCACCGGTGACAGCCTGATCGCCCTCAACCCCACCACCCTCGACCCCCAGTGGGGCGCCCAGCACGTACTCGGCACCCCGGCGCTGATGGCCGGCCAGCTGGTGGCCCCGGTCCCGGACGGCCTGGCCGTCCTGGACCCCGGCACCGGCGCGCAGGTCTCGCGAATCCCGCTGCAGCGCAGCGACTATCACAACGAGCCCATCGGGCTGAGCGTCTCGGGCACCGTCTTCCTGGAGCGCCGGGGCACCCAGGTGTACGGCGTCGGCGCGGCCTCCTGACCCGGCCGCCCACGGGTGCCCGATTCCGACGGGTCTCTGCCGCCCGCTAGGTATTCGGGGAGGCGGTGGAGCATGATCGAATTCATGAGTGGTGGCGAATTCCGGTTGGTAGTGCTGCGACACGGGGAGACGGCCTGGTCGGCCGCGCGCCGCCACACCGGCCGCACCGATGTGCCCCTCACCGAGATCGGCGAGGCGCAGGCCCGGGCCGCCGGAAAACTGCTGTACGACATGGAATTGCGGAATCCGCTGGTGCTGTGCAGCCCCCGGCAGCGCGCGCTGCGCACCGCGGCGCTGGCCGGGCTCCCCGGCGTCGTCGTCGACGACGACCTGGTGGAGTGGGACTACGGCGAATACGAGGGCCTCACCACACCCGAGATCCAGCAGATGTCCCCCGGCTGGACCATCTGGACCGGCGAGGCCCCCGAGGGCGAGACCGCCGAGCACGTCCGCAAGCGGGCCGACCACGTGCTGGCCACCGTCATCCCCGAGCTCGCCACCCGCGATGTGGTGCTGGTCGGCCACGGCCACTTCTCCCGCGCGCTCATCGCCCGCTGGGCCGAGTTCGAGGTGATCGAAGGCCGCAGATTCTTCCTGTCCACCGCCGCGGTTACGGTGCTGGGACACGATCACCAGGCTCGAACCGTGCTCGCGCACAATCTGGTTCCGCCGCTCAACCCGTAGGAAGGGGCCGCCGAATGATTCGCCGCGCCACCCCCGCCGACATCCCGGCGCTCGTCCAGCTCGTCCACGATCTGGCCGAGTACGAGAAGGCCGCCGACGAGTGCACCCTCACCGCGGCCCAGCTCGAGATGGCCCTGTTCGGGCCGCAGCCCGCGCTGTACGCCCACGTGGCCGAGACCGATCACGGCGTGGTGGGCTGCGCCATCTGGTTCCTGAACTTCTCCACCTGGAAGGGCGTGCACGGGGTCTATCTGGAGGATCTCTACGTCAAGCCGGAGGTCCGCGGCCGCGGGCTGGGCAAGAGCCTGCTCGCGACGCTGGCCCGCGAGGCCGTCGAGCAGGGGTACGCCCGCATCGACTGGTCGGTGCTCACCTGGAACACCCCGAGTATCGACTTCTACGAATCCATCGGGGCCGAGCACCAGCACGAGTGGACCGGCTACCGCCTGCGTGGCGCGGCCCTGGCCCGCCTGGCGACGCACGCCGACGACTGAATTCGCCGCGGCATCCGAATTCGCCGCAGCATCGCTGGAAAGCGCTCGCTCACCCGAGTGGTGGGCGAGCGTCCGAAAACTCGCTCACGGGCCACTGAGCAACGATTACGGCGACTCTGTGCAAACTGCTGCGGCTATTCCTCGACGGAGCCGTAGCCCGCGGCCATCCACCGATTCGAGGCCGGAGCGAACAGCGCACCCAGCGCACCCAGCGCCAGCAATCCCAGCGGCGCCCCGAACTCGGGCCGGTCCGAGGTGAACATGTAGTACGCGACACCCAGCAGCAGCAGCTGGGTCAGCGTGGCGATGGCCCGCCCCCACCGCTTCCCGCGCATCAGCCCGATCCCCGCGGCCAGCACCGCGCCGCCCAGGACGGCCGCGTACCCGGCGGTGAGATAGCTGTTCTTGGGGCTCTGCGCCGACCCGTTCACGCCGACGATGATCAGCACGACCATCGCCACCAGGCCCAGCGCGCCCTCCAGGGCGACCAGCGCGCCCGCCACGCGCACCGTCGCGGGCACCGCGTCGCTCTCGCCCGCGGGCTTGTTCTCGCCGTTGTTCTGCTCAGCCACCCGCCCAGCCTACGACCGAGCGTCGTTGCGCAGTGCACCCGTCCGGCCGAAATCAGTTCGGAACTGGCACTTCAAGGTTCGCGGCCGTCTCGTTCTGGACTGACGGAGCGGGGGAGCGAAGCGGAGGAGCGGAGGAGGGAAGAACGAGACTTCGGGGCCGCGAACCCGCCGGAGCGAAGCGGAGGCAAAATAGGCACCGTGCGGACCTTGCTTATCGTGAACCCGAATGCCACTTCGACCACTCGGTCCACTCGCGATCTGCTCGCTCACGCACTGGAGAGCCGCACCCAGCTGACCGTTCGCCACACCGAGCACCGGGGGCACGCCGCCGAGCTGGCGCGCTGGGCCGCCGACACCCGGATGGACCTGATCGTGGTGCACGGCGGGGACGGCACGGTGAACGAGACCGTCAACGGTTTCCTCCCGCTGCCGGGTGAGCCGCAGCGGGAGTGGCTGCCGCGACTCGGCGTCATCCCGGGCGGTTCGGCGAATGTGTTCGCGCGCTCGCTGGGCATCGAACCGGATCCGGTGACCGCCACCAATCAGCTCATCGATCTGGTGGCCGATGACGCGGACCGCCGTATCGGGCTCGGCGTCGCCGACGATCGCTGGTTTCTCTTCAGCGCCGGTGTCGGGCTCGACGCGGATGTGTGCGAGGCCATCGACGCCAAGCGCGCGGATGGCAAAATCGCGACGCCCGCTCGCTATCTGCGCACTACGATCCGGCAGTTCTTTCGCGCCAAACGGCATGCCCCGCAAGTGCGTCTCGACATTCCAGGTAACGAACCGGTCACGGATGTGCATTACGCATTCGTGACGAATGCCAGTCCCTGGACTTTTCTCGACAACACGCCCGTGGTCACCAACCCGGGGACCACATTCGAATCGGGTCTCGGAGTGTTTGCCATGCGCACCATGGGCGTTCTGCCCACCCTGCTGGTCGCCCGGCAGTTGCTGGCAGCCCATGGAGATCCCAAGAGCCGCACCTTGTTTCGCGATGACGACGTGCCGGCCGTGACCGTCACCGCGACCGAACCGATCGGCTTGCAAATCGACGGCGACTTCATCGGACGCCGCAACATGGTGAATTTCACAGCCGTCCCGGATATCCTCGATGTGGTCGCGCCGAAGCCCTAGCCGGTTCGACACGCCCTAGAAACATCGCGGTTGCGCTGCGAAAACTGGCTCAACCGAGTACAAATGACACGGCGGATCCCCATGTAGGGGTCTTACAGCGTGAGCTTCCCCACGGTGCACCGGGTATCTATTGACATCTACGGTGTTCGTGAAAGCATTCACAAGCAACCGTGCGGAAACATTCGAGTCGCACAAGTGAACGGACCACAAACCCGAGGGGCAGCGCCGTGCGCGCCCTAGCAAAGGAGCAGAGGAATGGACTGGCGCCACAAGGCCATCTGTCGCGACGAGGACCCCGAGCTGTTCTTCCCGGTGGGAAACAGTGGTCCGGCGCTCGCGCAGATTGCCGATGCCAAGCTGGTCTGCGCTCGCTGCCCCGTCACCGCTGACTGCCTTTCCTGGGCCCTGAAGTCGGGCCAGGATGCCGGCGTGTGGGGTGGTATGAGCGAAGACGAGCGTCGCGCGCTGAAGCGCCGCAACGCGCGTACGCGTACCCGCACCGTCGTCTAACCAGCTAGGCGACAGGCGTTACGGCCGGCCCCAGCCTCGCGGCCGCAACGCAATTCGGCCCGGCACCAATTCAGGTGCCGGGCTTCAGTGTGTAAAGGGGCCGGCCCGACTCCGATCACGAGAGGAATTCCCGTTCAACGGGATTGACTCTTCGAACGAAAGTTCGGGCGCAGATTTTTCACTACGCCCGAACTTGTCCGCCGCGCAATATGTTTCAGCGGGCGGAGCGACGGCCGAGGGGAACTCGCAGGACCGCGTCGGTGCCGACATCGGCGCCGGGATGAAGTCCGATGGACCCGCCCAATTCCGCCGTCACGAGAGTGCGGACGATTTGCAGGCCCAACCGGTCGGAGGCTTCCAGGCTGAATCCGTCGGGCAGGCCGCGGCCGTCGTCGCTGATGATGACGTCGAGCCAGCGGGCCGAACGCTCGGAACGGATTGTGACAGTACCGTTCTCGCCGGCGTCGAAGGCGTGCTCGATGGCGTTCTGCACCAGCTCGGTCAGCACCATGACCAGCGGCGTCGCCCGTTCGGCGGAGAAGACGCCGAGCGATCCGGCACGGCGCACCTTGATGCGGGCGGTGTGCACGGTCGCCACATCGGCCATGATCGGCAGCAGGCGATCCACCACCTCGTCCAGATCGACTTCTTCGTCAACCGACATGGACAGCATTTCGTGCACCGAGGCGATCGAGGTGACCCGGCGGACCGATTCGGTCAGGGCCAGGCGGGCCTCCTCGTTCTCGGTGCGGCGGGCCTGCAGTCGCAACAGCGCGGCCACCGTCTGGAGGTTGTTCTTCACCCGGTGGTGGATCTCGCGAATCGTCGCGTCCTTGGACAGCAGCGCGCGGTCGCGCCGCTTCACCTCGGTGACATCGCGGACCAGTACCGCGGCCCCGCCGAGTTCCCCGTGCGGGCGCAGCACCAGGGTGCGCAGCAGCACGGTCGCCCCGCGCGCCTCGACTTCCATTCGGCGCCCGGCCTTTCCGGCCAGGGCCGCCTGGATGTCGCCGACGACTTCCTGCGCGTCGAACGGATCGGTGATCAGCGAGCGGGTGGTCAGCGCCAGATCCTGGCCGACCAGGTCGTTCTGCAAACCCATGCGGTGATAGGCCGACAGGGCATTGGGGCTGGCGTAGACGACGGTGCCCTCGGTGTCGAGGCGGATGAAACCGTCGCCCGCGCGGGGGCTGGAGTGCGCGCCGGTGCGGTCCTCGAGCGCCGGCCAGGTGCCGTCGGCGACCATCTGACACAGGTCGTCCGCACAGGACATGTAGGCGATCTCGAGGCTGGAGCGCATCTTGCGACGCTGGGTATCGGTGTCGCGGCCGAGCACGGCAATGATGTCGTCACCGACCCGCACCGGAATCGCCTCGCGCATGGCGTGCACGGGATGCGGGTGATAGACGCCGGTCAGGGCGGTATCGGTTTCGGTACGAGCGATGTCGGCGGTCAGCAGGGCCTCGAACACCTGCGGATTCGCCTCCTTGGTGGCGAGAGTGCCGACCAGATCCTCGAGGTGCACGGTGGGCGCGGTGGTGGGGCGGCACTGGGCGACGCACACCACCTCCGCGCCCGCACTGATCGGGCCCGTGCCCACCCAGAGCAGCAGATCCGCGAAGGACAGATCCGCCAGCAACTGCCAGTCCCCCACCACCCGCTGCAAATGGTCGACGGCCGCACCCGGTAGATCGGTGTGCTCGGCCAGTAACTCACTCAGTGTCGACATTCACCCACGCTCCTCTGTTCCCACGTCGCGTGTATGTTCCCACGCGACACGGCAAGGGCGCGTCAGGAGCAGGTCAGGGGCTCGTTGCTCAGGAGATGACGGCGATCAGGTCACCCTGCTGCAGCACCTGTCCGGGGCTGACGTGGATGGAGGCGACGGTGCCCTCGATCTCGGCGATGACGGGGATCTCCATCTTCATCGACTCCAGCAGGACCAGGGTCTGGTCGACGTTGACCTTGTCGCCGACAGCGACCTCGATGTTCAGCACAGTCGACACCATCTCGGCCTTCACTTCCTCAGCCATGTACACCTCTCGCGTTCGAGTTGACCCGTAGCCCCTGAAGGTACAGCCAACCACACATGAAAGAATGGCGGCCGACTGAAGGGAGATTACCTATGGGTAAGCGTGGACGTAAGAAGCGTGGCCGCAAGAAGAATGCCGCCAACCACGGCAAGCGGCCGAACGCCTGAGCCGTAGCGAAAAGCTCGAAAACTGCTGAGCGGCACCACTTCCCATCGGGAAGTGGTGCCGCTCAGTTCCGCCTCTCCGGGACTTCAGCGGGCAGCCGGTTGCCGTTCCGACTCTCGCACCCGTGCCGGCGGCCAAGTACCGAACCTATTTTGGGCGTACCCGGTGAGTTACCCGGGTCGCCACCAAATCAGTTCTCCGGCTCCGTAACGACACGTGTTTCAACGCTCGTGTAGCTGGTCCGGATCTCCAGCGTCAGGCGCTGGCGCAGCGAATCGGGTGCGCGGTCGCCGCCGCATTTGCGATTCAGCAGCGACTTCAGCTTCTCCTCCAGGCCGTAGGCCTCGATGCACGGCGAGCAACGGTCGATGTGCTCACGCAACCGTGCCTTCACGGTGTCGTCGCACTCGTTGTCCAGGAGCAGCCAGACATCGGCGAGCACCGCCGAGCAGTCCAGTTCTTCCATCTCGTCGCTCACTGGGTTACCTCCTCACGCGCTGCATCGCTGCCCGACCGATTGAATCCACGTTCCCGCGCCACGTCGGCGAGCAGGCCCTTGAGCTGCTTGCGGCCACGGTGCAGACGGGACATCACGGTACCGATGGGAGTTCCCATGATCTCGGCGATTTCCTTGTAGGGGAAGCCCTCCACGTCGGCGTAGTACACCGCCATCCGGAACTCCTCGGGAAGCGACTGCAGAGCGGCCTTGATGTCGTCGTCCGGCAGCGCCTCGAGGGCTTCCATCTCCGCGGAGCGCAGACCGGTGGAGGTGTGCTCGGCGGTGGAGGCCAGCTGCCAGTCGGTGATCTCGTCGGTCGGATACTGCGCGGGCTGGCGCTGCTTCTTCCGATACGAGTTGATGTAGGTATTGGTGAGGATGCGGTACAGCCATGCCCGCAGGTTGGTGCCCTCGCGGAACGAGCGGAACCCCTGGTAGGCCTTGGCAAAGGTCTCCTGCACCAGATCCTCGGCATCGGCCGGGTTGCGAGTCATGCGCAACGCCGCCCCGTAGAGCTGGTCCAGCAGCGGGAGCGCGTCACGCTCGAATCGCGCGGCCAGTTCCGCCGCGGATTCGGTACTCCTGGCACCGGATTCGCTCACCTCGTCATAGTCGACCGCTTGATCGTCGCCGGCGTCGATGCGCTCGCTGTCCGCGTCGTCATCACGCTGGCGATCGACCATGTCGTCGTCGCTCGTCACGCTAATCCCTTCGATCGCCGTAGCAATTGAATCTACCGCGAACAGGGATTCGGCCAGGAAACCGGCCGGGGGCGCGACGTCGGCGGCTCCCCTGCGGAACAGCAGCGGCCCGGTCCGCACCGGGGGCTCTTCGACCAGAACGGTCACCGACTCCTCCTTGGATGAATGGGATGCGTGCGCCCGCGAACCGTGGGCCCTGCGGTTGCTGCGAAGCGCGTATCGCGTGCAACAGGTGTGGCGCTCACCCTGTTCCCAGCACCGGAAATCCGGTTGCGTCGGCTGGTTAGGGTGAGCCCATGGCTGCAGCTCCGACCCCGGCGATCAAGGCTCTGATGCAGGCGAAGGTGGACCACCGGGTGCACTCGTATACCCATGACCCGCGCAGTGATTCGTACGGGGCGGAGGCGGTGGAGGCGCTCGCGGGCGAGCTCGGGGTTACCGCCGGGCAGATCTTCAAGACGCTGGTGATCGAGCTGGGGTCGGGCGGGCTGGCGGTGGCGGTATTGCCGGTGCCGACCACGCTGTCGCTGAAGGCGGCGGCCGCGGCGCTGGGCGGCGGCAAGGCCGCCATGGCCGACAAGGCCAAGGCGGAGCGGACTACCGGGTATGTGCTGGGCGGGATTTCGCCGCTGGGGCAGAAGAAGCGGCTGCCGACCGTCGTGGACGAGTCGGCGCTGGAGTGGGATCGGGTGCTGTGCAGCGCGGGTAAGCGCGGGCTGGAGATCGAGCTCGCCCCGGCGGATCTGGTCCGGCTCACGGGAGCGGTGACGGCCCCGGTCGCGGTGGCCTGACCTGCCCAAGAAGGGCGAATTGTCCGATTCTCCCGTGAGCGGAGACACAACCTCCGGAAAAAACTTGCCAAGGGACAACCATGTCGGAATACTTGCGCCGTACAACTAGTTGACGCATACAAGCAGTTGACCGACGCAAGGAGGTGAGACCGACCGTGACCGACGATGACCCGGCGATTACCCCCACCGACATCGACGACGGCCTTGTCGACGCCATCGCCTACGAGATCGCCCGGCTCACCAAACTGCGCGACCGCACCAATGCGCAGGTCGCATCCATGACCCAGGGCGAGATCGAACCGGCCGCGTTCAGCATCCTGTTCCAGCTGATCCACGACGGCCCGAAACGCTCGGGCGCACTGGCCGAGGCCCTCTATTCCGACGCCTCGACCATCAGCCGGCAGGTCGCGAGCCTGGTCAAGCGCGGACTCATCGAGCGCCGCGCGGATCCGGCCGACGGCCGGGTCAGCGTCCTCGACGTGACCGACACCGGCCGCACCGTGGCCGCCCAGATCCGGGCCCGCCGCAACGACTCGCTGCGCCACATGCTGGTCGGCTGGGATCCCGATGAACGGGAGACCTTCGCCGCCCTGCTGCGGCGCTTCGTCGACGGCTACGAGGAGACCCGGCAGCGCATGCTGGCCGATATCGCGGCCCACAAAGACCTTCAGTCCTATTACGCACCCGCGGAGAGCAATTCGTGACTACACAAACGGAAGTGGCGGAGCCGGAACTCAATTCGGCCGGCTTCACCCACAAGCAGATCCTGGTCATCATGAGCGGCCTGATCATGGGCATGCTGCTGGCGGCCCTGGATCAGACCATCGTCTCGACCTCCATCCGCACCATCGCCGATGAGCTGCACGGCTATTCGGCGCAGGCGTGGGTCACCACCGCCTATCTGATCACCTCGACCCTGGCGACGCCGCTCTACGGCAAGCTCTCGGACATGTACGGCCGCAAGCCGTTCTACCTGGCCGCCATCTCCATCTTCGTGGTCGGCTCACTGGCCTGTTCCATGGCGACCTCCATGTACGAGCTGGCCGCCTTCCGGGCCTTCCAGGGCCTGGGCGCGGGTGGTCTGATGTCGCTGGCGCTGACCATCATGGGCGACATCGTGTCCCCGCGGGAGCGCGCCCGCTACCAGGGCTACTTCCTGGCCGTGTTCGGCACCTCCAGCGTGGTCGGCCCGGTCGTCGGCGGCATCCTGTCGGGCACCGACCAGATCCTGGGCGTCACCGGCTGGCGCTGGGTGTTCCTGGTAAACGTGCCGGTCGGCATCATCGCGCTGGCCGTGGTGACCCGCGTGCTCAAGCTGCCCAAGCGCCCCGTCGCCAAGGTGCCGATCGACTGGATGGGCATCTCGGCGCTGATCGTCGGCCTGGTGCCGCTGCTGGTGGTCGCCGAGCAGGGCCGCGAATGGGGCTGGACCAGCAGCCATGCCATCCTCTGCTACGCACTGGGCGCGATCGGCGTGCTGTCCTTCATCGCGGTCGAGGCCAAGCAGGGCGACGCGGCGCTGATCCCGCTGCGCATGTTCAAGAACTCCACCTTCGCCCTCGGCGTGGTCATCTCGGTGGTGGTCGGTGCGGCCATGTTCGGCGGCATCACCCTGCTGCCGCAGTACCTGCAGGTCGTCCAGGGCGCGAGCCCGACCAAGGCGGGTCTGCTGATGCTGCCGCTGGTGGCGGGCATGATGACCGGCTCCATTCTGGCCGGCCAGCTGATCGCCCGGACCGGACGGTACAAGTACTTCCCGCCGGTGGGCGCGGCGCTGCTGACCTCGGGCCTGTTCCTGCTGCACCTGGTGTCGGCCGACACCGAGCTGTGGGTCGTCATGATCTTCATGGCCATCACCGGCTTCGGCCTCGGCAACCTGATGCAGCCGCTGACCCTGGCGCTGCAGAACGCACTGCCACCCAAGGACATGGGCGTGTCCACCGCGGCCGCGACCTTCTTCCGGCAGATCGGCGGCACCCTGGGTGTGGCGGTGTTCCTATCGGTGCTGTTCACCCAGCTGGCTCCGAACATCACCACCTCGCTGGAGAGTGTCCGGAGCGACCAGGCCTACACGCAGGCCGCCACGGACGCGGTGAAGGGCCCCGACTCGGTCGACAAGAAGGTCGTCCTCGGCCTGTCGAACCCGGAGACCGCGCCGACGGTCGTGGGCCAGGTGCTCAACGACAGCTCGGTGATCCAGCAGCTGAACCCGACGCTGGCGCACCCCTTCAAGGAGGGCTTCGCCAAGTCCATGGACCGGGTGTTCCTGTCGGCCACCTTCGTGGCGCTGCTCGGATTCATCCTGGTGCTGTTCTGGAAGGAGGTGCCGCTGCGCAGCGCAGGTGGCATCCAGGCCAGAAAGGAAGCCGTCGAGGCGGCGGACGCCGCCGCGGTCTGATCGGCCGCACGACAATCGAATCGGCAATGCCCCCGACGCGAAGACGCGGCGGGGGCATTGCCCTTTCACAATTCGGCCATATTTCTGTGAGTTACTTGGGAGCGCGCAGTGAGCTTGTTGTGAACCTTTTGTCCGCAAGGTCCTATACGAACCCGAGGATGTGATGCGGTTTATGTCTCACCATCGGCGAATTCGCACGGCCGTCGCCGCCGGAGCGCTGGTACTGGCACTGGGATCCGCCCCGCTGACGATCGCGCTCGCGACGGCCGCGCCGGTGCACGCCGCTCCGGTCAATCCGAGCTACCCCGACCCGGGCGCCCCGGGCGGCGGGCCGCAGCAGAAGAAGGACGAGCGCGTCGACAAGGCGGAGAAGCTCGGCGGCAACATCATCACCAGGATGATCGACTCGATGGCCGACACCCTGAAGTGCACGCTCAATATCGGGCTGCCGACCGTGAAGTGCGGTTGAGGCGAATTCCAAGCTCCCGTGCCCCGCTGCATTCCGCAGCGGGGCACGGTGTCGGAACAGGAAATGAAGACGTTCAGATCAGGCTGATCTGACCGGCCTGTTCGTCCACCTGCGCCAGCAGCTCGGGGCCGTTGTTCCTGACGCTGTTGACCAGCGACGGCACTTCGCGCACCAGAATGTCCGAAACCGCTGCGGGGTAAGGCGTTTCCAGCAGCGATTCGGGAGCGGGGTGGTCGGGGTCCAGCCATGCGTCCCAGTGCTCGCGCGGCATCGGCAGGGGCATGCGGTCGTGGACCTTGGTCAGATCACCGACCGCATCGGTGGTCAGGATCGTGCAGGACAACAGGGGCTGCGCCTCGTCGCCCTGGCTGCGGTCACGCCAGACCGACCAGAGACCCGCCATGTAGAGGCGTCCCCCGTCGGCGCGGGCCATGAAATACGGCCGCTTGACGGCCTTTCCGAGCGCATCGGCCTCGGTGACCCACTCGTACCAGCCGTCCATGGGCACCAGGCAGCGGCGCTTCTTCACGGCATCGCGGAAGGAAGCGGTGGTGGCGGCCTTGTCGGCGCGGGCATTGAACAGCGGTTTGCCCTTCACCGGCATCCCGGGTTCGGCGGCCTTGGTCCAGGGCGGGATCAGGCCCCAGCGCATGGCCCGGATGCGCAGGGTGGCCGGGTCCTCCGGATGGTCGCGGTCGTGGCGTTCGACGACCGTGAGCACCTGATTGGTCGGGGCTACGTTGTAATTCGGATCGAAGCCCTTGTCGCCTGTCTCGTCGATAGCATCGAGCTCGACGGCCAGCTTCGCGGGATTCGTCGTAGTCGCGTATCTACCGCACATGACGACCATGCTGCCATCGCGTACCGACAGTCACCAGAAGTGAATCGCCCGCGATGTGATGGCAATTGACATCACTTGGACGGTATGAGACGTTCGTCTCATCACACTCTCATCAAGGGACGCCGCCAATCATGACTGCAACCGAAACCGCCCCGCTCGATCAGGCCGACACGCTGACTTCGGTCAACCCTGCCACCGGCGAGGCCCTCGCCACCTACAAGATCGATGATGAGGCGGCGGTGCGCGCGGCCGTCGCCAAGGCCCAGACCGCCGCCGCCACCTGGGGCGCGCTGACCTACGCCGAGCGCAAGAAGCACATTCTGCGCTGGGGCAGCAAGCTGGTCGAGAAGTCCGACGAGCTCAGCGAGCTCATCCACGCCGAGAACGGCAAACCCCTCGACGACGCCTTCCTCGAGCTCATGCTGGCCCTCGAGCACATCAAGTGGGCCGCCTCCAATGCCGAGAAGGTGCTCAAGCCCAAGAAGGTCGCGCCCGGCGCGTTCATGGCCAATTTCGCCGCCCACCTGGAATACCGCCCGCTCGGCGTGGTCGGCGTGATCGGGCCGTGGAACTACCCGATCTACACCCCGAACGGCTCCATCGCCTACGCACTGGCCGCCGGCAACTGCGTGGTCTTCAAGCCGAGCGAATTCTCCACCGGCATCGGCAATTTCGTGGCCAAGGCGTTCGCCGAGGCGAATCCAGAACTGCCGGACGGCGTGTTCATCACCATCAACGGCTACGGCGCGACCGGTGCGGCGCTGGTCAAGTCCGGCGTCGACAAGCTGGCCTTCACCGGGTCCACCGCGACCGGCAAGAAGATCATGGCCTCCGCCGCCGAGACCCTCACGCCGGTGCTGCTGGAGTGCGGCGGCAAGGACGCGGTGATCGTGGCCGCGGACGCCGACGTCAAGGCCGCCGCCGACGCGGTCGCCTGGGGCGCCACCGCCAACTCCGGCCAGACCTGCGCGGGCGTGGAGCGGGTG
This sequence comes from Nocardia sp. NPDC059154, assembly GCF_042755705.1. Classification (NCBI taxonomy): domain Bacteria; kingdom Bacillati; phylum Actinomycetota; class Actinomycetes; order Mycobacteriales; family Nocardiaceae; genus Nocardia; species Nocardia sp. NPDC059154. Next base: position 13,704 of record NZ_JBHZCS010000012.1, read on the forward strand.
TACGTGGACAAGGCGGTCGCCGACGAGTTCGTCGCCGAGGTCAAGCGCATCCTCACCGACATCAAGCCGGGTTCGGACGCCAAGGCCTCCTACGGGCCGATGACCATGCCCAGCCAGGTCGACATCGTGCGGCGGCACATCGACGACGCGCTGAAGAACGGCGGCAAGGCCGTGCTGGGCGGGCCCGAATCGGTCAAGGGGCCCTTCATCGAACCGGTCGTACTGGTCGACGTGGACGAGTCCTCGGATGCGGTGTGCGAGGAGACCTTCGGGCCGACCGTCACCATCCGCACCGTCAACGGCGTAGACGAGGCCGTGGAGCTGACCAACAAGAGCAAGTACGGGCTCGGGTCGGCGGTGTACTCGAAGAATCAGGGCATGGAGATCGCCCGGCGCCTCCAGGTCGGCTGCACCTCGGTGAACTCGGTGCTGTCCTACGCGGCGATCTCGGGACTGCCGTTCGGTGGCGTGCGCGACTCCGGCATCGGCCGCATCCACGGTGCGCCGGGCCTGCTGGAATTCTCGCGTCCGCACTCGATCGCGGTGCAGCGCTTCGCGATTCCCGGCATGGCGCTGCTGTCCTACACCCGTACCGACCGCACCATGAAGCTGCTGCGCAAGATCGTGCCGCTGATTCACGGGCGCGCCAAGTAGGGAGAGCCGACCCTCGGGACTCTCAGGGGTGAAACCCCGACCACCGCAGGAACAGCGCGCAGCGGTTCCCTGAAATGCCGAGCGTCACAGGCAGTTGATGCCGGTCTCCACCATGGAGACCGGCATCGCGCGTTCACTGAGCCGGTGGCAGGGGCGTGGGGGCGAAGAACTCTTCGAGCGGGGTGGGACCGGTGTAGCGCTGGCAGTTGCAGCGTGCCCAGGCCTTGATACCGACGCCAGTTTTACGGAAAGTTTCGGCGTGGCAATGACCCGCTTCGCGGTCGTGCAGGGCGAGGTCGTGGCCGCAGCCGCAGACGGCCGGGCCGGCCGCGGTGCCGGGTTTGCTGCGGCGGGAGCCGAATCGGCCCGCGAGCCAGCCGCCGCCGACGAGCGCGCCACCGATTACGAGGCTGAATGGATCGATCACAGACCCAGTATACGTACTCATATACGTATACGTCGAGGGTCGTCCATGCTCGACGGAACAACCGATCTGGTGAGTTCGGGGTAACTCATCGGGGACGCGGGAGTGCGAAGATGGCCATGTGACTTTCTGGCCCGCGCCCCACGTCCGAGTTCCCGTCCACGCGACCGTGACCCTGCCCGGCTCCAAATCCATTACCAATCGGGCGCTGATCCTCGCCGCGCTGGCGGATCGGCCGTCCACCATCACCGGCGCACTGCGCAGCCGGGACACCAACCTCATGATCGCGGCGTTGCGGGCCATGGGCACCGGCATCGAGGGCGAGGGCGAGACGCTCACCGTCACCCCGCCCGCCGAATTCACCAGCGCCATGGTCGATTGCGGGCTCGCGGGCACCGTCATGCGCTTCCTGCCGCCGGTCGCGGCGCTGGCGCGCGGCGATGTCGCCTTCGACGGCGACGAGCAGGCACGGGTGCGGCCGCTCGGCACGATCCTGGACGCGCTGCGCGCACTGGGCCTCGACATCGACGGCAACCAGCTGCCCTTCGTGGTGCACGGCATGGGCGCGCTGCGCGGCGGGCCGGTCACCATCGACGCCTCGGGCTCCTCGCAGTTCGTGTCCGGTCTGCTGCTGTCGGCGGCGCGGTTCGAGCAGGGCGTCACCGTGAACCACGACGGCGCGGCGCTGCCGTCCATGCCGCACATCGAGATGACCGTGGAGATGCTGCGGCGGGCCGACGTCCGAGTGGACGCGCCCAACGATCCGCGCAAGGCGCAGACCTGGACCGTGGCCCCCGGCCCGATCCGGGCGGTGGACTGGGAGGTCGAGCCGGACCTGTCCAACGCCACCCCGTTCCTGGCGGCGGCGGCCGTCACCGGCGGCGAGGTGAGCATTCCGCACTGGCCGCGGCTCACCACCCAGCCGGGCGACGTGATCCGGGAGATCCTGGTGCGTATGGGCGCCGAGGCGCGCTTCTTCGACAGCGTGCTCACCGTGCGCGGGCCCGAGCGCCTGGCCGGCATCGACATCGACCTGCACGACGTGGGTGAGCTGACCCCGACCGTGGCCGCCCTTGCGGCACTGGCGGATTCGCCGTCCCGGCTGCGCGGCATCGCGCACCTGCGCGGGCACGAGACCGACCGGCTGGCGGCGCTCGCCACCGAGATCAACCGGCTGGGCGGCAAGGTCACCGAGACCGAGGACGGGCTGGCCATCGTGCCCAACCCGCTCACCGGCGGGCAGTGGCGCTCCTACGCCGACCATCGGATGGCCACCGCCGGCGCGATCATCGGCCTGGTGACGCCGGGTGTGGAGATCGAGGACATCGGCACCACCGCCAAGACGCTGCCGAACTTCGTCGAACTCTGGGACAGCATGCTCGGCTCGTCGGGAGCAGACCACTGAGGCGGCGCGAGTACGACGAGTCCGATGTCCGGGTACGCCCGGGCAAGGGCTCGCGTCCGCGCACCAAGACCCGGCCGCAGCACCTGGATGCCGAAGCGGCCATGGTGGTTGCGGTGGACCGCGGACGCTGGGGGTGCGTGCTGGACGGGGATCCCGACCGGCCGCTGACGGCCATGCGGGCGCGCGAGCTCGGCCGCACGCCGATCGTGGTCGGCGATCAGGTGGACGTGGTCGGCGACCTGTCCGGCAAGCCCGACACCCTGGCCCGCATCGTGCGGGTGGTCGATCGGCGAACGGTGTTGCGCCGCACCGCCGATGACACCGATCCGTTCGAGCGCGTGGTGGTGGCCAATGCCGAGCAGCTGTTCATCGTGGTGGCGCTCGCCGATCCGCCACCGCGCACCGGATTCGTGGAGCGGGCCATGGTGGCGGCGTATGTCGGTGGGCTGCAACCGATTCTGTGCCTGACCAAGCACGATCTGGCCGCCGACTCCGAATTCGCCTCGGCCTTCGAGGATTTGGATCTGACCATCGTCTACGGCGGCATCGAGGATCCGCTGGAGCCGGTGCTGGACCTGCTGGACGACAAGCTGACCGCGTTCATCGGGCACTCCGGGGTGGGCAAGTCGACCCTGGTGAACCGGCTGGTTCCGGAGGCGGAGCGCGCCGTCGGCGAGGTGTCCGGGGTCGGCAAGGGGCGGCACACCTCGACCCAATCGGTGGCGCTGCCGCTGCCCGACGGCGGCTGGGTCGTCGACACGCCCGGCGTGCGCTCGTTCGGCCTGGCGCACATCACCCCCGACGACGTCATCCAGGCGTTCTCCGATCTGGCCGACGCCATCGAGAACTGCCCGCGCGGCTGCACCCACCTGGGCCCGCCCGCCGACCCGGAGTGCGCGCTCGACGAACTGCCCGGCAAGGAGCTCCGGGTGGCGGCCATCCGCCGCCTGCTCACCGCCCTCAATTCGAACGATCCGTGGTTCCGGGGCAGCAGCGACACCTGAAGCTAGCCCTGAGTTAGCTGGGAAATCGCCCATTCGATACCTTTTGTGCATAACCGGCACGAAGGGATGGTCATGAGCGAAGAACTTCCCGAGTTGCAGCACGCCAATGAGCGGCGGCACAGCGATGTCCGGCCCGCACCCGACGAGGCTGGTCGATCGGGGCGGGAACAGGACGATTCCGGGCCACAGGACCAGGACGAGGCCCCGCCGCCTGCGCATCCGGACGACCGGTCCCCGGCCGACGCGCACGATTGGCAGGACGACTGGGATCGAGCGCGCTGGGCGCCCTAGCAACATAATCGGGGCATGGCATTCGCTGAATGGCGGCGCCGGCCCGAGGCGCCCGCCCGCTGGAATCCGCTCCCGCGGCTGGGCCGCGGCCTGGCCCGCCGCCGGACCGTCATGCGCATCGCGCCGGCGGTGTTCGCGCTCGAACGCTTCACCCGGCGAGTAACGCACGGCCGCAAGGGAATACTCGATGTCGCGGGCCTGCCCGCGCTGCAGCTCACGGTGGCCGGCCGCCGCACCGGCCTGCCGCGCACGGTCAGCCTGCTCTATGTCCCGGACCCGTACGACGAGAAGCGCTTCCTGATCGTCTCGTCGAACTGGGGCCTGCCCGAACAGCCGTCCTGGTCGGCCAATCTGCGCGGCGCCGAACAGGCCGAACTGCTGGTCCGCGGGGAACGGTTCCCGGTCGAGGTGCGGCAGCTGACGGGCGCCGAGCGGGATCGCGCGTGGCGGCGGGCGCTGGAGTTCTGGCCGGGTTACGCCATGGAGCAGCGGCTCGCGGGCACTCGCCGTTTCCGGCTGTTCGAGCTCACCCGGACCTGATCCGAAAATTGCTGCTGGACATTAGCTGTCAGCGTTCGCGCGGCCGGAACCACGCCTCAGTGCGGGCGCGTCAGGCGCATGCCATTGTCGAAGTCGATACCCCGCAGCTCGGAACGGCTGGTGAGGCCCAGCTTCTCGAGAATCCGGGACATATGGTGCCCGACCGTGCGCGGGCTGACGAACAGTTCCGCGCCGATCTCCCGATTGGTGAGCCCCTGGGCGGCCAGCCGGGCCACCTGGGACTCCTGCGCGGTGAGCGGTGTCGAGCCGGCGCCGGGCTTGGCGCCGGTGCCGGTGAGGTCCAGCTCGGAGCGGGTGCGGGTGGCCCAGGCGGTGGCGCCGATGAGGTCGAAAGCGTCGGCGGCGGCGCGCAATTGCTCGGCGGCGTCCCGGCGGCGGCGGACCCGGCGCAGCCACTTGCCGTAGAGCAGCTGGGTACGGGCGCGGCCGAAGCCGGTATGCCGGGTGTCGCCGACCGCCAGGGCGCGGCGGTAGTAGTGCTCGGCGCGATTCTCGTCGGCCAGCAGCGCCCGGCAGGAATAGGCGGTCGTCAGCGCCCAGCGGGCTCGCGTGCGCCGCGTCCAGGCCGCGATCAGCTCCGCGTACTCGGCCGCCTCGTCGAAACGGCCCACGCGGCAGGCGGCCTCGACCGTGTCGAGGGTGGCCAGCCGGGCCAGCGTGGGATGCGCGGCCTCGTGGCCGGGCAGGTACAGCGCGCGCAGGCGGCGATAGGCCGACTCGGCATCCCCGGCGGTCAGCGAGTGGAAGCCGTGATGCCAGTACGCGCCGCCGATCAGCGCCGACACCGCGTGCGGGCGGGCCAGGGCCAGCGCGCGATCCACGCTCTCGGCCACCGTGTCCGCGTCGCCCCGCTGGGCGGCCAGCCGGGCCCGCAGGTTCCAGCACTGGGCCAGGATATTGGCCGCGCCCGCGCCGGCGGCCAGGTCGAACGCCTCGGCCAGGGTGCTCTCCCCCGCCTCCCAGTGACCGGTGGCGAACTGCACCATGGCCAGTTGCGGCAGCACGCCGAGCGCGGCCGACCGGCCGCCCGAATTGCGCAGGCCCCCGGCCACTCTGAGGTACGGCTCCAGCGCCCGCTCGGCCAGACCCCACTCGAGCAACTGCCCGGCCGGCGGCAGCAGACGTGCGGCCGCGATGGGCGAGGGCGCGGCCCCGGCCGCCTCGAGCTGACCGTCCAGCGGCAGGTCCGCCGCGCGGCCCACCGACCAGGCCGCCCGGTCGGCGAGCAGCCGCAGGCCGGCCGCGAGGTCGCCGCCGCCCTGCCATGGCGAATCCGGGCTCACGGCAGCGGTTTCCGGCATCGCGGCGGATGCGCGGATGGCCTCGGCATCACGCAGCAGCAGGATGTGCGCCTGGGCCGGGTCGCCGGTGACGAATTCCAACAGGCCGGGTAGCCCGCCGCTGGCCGCGGCGATCGCGGCGGGCGTGGTGCGGGTCTCGGCGAGGGCGAGCAGACGCCGGGCCGACTCGATATCACCGCCCTCCCAGGCGAATCGGGCCGCACCGGCCAGCCGCACCCCGGCGGTGTCCGGGTCCGGGGTGATGGCCGCGGCACGGCGCAGCACCGCGGCCGCGGCCAGCGTTCCGGCGCGGGCCCGCACCCGCTCGACACCGTCGGCGAGCGACTGCGCCAGCGTGGGATTCGGGCCGTCGAGGACGGCGGCCAGCTGCCAGGTACGCAGGTCGCCGTTCTCGGGGCCGGGCAGGGCATCGGCCAGGGCCAGGTGGACGGTGCGGCGCTCGGCCGTGGACGCGGCGTCGTAGGCCGCGCCGCAGAACAGACGGTGCCGCATTTCGACGCGCCCGTCGGTGACCGTGAGCAGCCCGGCCGCCACCGCCGACTCCCAATCCGCCGCGGTGACACCCAGTTCGGTCGCGGCCGTCGCGACCGGGCACAGCGTGCCCCGATCCTCCGCGGCCACCACGGTCAGCAGGGTGCGCACCCGCGGCTCCAGGGCGGCCAGCCGATCGGCGAAGGCGGCACGCAGCCGCGGGCCGAAAGGCGCCGGTCCGCAGCCGATTCCGGCGCCGTCCTCGGAGTCGATGGGAAATTCCTGCAGCGCCAGCGGATTGCCGTCGGCCAGCCGCAGCATGCGCGTCGCGCGCGGCTCGCCGATGCCGCCGGAGCGCAGGGCCAGCAGCCGTCGCGCGTGCGCCTCGGTCAACGGTGCGACGGGCAGCACGGGCAGCGGCTGCCACACCGTGGTGGCCGGGCATTCGCGCATCGCGGCCAGCAGCGCCACCCGGGCCGCGCCCAGGCGGCGCAGCGCGAAGGTGAGCGCCTGCCCGGTCGCGGCATCCACCCACTGGGCGTCGTCGACGATGAGCAGCAACGGCCGTTCCCGGGCGACCGTCGCCAGCAGTGTCACCAGGGCCGCGCCCACCAGGAAGCGGTCGGCCGGCCCGGCGTCCCGGCCGAGGGCCGCGGCCAGGGCCCGCGCCTGCGGGACGGGCAGCGCGGCGACCCGATCGATCAGCGAGAGCAGCAGTTCGTGCAGCGCGCCGAAATCCAGCTCCGATTCGGCGGGAAATCCACGACAGGTCACCACTCGAAAATCGGTGGCACGCAGTTCGGCATCGCGCAACAGTGCGGTTTTTCCGATTCCCGGTTCACCCCACAAGAGCAATCCCCCACCGCGACCCGCGCGTGCCTCGCTCGATACACGAGACAACTCGGCCTGTTCTCGTTCCCTCCCCTGGAGCAACCGGATATCGCGCACATTGCAAGCTACCTCGCCCCCGAGAACCGGACAAACTCGACTTCGCCGCCGTCCCATCGACTGAGATCACCTGGGAGATATGCGATTCCGAGTCCTTCATCGATGACCGATACGATGACCGATACAGCGACCGATTTTGATTCGCATACCGTCGGCTAAAATGCTGCGCGAATTCGATCCAAAATCGGGCGACTCGCCCAATTCGATATCCATTGCATTCCCAGAAGATTGCGTGCTAAACATTCGCCATCAGCTGAATTTCCGCTGATTCGATTGATTCCAAGGAGATTTCATGCGCAAGATCCGTGTTCTGGGTGTGGCCGCCGCTGCCACCGGTCTGCTGTTCGCCGGTGCGGGCCTGGCTTCCGCCGACGGCACCACCCCCGCCACGCCGACCACCGGATCGGCCGAGATCCTCACCAACGTCATCAAGTCGCTGATCACCGGTAGCGCCTCCACCCCGGGCACGACCCCGCCCGCCACCGGAAACTGATCCGACCGGCTCCCACGCCGTCCCGGATCGACGCCGAAGGGGGGTCGCCGATCCCGGCGGCCCGGGGTGCGGACACCGCCGGAAATAGTTAGCCTGCCGAGGTGGAAGACCGTGAGCGCAAGGAATTTTCGCCGCTCCTCGACGACGCCCTCGGGCCCGGCGCGCCCGTCACCCCGGAAGTCCGGATAGGGCGCAACGATCCGGAAGGCGTGCTGCCGGAATGCGTGCGCTGTGGAAAGCCCGCCGCCCTGCACCTGCGGGCGGTGTGGCTTTCCACCCGCGCCGTGCTCGCCGGAGACACCGATGTGGACAACCTGATCCAGGTACACGCCTGCGGCGGCTGTGCGGGCAGCGTGGCCGGGATGATCCTCATCAACTGGGACCCGCGTTACTGGGGCGAGTCGGTCCACCTGGAATGACGCCCGGGAGTATCACTCCGATACGAGAACTTCAGCGCGGCCGCACAATTCGCATGCCATTGTCGAAATCCACGTCGACCAGATCGGCCCGGCCGCTGAGCCCGAGCTTGCCGAACACCCGCGACAGGTGATGGCCCACCGTACGCGGGCTCAGGAACAGGTCGGTCCCGATCTCCCGATTGGTCAGGCCCTGCGCCGCCAGCCGCGCGACCCGCAGCTCCTGCGCCGTCAGCACCGAGGTCTCGCCGTGCGCGGTGACCGGTACGGCCCGGCGGCCGGTCAGCTCCAGCTCTTGCCGGGCGCGCAGCACCCACTGGGCCGCGCCCATCCCCTCGAACGCCTCGGCGGCCGTGCGCAATTGCTCGGCCGCGTCGGCGCGCCGGCGGGCCCGGCGCAGCCACTTGCCGTAGAGCAGCTGGGTGCGGACATGATTCAGATCGTGGCGGGTGCGCCGGACGGCCAGCGCACGCCGGAAGTAGTGGTCGGCCCGATCGCCGGAGCACAGCAGGGCCCGGCAGGTGTAGGCGGCCGAGAGCGCCCAATCCGCGCGGGACCGCACCGCCCAATCCCGGATCTCCCCGTAATATTCGAGCGCGTCGGCCTGCCGGCCGACCCGGGTGGCGGCCTCCACCAGCTCCACCGCGGCCAGCCGCGCGTAGGTCGGATGCCGGGCGTCGTGCCCCGGCTGGGCCAGGGTCCGCAGCCGCAGGTACGCGGTCTCCGGATCTCCGAGGCTCAGCGCGTGGAAGCCCAGATGCCAGTGCGCCGAGGCGATGAGCGCGTGCGACCGGCGCGGCCGCGCCAGCGCCAGCGCCCGGTCCGCGCTGTCCAGCACCGTATCCGAATCACCGTGCAGCGCGGCGATCTTCGCGCGCAGGGCCCAGCACTGGGCGAGCACGTTCTCCACCCCGCCCGCCGCGGCCAGCTCGAACGCCTCGGCCAGGGTCTGCTCGGCGGCCGCGAACCGGCCATTGGCGAACTGGATGATCGCCAGCTGCGGTAGTAGCGACACCGCGGCGGGCGCCGAACTGCCCCGCAGGTACGCCGCCGCCTGGGTGTACGGCTCCAGGGCCGCGCCCGCCAGCCCCCACATCAGCACCAGCGGCGCCGGCGGCAGCGGACGGACCATGGTGTGGAAGCGCGAAATACCGTCCTGCACAGTAATTTCCGCCGGATCCAGATCGAGGACGCCGTGCCCGGCCACCCAGCGCGCGCGTTCGGCGTCGATCCGCAGGAGCACGGCCGTCTCGGGATCCACCAGCTCGGCATCACGCAGCAGCAGCCGGCTCGCCCGCTCCGGTTCTCCCGCAACGAATTCCAGCAGCCCGGCCAGCCCGCGCCCGGCCACCGCGGCCCGCTCCGGCCCGAGCCGGGCGGTGGCGCGATCGAGCAGGCCGCGCGCGGAGGCGATATCGCCGCCCGCCCAGGCGGATCGACCGGCCGCGGCCAGCCGCTCCCCCGCCCGCTCCGGATCCGGCGTGATGGCGGCGGCCTGCCGCAGCATGGCCGCGGCGGTCATGTGCCCGTGATCCGAGCCGGCGGCCGCCGCGATCAAGGCCGCGGCCAGCTCCTCGTCGGGGCACTCGGCGGCCATGGCCCGGTGCCAGATACGCAGATCCGCCGTGCCCGGTCCGGTCAGCGCGTCCGCCACGGCCAGCTGCGCGGCGCGGCGCTCGGCGGCCGTGGCGGCATCGTGAACGGCCGCGCACAGCAGGGCGTGGGTGCGTTCCACCCGGCCGTCGCCGACCGTGAGCAGGCCTGCGGCCGTGGCGAATTCCCACGCGGCGGCATCGACGCCGAGAGCCGCCGCGGCGGTGGTCACGATACCCAGCACACCGCGGGTCTCGGTGGCGGCGACGGTCAGCAGCACGCGCACCCCGGCGGGCAGCGCGGCGACGCGATCACGGAAGGCCGCGCGTAGTCCGGGCCCCAGCGCCATCGGCTCGGGCGCGGTGCCCGCGAGATCACCGACGACATCCGGCAATTCGTGCAGGGCCAGCGGATTGCCACCGGCCACGGCGAGGATCCGGGCCAGCCGCAACGCGCCCAGCGGGCCGTGCCGCTCGGCGACGAGGCGGCGGGCGTCGGCCTCGGGCAGGCCGGTGACCGCCAGCGCGGGCAGTTCCCGCCAGAGCGTGTCGGCCGGATCGTCGCGCAGCGCCACCAGCAGTGTCACCGGCGCCGCGGCCAGCCGGCGGATGGCGAACACCAGCGCCTGCGCCGACTCCGGATCCACCAGCCGGGCCTGGTCCACGACCAGCAGCAGCGGGCCCTCGGTCGCGAGCGCCGACAGCAGCCGCACCAGGGCGGCGCCGACCAGGAAGGCGTCGGCCGCACCGGCGTGCAGGCCGAGCACTACGCCCAGGGCCCGGGACTGGGCGGTGGGCAGCGTCGGCAGCCGGTCGGCCACCGGCAGCAGAAGTTCGTGCAGGGCAGCGAAATTCAGTTCGGATTCGGTGCTCATGCCCTGACAGCGCAGCACCCGGAAATCGGCGGCGCGATCGACGGCGGCGCGCAGCAGCGCGGTCTTGCCGATGGCCGGATCGCCGTACAGCACCAGCGCCGATCCCCGCCCCGACCGGGCCGCCGCGAGCGCGCGATCCAACTGGCTCCGTTCGCGTTCCCGCCCGTAAAACTTCAGGTCCTGCCACACATCCCGGAATTTACTCAGCTAATAGAGCGCAACCAAGCTACCGTCGAGTAAATGGCACAAATTGTCTCGAATGACGCACATCACAAATTTGAGGGGAGTAATTCAATTAACGCGCAACCCGGTTCGCGCGATAAAAGTGCCCTTGTTTGCGATCCCAGCGAAGTGAAAAGGGTACGAATGGGATTCGGATCGGCGGCGGGCAGCAACGACCGCACCCGGAGACCGGAGACCGAATACCCCTTGCTGGGCCGCCGAAACACCTGAGCGGCAGGAAATTTCACCAAAAGCCAGCCCGGACAGTGCTGTGGTCGCTGGAATTGGACGCTCTTTCAGGATCAGCCGTGCGGTTCATTCCCGAAAATGCCAGTGCCCCCGGCGGTTTCGCCGAGGGCACGGTTTCCGCCCGAGCCGGGGACCGGCGTTCGATCAACGGAAGATGGTCATGTACCACAGGCCGTCGGCGCCCTGATCGCACCGCCACTGCCAGCCGTCCTCGCCGCGCAGCTGCACGCCGCCCGCCTGGAACTGGCCGCCATTGCCGTCGGCGGCGCAGGCGTCGACGGTGGCGTAGTTGCCGTCGACCGTCAGGGTCTCCGCGTGCGCGGTCGCGGCGCCCAGCCCGGCGATGCCCAGGGCCATGGCGGTGAGGGCAAAAGTCTTGCGCATGATCGTGATTCCTTCCTGCTCGGCCGCCCCACGGCGACCGGACTGGAACCCATTTCAGCGAACCGATCGTGACTGTTTCATGACCACGCGAAAACCGCTGGTCCAGACCGGAAAACACGACGCCCCGGGTGTGAACACCCGGGGCGCAGTGCGTTTCGATTCGCGCGGTGGCGGAGCCTGGCTCAGTGGCGGCGCTTGGAGCGCGGGGCGCGGTCGGCCTTGCCCTGGGCGCGGGCCGCCTCACGGCGCTCGCGGCGGGTGCCGCCCTGACCGTCCTCGAGGCCGTACTCGTCACGGTCGCTGCGGATGGCGGCGTGACCGCCCTCGTCCGGACCGGAGTAGGACAGGCCGCGCGGGCCGGACTCGTCGATGCCCTTGGCGCGCAGGGCCGCCGGAACGCCATTGCCGTTGGCGGCCGCGTCCTCCTCGGTGGGCAACGGGCGGTTGCCGACCGGCGACTGCAGGCCCGCGGCCACGTTCACGCCGACCGGCTGCGGCTGCTGCACCTCGACCTGGAGGTTGAACAGGAAGCCGACCGACTCCTCCTTGAGGCCCTCGAGCATGGCCGCGAACATGTCGAAGCCCTCACGCTGGTACTCGACCAGCGGGTCGCGCTGCGCCATGGCGCGCAGGCCGATGCCCTCCTTGAGGTAGTCCATCTCGTAGAGGTGCTCACGCCACTTGCGGTCCAGGACGCTCAGCAGGATCTGGCGCTCCAGATTGCGCATGCTGCCCTCGCCCGCGAGGCCGTCGATCTCCGACTCGCGGTTGTCGTAGGCGGCGTGCGCGTCCTCGAGCACCGCGTCCAGCAGCTCCTCGCGGGTCAGCTCGCCCACCTCGCCGCCGTCGCTCTCGCCGGTGAGGTCCTTGTAGTCGATGCCGATGGGGTACAGCGTCTTCAGCGCGCCCCACAGCTTCTCCAGATCCCAGTCCTCGACATAGCCCTCGGCCGTGGCGCCATTGACGTAGGCGGTGATCACGTCGGTGATCATCTCCTGCACCTGGCCCTCCATGTCCTCGCCCTCGAGGATGCGGGCGCGCTCGGCGTAGATCACCTTGCGCTGCTGGTTCATGACCTCGTCGTACTTGAGGACGTTCTTGCGGATCTCGAAGTTCTGCTGCTCGACCTGGGTCTGCGCGGACTTGATGGCACGCGAGACCATCTTGGCCTCGATCGGCACATCGTCGGGCAGGTTCAGCCGGGTCATGATCGACTCGAGCGCGGCGCCGTTGAAGCGCCGCATCAGCTCGTCACCCAGCGACAGGTAGAACCGGGACTCGCCCGGGTCGCCCTGACGGCCGGAACGACCGCGCAGCTGGTTGTCGATGCGCCGCGACTCGTGCCGCTCGGTGCCCAGCACGTAGAGGCCACCCGCGTCGCGGACCGCCTCGGCGTCCTCGTCCACCTGCTCCTTGACCCGCTCCAGGGTCGGGTGCCAGTGGGCCTCGTACTCGTCCGGGGTCTCCACCGGGTCCAGGCCCTGCCGGCGCAGCAGGATGTCGGCGATGATGTCCGGGTTGCCGCCCAGCACGATGTCGGTACCACGGCCGGCCATATTGGTGGCGACGGTGACCGCGCCCGGGCGACCCGCCTCGGCGACGATCTGCGCTTCCTGCTCGTGGAACTTGGCGTTCAGCACGTTGTGCGGGATACCGCGCTTGGTCAGCAGCTTGGACAGGTACTCCGAGCGCTCGACCGAGGTGGTGCCGACCAGGACCGGCTGACCCAGCTCGTGCTTCTCCTGGATGTCGTCGGCGACCGCGGCGAACTTGGCCTCTTCGGTCTTGTAGATCAGGTCGGACTGATCCTGGCGGACCATCGGCTTGTTGGTGGGGATCGGCACCACACCCAGGCCGTAGGTCTGGTGCAGCTCGGCCGCCTCGGTCTCGGCGGTACCGGTCATGCCCGAGAGCTTGTCGTAGAGACGGAAGTAGTTCTGCAGCGTGATGGTGGCCAGCGTCTGGTTCTCCGGCTGGATCTCCACGCCCTCCTTGGCCTCGATGGCCTGGTGCATGCCCTCGTTGTAGCGGCGGCCCACCAGGATTCGGCCGGTGAACTCGTCGACGATGATGACCTCGCCGCTGCGGACGATGTAGTCCTTGTCCTTGGCGTAGAGCTCCTTCGCCTTGATGGCGTTGTTCAGGTAGCTCACCAGCGGCGAGTTGGCCGCCTCGTACAGGTTGTCGATGCCCAGCTGGTCCTCGACGAATTCGACGCCCGCCTCGTGCACACCGATGGTGCGCTTCTTGATGTCGACCTCGTAGTGCAGGTCCTTCTTCAGCAGCGGCGCGATGCGCGCGAACTCCGCGTACCACTTCGAGGAGGCGTCGGCCGGGCCCGAGATGATGAGCGGGGTGCGGGCCTCGTCGATGAGGATGGAGTCGACCTCGTCGACGATGGCGAAGTTGTGCCCGCGCTGGACCAGATCGTCCAGCGAGTGGGTCATGTTGTCGCGCAGGTAGTCGAAGCCGAACTCGTTGTTGGTGCCGTAGGTGATGTCCGCGGCGTACGCCTCGCGGCGCTCGGCCGGGCTCATGCCACCCAGGATCACGCCGACCTCGAGACCGAGGAAGCGGTGCACGCGGCCCATCCACTCGGCGTCGCGCTTGGCCAGGTAGTCGTTGACGGTGACGACGTGCACGCCCTCGCGGGAGATGGCGTTGAGGTAGGCGGGCAGCACACAGGTCAGGGTCTTGCCCTCACCGGTCTTCATCTCCGCCACATTGCCGATGTGCAGGGCGCCGCCGCCCATGATCTGCACCTTGTAGTGCTTCTGGTTCAGCACTCGCCAGGACGCTTCCCGCGCGGTCGCGAAGGCTTCCAGCAGCAGCTCGTCGAGGCTCTCGCCGTCGGCGTAGCGCTGCTGGAACTCCGCGGTCTTGGCCTGCAGCTCGGCGTCGGTGAGGGCCGTGTACTCCTCGTCGAGGGCGATGACCTCGTCCGCCAGACTTGCCAGCCGCTTGACCGTGCGACCTTCACCAATCCGTAGCAACCTTGAAAAACTCAGCGCAGGCACGGGTCTTGTAGTCCTCTGGTCGGTGTTGTCGGTAGCCCCCACCATGGCGGGAAGCCTGCGCGCGGGCGCGCAATCACTAGCCATGGTAATCCGGTGCCCATCGTAGGTGCTGAACTGCGCGGGCGAGGGCGTGCGTGCTGAGGGAAAGCTGTGAAACCGGGCCGCCCGCACGGTTGCCCGGGAGCCGATCGGGGGCGCCAGCGACCGTTCAGCGAATGATCTTGCGTCCGAGGCTGATTCGTTACCCCTGACGTAGGATGTAGGGGGTCCGGCGTGCGGAGGCCTGCGCCCGCGCACCCGGAGCAGGGGACACCGCTGACGGTGTGTGATCTCGGGCAGTGCCGCCCATCCATTCCCCCAGGTGATCGGATTGCGATAGCTTGCCTTCGAAGAATGCCACGGCAACATTTGATGGAAGAACCGCCGGCGCCTAGGCAGGGGGACACTGCGGGCGCAGGCAGGGACTAGGGAGTAGCGGGCAGCGTGATCACCAGACTGACGCCGCAGGACGCGTCGTTCTACCGGCTGGAATCCAGCAGCAACCCCATGCACATCGGTTCCCTGGCCATCCTGCGCAATCCCGCGCCGGCCGGAAACTCGGGGCACGGGCCGCTGGACTATGACCGGCTGGCAACCCTGGTCGAGTCGCGGCTGCCGCTGGTACCGCTGTACCGCCGCAAGGTGCGGGAGATCCCGTTCACGCTGGGCCGCCCGGTGTGGGTGGACGACAGCCACTTCGACATCACCTATCACATCCGCCGCTCCGCCCTGCCCGAGCCGGGCACCGACGAGCAGCTGCTGGACCTGGTGGCGCGGCTGGCGTCACGCCCCCTCGACCCCTCCCGGCCGCTGTGGGAGATGTACCTGGTCGAGGGCCTGTCCGAGGGTCGCTGCGCCATCTTCACCAAGACCCATTCGGCCCTGGTCGACGGGGACAGCGCGCTCGAGATCGGGCATGTGATCCTGGACACCTCGACCGCGCCCCGCGAGGTCGCCGACGACGCCTGGATCGCCCATCGCGAGCCCGCCGACCTCGAACTGCTGCTCGGCGCGGTGCTGCACCTGGCCACCCAGCCGCGCGAGGGCCTGGAGGTGGCCCGCCACCACGTGGCCGAGGCCTTCGCCATGGTCGACGCCACCGGCAAGGCGGTGCAGAAGCTGGTGTCCATGGTCCGGGCCGCGGCCATCGGCGCGCCCGACAGTCCCCTGAACACCCGCACCTCGCGCAATCGCCGGTTCGAGGTGGTGCGCACCGAGCTCGAGGACTACCGGAAGATCCGCAAGCGGTTCGACTGCTCCATCAACGACGTGATCCTCGCGGTGGTGACGGGCGCGCTGCGCAACTGGCTGCTCTCGCGCGGGCAGGTGCTGACCGAGGCCGACGCGCTGCGGGCGGTCGTACCCATGTCGGTGTACGCCGACGGACCGAACGGTGAGCTCAAACCCGCGGGCGAGGTCACCTCGATGCTGGTGGATCTGCCGGTGGGCGAACCGAATCCGGTGATCCGCATGGAGCACATCAAGCACGCGACCGAGCCCCATTCCCGGCATCAGCTCGGGGTCCGCGCCCGCACGCTGATGCACATGGCCGGATTCGCTCCGGCGAGCCTGCATGCCATGAGCGTGCGGTCGGCGAGTACTTTTGCAGAACACACGTTCAATCTGGTGATCACCAACGCGCCGGGTCCGCAGCAGCCCATGTACATCGGCGGTGCGCGGATGCTGGAGATGTACCCGGTGTCGCCGCTGCTGCGCTTTCAGGCTCTGAGCATCGGGCTCACGTCCTACGACGGACGGGTGTTCTACGGACTCACCGCCGATCGCGACGCCATGGCGGACATCGCGGTGCTGACCGCTTCGGTGCACGAGTCGATGGAGGAGATGCTCGGTGCCTGCGTCCAGTGAGTCGTCCCGCGTCTCGAAGAAACTACGGGTCTACGTCCCGGCCACGGTGCCGATGCTGCGGGAACTGGTCGCCGACCGCGAGATTCGCGCGCTCAACGACACCGCCTTCGCGGTGACGCCGGCGCTGCGCGAGGCCTATGCCTCCGGCGACGACGAGGAGCTGGCCGAGGTCGCCATGGCCGAGGCCGCACGCGCCTCGCTGCGGCTGCTCGCCGAGGAACAGGCCGCCGCGGAGGTGCGCGGCGATCGTGCGGGCGACGAATCCGGCGACGAATCCGATCCCGCCCCGGCCGGACCGGTCTTCCGCCGCGCGGTCATCGCCGCCGATGTGGACGGCGCGACCCTGCGCCCGGATCTGGACGACGCCGTGGTGCGGCTGTCCGGCCCGATCGCCTACGACCGCATCGCGTCCATCCACGTGGACCTGGCCGAGGCCGAGTCCGAGGTCGCCAAGGCCGTCGAGGTCATCGACGCCGCCGACATGGGCGACGCCGACGCCGAATTCGTGCTCGGCGACGCCGAGGACCACCAGCTGGCCTGGTACGCCGGTCAGGAACTCCCGTTCCTCCTCGACCTGCTGTAACCGGAAGGGTTCGCAGCCGTCTCGATGCTGGACTGCGGCTTGATAGACCTCCGCCTCGGAGCGGGGGAGCGAAGCGGAGGGGCAATCCAACACCGCCCCCGTAACCTACGATGCCGTAACCTGGCTGTGATGGTTGCTCATCACATGGGCGACAGGCGTACGACGACGCGCTGACCAGCGCGCACGACGACAGGAAGCGTTCCGGGATATGGCATCGAAGAGTGGTGGGTTCTCCGTGCGAGGACTGCGGGACTGGCTGGAAGCCCCCGTGGCCGAAGGCGGCACCGGCGGACGGACTCCCCTCGACGCGCTGCGCGGCGCCGCGGCGCGCATCACCACTCCCCTGCTGCCCGACGACTACCTGCACCTGGTGAACCCGCTGTGGTCGGCGCGCGAGCTGCGCGGCCGCATCGTGGAGGTGCGCATGGAGACCGCGGATTCGGCCACCCTGGTGATCAAGCCGGGCTGGGGTTTCGACTTCAAATTCGAGCCGGGCCAGTACATCGGCATCGGCGTGCTGGTGGACGGCCGCTGGCACTGGCGCTCGTATTCGCTGACCTGCCCGCCGGATTGGACCGGCGACAGCGGGCACAGGGGCAGGCGGCTCATCTCCATCGCGGTGAAGGCGATGCCGGAGGGCTTCCTGTCCAGCCACATCGTCTCCGGGGTGCCGACCGGGACCGTCGTGCGGCTGGCCGCGCCGCAGGGCGGGTTCGTGCTGCCGGATCCGGCGCCGTCCAAGGTGCTGTTCCTGACCGCGGGCTCGGGCATCACGCCCGTCATGGCCATGCTGCGCACCATGGATCGCCGCAATGCGGTCCCGGATGTCATGCACATCCACTCGGCCCGCACCCCCGACGACGCGATGTTCGGTGACGAGCTGCGCGACATGCACGACCGGCACCCGGGTTTCACCGCGCACCTGCACCTCACCGGCGAGCAGGGCAAGTTCGCGCTCGCCGATCTGGACGAGGTGGTGGCGGACTGGCGCGAGCGCGAGGTCTGGGCCTGCGGACCGCTGCCTATGCTGGACGAGATCGAGAAGCATTGGGCCGCCGCCGGTCTGGAGTCCAAGCTGCACGTGGAGCGCTTCGAGATCGAGCGCAACGCCACCGCTGAGGGCGGCACCGTCACCTTCGCCAAGGCCGGCCGCTCCGCCGAGGTGGACGGCGCGACCACGCTGCTGCAGGCCGGTGAGGGCGCGGGCGTGCAGATGCCGTTCGGCTGCCGCATGGGCATCTGCCAGACCTGCGTGGTCACGGTCACCGAGGGCCATGTGCGCGATCTGCGCAATGGCAAGGAGCACCGCGCCGGGGACAAGATCCAGACCTGCATCTCGGCCGCCGCGGGTGACTGCACCCTCGAAGTATGACGCGCACACCGTGTGAGACGGCCCCGCCCGAGAACGGCTACCCTCGATAGCAATCGAGCCTGAACACGGTCCCATCGGGACCGACCACCCGCGCAGCGGTGCGAGGCAGATCAACCACGGAAGGACTGCCGGTGGCCATCACCGACATCAAGGCATTCGCTCATCTGACGGCGGCCGATATCGAGACCCTGGGTCAGGAGCTCGACACCGTTCGGCGCGATATCGAGCACTCGCTCGGTGAACGCGATGCCCGCTACATCCGGCGCACCATTGCGGCGCAACGGATTCTGGAGGCCGCCGGCCGCGCCACGCTCTTCGCGTCGAAGAAGCGCTGGGCGTGGCTGACCGGCACCGCCCTGCTGTCGGTCGCCAAGATCATCGAGAACATGGAGCTCGGGCACAACATCAGCCACGGGCAATGGGATTGGATGAACGACCCGGAGATCCACTCCACCTCCTGGGAGTGGGATATGACGGGCACCTCGGCGCAGTGGAAAGCCGCGCACAACTATTCGCACCACATGTACACCAACATCCTCGACATGGATGACGATCTGGGCTTCGGCATCCTGCGCATGACGCGCGACGAGGAATGGAAGCCGATCAATCTGGCGCAGCCGGTCGCGAATCTGTTTCTGGCCGCGCTGTTCGAGTGGGGCATCGCGCTGCACGATCTGGCGGCCACCAAGGAGCAGATGGGTGTGCCCCCGAGCCGGCTGTTTCCCCCGCGCCACATCATCAACGAACCGAACAAGGCGTTCTGGCGCAAGGCCGGCAAACAGGCCGCCAAGGATTTCGTGATCTATCCGGCGCTCACCGGTCGTGCCTGGAAATCGACACTGAAGGCGAATGCCACCGCGAACCTGATTCGCAATCTGTGGGCGTACGCGGTCATCTTCTGCGGCCATTTCCCGGACGGCGCCGAGAAGTTCACCGTGGACCAGTTCGAGAACGAGACGCAGGGCGAATGGTACCTGCGCCAGATGCTGGGCAGCGCCAATTTCGATGCCGGCCCGGTGATGGCGTTCATGAGCGGCAATCTCAGCTACCAGATCGAGCACCACCTGTTCCCGGATATTCCGAGCAATCGGTATCCCGAGGTCTCGGTGAAGGTGCAGGAGCTGTGCGACAAGTACGACCTGCCGTACACCACCGGCTCGCTGGGCAAGCAATACCTGTTGGCATTCCGCACGATTCACAAGCTGGCGCTGCCGGACCAGTGGCTCAAGCGGACCTCCGACGACGCGCCGGAGACCTCCTCGGAGCGCAAGTTCGCGGGCATCTCGCTGCCGTCCATGCCGACGTGGAACGGCAGTGAATGGCTGGCCGAGCACAGCGCTAGCGAGTGGCTGGCCGAGCACCAGCCGCGCTGGGGCCTGGACCCCGAGACCGGCGAGCGGCGCGGGCTGCGGTCGGCCATGCAGGAGGCCAAGGTGGCGCTCAAGGAGAAGGCCGCGCACGAGAAGCAGGTGTTGCGCGAGGCCAAGGCCGCACTGCAGGAAAAGGCCCGGACGGAAAAGGCCGCGTTGGCCGATAAAGCACAACGCGGAGGCTGGTTCTCGCGTAAACTCCGACGGAATCGCTAGCAGAGTCGAGTCACGAAAACAATGCGGTATTCGACACGTTGGAGATTCGATCTTCGCCAACCTACGGGACCGTAACCTACGGTAGTGTAACCGCCATGGCGATCTCGGATGTCAAGGAATACGCGCACCTCACCCCGGAGGACGTCGAAGCGATCGGGGCGGAGCTAGACGCCATCCGCCGTGAGGTCGAATCGTCCCTGGGCGAGAAGGATGCCCGTTACATCCGCAATGTGATCCGTCTCCAGCGCGGCCTCGAAATCAGTGGCCGCGCAGTGCTTTTCGCGAGTCTCTTCCCGCCTGCGTGGCTGGCCGGCGTGGCCCTGCTGGGTACCGCCAAGATCATCGAGAACATGGAGATCGGCCACAATGTGATGCACGGGCAGTGGGACTGGATGAACGATCCGGAAATCCACTCCACCAAATGGGAATGGGACAACGCGGGCCCGTCCGAACACTGGAAGATCACCCACAACTTCCTGCACCACAAGTACACCAATGTGCTGGGCATGGATGACGACATCGGCTACGGCCTGCTGCGCGTCACCCGCGATCAGCGCTGGTCGCCGTTCTATCTCGGACAGCCGGTCTACAACCTGCTGCTGCAGATGTTCTTCGAATACGGTGTCGCCATCCAGCATTTGGAGCTGGGCAAGGTCGCCAAGAAGAAGTGGGCCCCGGGTTCGCCCGAGCGCATCCAGTTCGAGGAGGACCGCAAGACCGTTCTGAAGAAGATCGGCAAGCAGGCCGCCAAGGACTACCTGATCTTCCCGCTGCTCACCGGCCCGGCCTTCCTGGGCACGCTGACCGCCAATCTGGCCGCGAACATCGTCCGCAATGTGTGGACCAATGCGGTCATCTTCTGCGGCCACTTCCCCGACGGCGCCGAGAAGTTCACCAGGTTCGACTGCGACAACGAGACGCAGGGCGAGTGGTACCTGCGCCAGATGCTGGGTTCGGCCAATATCTCCGGTGGCCCGGTCATGCACTTCATGACCGGCAACCTCTCGCACCAGATCGAGCACCACCTCTACCCGGACATTCCGTCCAACCACCTGTCGACCATCGCGGTGCGGGTGCGGGCGCTGTGCGAGAAGTACGACCTGCCCTACACCACCGGTTCGCTGCCCGTGCAGTACGCCAAGTCGTGGCGCACCATCATGAAGCTGTCGCTGCCCAACAAGTACCTGCGCCGCTCCACCGACGACGCTCCGGAAACCAAGTCGGAGAAGATCTTCGGCGGCGAGTCCAGCATCGACCCGATGACCGGACGCCGCCGCGGCCTGCGCACCGCGCTGCGGGAGGGCCGCCGCAAGCTGTCCCGGCGCGAACCGGCCCTGGTCGGCTGAGTCATCCGGTATCCCGAAACGCCCCCCGCCGAGTTTCCGGCGGGGGGCGTTTTCGCGGGAATGGGCCGATGAGCCCCGTCGACCTCCGGCCTGGTTCACTGGACGCCGTGTGTTCCGAAGGTCCTGTCAGCGCCACCGAATGTCTGAGCGTCTACGACGCCATCAAACTGCGTCGGGATGTCCGCGCCGAATTCACCGGCGAGGTGGTCGACGACACCACGCTGCTCCGGATTCTCGAGGCGGCTCATCGCGCGCCCAGCGTCGGCAATTCGATGCCGTGGGATTTCGTGGTGCTGCGAGATCCGGCCACGCTGACGAAGTTCGCCGATCATGTGGCCGAGAAGCGGCAGCAGTTCCACGACTCGCTGCCGTCCGATCGCGCCGAGACCTTCAATCCGATCAAGATCGAAGGAATTGTGGAGAGCGGCACCGGCATCGTGGTGACCCACAATCAGGCGCGCGGCGGCACCCACGTGCTGGGTCGCGCGACCGTGCCGGAGACCGGTATCTACTCCACCATCCTGGCCATCCAGAACCTGTGGCTGGCCGCCACCGCCGAGGGCGTGGGCGTGGGCTGGGTGAGCTTCTACGACGAGCCGTTCCTCACCGACCTGCTCTCGCTGCCGCCGGGCGTGAAACCGGTCGCCTGGCTCTGTGTCGGCCCGGTTCACGAGTTCCAGCAGGTCCCGGACCTCGAGCGCTTCGGCTGGCGCAATCGACGGCCCCTCGAATCGGCCGTGCACTGGGAACGATTCACGCCACGCACGGACGATTAGCCACGGACCGGCAGTCCCTGGACCAAGCCGGTCTGGTTACGCTCCCGCGACCGGACGACAGTCGAGGCCATGACGACTTCGACCGGTATCGCCCTCACCCCCGGCCTCTGGACCCTGGACGCCGCGAACTCCACCATCGGCTTCTCGCTGCGCAGCTTCGGACTGCTGCGCGTGCGCGGTGAATTCCGGCGCTTCGACACCGGATTCGTGGTGGACGACGCCGGGACGGCGGCCGTCGAGGCCACCATCCATCTGGATTCCTTCCACACCGGCAATGCCAAACGCGACGACCACGTCCGCCACGCCGACTTCCTGGATGTGGAGCGCCGGCCGAGCATGACCTTCCGGACGCCCGGCCCGATCCGGATCGGCGAATCCTTCGACGTGAACGGCGAAGTCACCTTCGGCGAGCTGACGCGGCCGCTGCCCCTGACCGTGTCCTGGAACGGACAGCGGCCGCATCCGGTGACCGGCCGCCCGTCCATCGGCTTCACCGCCACCGGCAGCCTGGACCGCGGCGACTTCGGTGTCGGCCCGTCCTTCGGCGGCATGATCGGCCGCATCCTCACCGTCGACCTCGGCATCCAGTTGAACGCACCGGCCTGATCCGTTCAGATTCCCAGCGACTCGATCACCATCTGAGCGACTTTCGCGCCGGAGTACTGCTGTTGACCGGTGATGAGGTTGCCGTCGCGGACGGCGAAGGCGCGGAACAGGCCACCGCTGACGAAGTTGGCGCCCAGCGCGATGGCCTCGTCCTGGATTCGGAACGGCATCACGGTATGACCCAGGGCTTGATCAGAGAAGTCCTCCTCGACATTGGCGAAGCCGGTCATGGTCTTGCCCGTGATGAACGGCGTGCCGTCGTCGGCGACAACGTCCAGCAGCGCGCAGGTACCGTGACACAGCACCGCAGTGGGCTTCTCGGCGGCGTGGAATGCCCCGATCGTGGTGGCCAGATCCTTACGGCCCCGGAAGGTGAACATCGGCGACTGACCGCCACAGACCACGATGGCGTCGAAGTCGTCGTGGTCCAGATCAGCCAATACGGCGGTATCGTCCAGCAGAGCAGCCAATTCGGGGGTGTTGACGAAGCCCATGGTGATCAGATCGTCTGCCGACCACTTGCTCTCGTCGCGCGGGTCGGACATGGCGTCCATCTCGACTCGCCCGCCGTCAGGGCTGGCTATGGTGATCTCATAACGGGCTCTGGTGAATTCGTAATAGGGATGTGTGAGTTCGGCGGCCCAGAAGCCCACCGGAATGTTCAGCGTCGTCGAGGTCGCCGGGTTGGCGACCACCATCAGCACTCGTGGACGCTGGGCGCGGGTCACATCGATGATCTCGTGATGCTCGGTCGGCTGCGCGATGGCCATTGTCGGTCCTCGGATGGTAGGGAAGGACTTCTGACTGCGCACGCCATCCTTCTGGCGCGACGATCAGGTGACGGGTTCGCTCTCGGTGCGGGGGTTGAGGTAGCCGAGCTGGATCGGCCGCAGATCGCCGCGCATGAAGCCTGCGCTGGTGACAGGCTCATCGGCGATGATGCGCCGCGCGGCGGCCTCGTCATCGGCGGTGAAGATCCCGACGCCGGTATTGACACTGCCCAGGGTAGGCCCGGCCACCAGCAGCACACCGGCGGTGTCCAGGCGCGCCAGCCATTCCCCGTGCGCCGCGAATGCCGATCGTTCGTCTGCGGTCATGGTGGCGATGAAATTGTCGCGGGGCGGATGCATCAAAAAGATCCACTCGGCCATTTGCCGAGTATACGTTCGCGGTGACAGTTGCCAGGTCGTTGCTTGCGCCGCAGATCCGACAACCCCAGACCCGCCCCGGCCAGCAGCACGAGCGTGTCCAACGGCAGCCGTAGCTGCCAGAACGTGTCCGCGAATCCATCCGGGTCGGCGGTCGCCGCACCGCGCAGCCCCGCGAGCCCGATCCAGGCCAGAGCCGAAGCGGCGAACCAGAATTGGCTGCGGGTGACCGGGCGCGCCAGCGCCACCGTGATCAGCGGAGCGACATTCACCGCGATCAGCAGGACCGACAGCACGATCCCGTAGACCGTTGCGGGACCGCTCAATTGACCGGTGTATCCGCGGCGCGCGCCCGCGTGCTCGGCGATCGCGTGGACGACGACGAGCGCGAGACCCCCGGCGACCGCGATGACCAGCGCCGCCCGGTGGAGCCACTCGTTGTCCCACACCCGCGCGACGTGCGCGCACAGCAGGCAGACCGCCACCAGCAGCACCACATCCGAGACGAGGCCCGCCAGACCACGGGTGACGAAAACGGAATCGACGCCGTCACGCCACTGCGGTTCGATGAAGATCGCGCCGACCGCCAGCAGCGACAGCACCACGGTGATGGGGCGGGTCCGCGGCGCGTCACACCACAGGGCGATCCGGGCCAGCGCTACGGCGGCCGTGATCGCGAGGGCGATCGCGAAGACACTCTCCATCCGCTCCTCCAGCGGCCGCGCGCGATTCGTCCAGCAATCCACGCCCGCGCCGTTCGCATCGTGTTGTCTTCGATTGGTATTCGTATCGCTGCTCGGCGCAGGGGCCGGCCGCCGGGCCGCCTTCGGCACGGCGGCGCGCGGTACATCCCGCGGGTCGGAAATCAGGCCGCGATCAAACCGTCGATCGGACTCACACCATAGGTGCGGCTGACGGCGATGACCCGTTTCCGCGATCGGCGAGTCGCTGCTCGGATGACGGGATACCCGCGCACCGCCACGGTCCGTCCGTGTGTCAGCGCAGCGCCTCGGCCGGGCGATGGCCGATGACCGCGACATCCTCGAGGGTCACCACCGGATCCCCGGAGTCGCGCTTGCCGGTGATCGTGATGGTCCCGGTGAACACGTCGCCCTGCACCACAGTGCGGCCCGTCGGTGCGGCGAGCTCCACCCGGGCGCCGTCGATGGTGTAGTAGTCGGTCGGCCCGCCGCTCACGAACGCCAGAGTCCACACCGCCACATCCGAATACACCAGCCCGTACACGGGATGCCGCTCCCCCGCGTGCTGTTCGGCATTGCGCAGCCGCAGATACAGGTCGTGGTCCGCCACCGGTTGCCCGCCCTCGGACCCGGTCACCGGAAGTGGCAGCGCCCCAGCGCTTCCCGTGCCGACCGCAGCGCTGCCCACGCCACAGCCGCCCGCCGCGACCACGAGTGCCGCGGCGCTGATCATCGTCCTCGCGACCATGACCTACCTCCGCTCATCTCGGTCACCCCGGGAATACCCAATCGACATCACCTCACCACCAACCATTTCCGCGCAGCACGCAAAAGACCCCGGCCCGCATCCGCGAGCCGGGGTCTCACCTGCACGAAGTCGTGTTCGCGCCGATCCTCACTGCGGCGGCGCATTCGGGTAATCGCCGATGGCACCGCCCACACCGCGCCGACCAGCGCACCGCCCCGGAAATCTCCACCCGCGGTTCAGGGAGTCGATCGGGATGCCGGTCAAGCGGTCGCGGGGCGCGTCCCTGCCGATGCTGATCGAGCCGGTTCGGAACCTCCTGACCGGCGGAAACAGGCTGGGCGACGGCCACCGAAAACCGTTGGCACAGAAGCGTGTCGGCTAGACCCGCTCCAGTACCGCCGAGGCCCCGATGCCGCCGGCGGCGCAGATGCCGAGCAGGGCGGTGGACTTGCCGGTCAGGGCGAGTTCGTTGGCCATGGTGGTGACCATGCGCGCGCCGGTCGCGCCGAAGGGGTGGCCGAGGGAGACCGAGCCGCCGTGCACATTGAGCTTGGCCGGATCGATCTCGCCCACCGCGGCGTCGCGGTCGAGGCGGGTCTTGGCCCATTCGTGGCTGGCCAGCGCCGAGACCACGGACAGGGTCTGGGCGGCGAAGGCCTCGTGGATATCGACGAAATCGATGTCCGCGAGCGACATTCCGGCCCGGTCGAGGGCTCGTGGCATGGAGACGGCCGGGCCGATCAGCACCTGGTCGCGCGGGTCGACGCTGACGAAGCTCCAGGAGCGGAAGGCGGCGAGGGGCTCGTAGCCGAGCGCGCGCGCCTTCTCCTCGCTCATCAGCAGCACCGCCGAGGCGCCGTCGGTGAGCGGGCTGGAATTGCCGGCGGTGACGGTGCCGTTCTCGGCGAAAACCGGTGCCAGCTTGGAGAGTTTGGCCAGGCTGGTGTCCGGCCGCACCAGTCCGTCTCGCGACACCGCGGTCCCGTCGGGCGTGTGGACCGGCACCACCTCGCGGTCGAAGCGGCCGGAGGCGATGGCCGCGGCGGCCCGGTGATGCGAGGTGGCGGCGAAGTGGTCTTGTGCGCCGCGCGAAATGCCGTGGATGCGCGCCATTTTCTCGGCCGACTCGCCCATGACCTCACCGGTGGTGCGCTCGGCGATCTGGGGCCGGCGCGGCATCAGGTCGAAGAACGGGGCCAATTGGGTTGCGGCGGTGAGGTAGTCCTTGGCCTTGGGCTTGCCCAGCGCCAGCGGCGCGGCGGCGTGCACCAGCTTCTGCGGCAGCTTGATCTCGGCATTGCTGGTGGAGTCGCTGCCGCCGGCGACCATGATGTCGTACTCGCCGCGTTCGATGGCGGCCGCCGCCGACACCACCGCCTGCAGCCCGGACGCACAGGCGCGCGTCACGGTGTAGCCCTCGCAGCCCGCGTCCAGTTCCAGATCGAGCGCGATCTCCCGCGCGATGTTCGGCGCGCCGCTGGGCAGGATCACCCCGCCCCACACGATGGCCTGGACGTCCTGCTTGGCCAGCCCGGTCCGTTCCAGCAGCCCGCGCACAGCGCTATCGGCGAGGTCGATGGAGTCCATCCGCGTGAATTCGCTGAATGCCCGCACGAACGGGGTCC
Organism: Nocardia sp. NPDC059154; assembly: GCF_042755705.1. Taxonomy (NCBI): domain Bacteria; kingdom Bacillati; phylum Actinomycetota; class Actinomycetes; order Mycobacteriales; family Nocardiaceae; genus Nocardia; species Nocardia sp. NPDC059154. Next base: position 40,407 of record NZ_JBHZCS010000012.1, read on the forward strand.
GAGCCCCGGCGACGATGACAGCACGGCGAGCGCCCTTGGTAGCCATGGCACAGTTTTAACTGATACACGCCGTAACAGCAAGAGGCCCCCGGACACAACAGGCGACCGGGGTCCTGTTCGTGACCCCGGTCGAAAGGTGAATGTTCCCCAGCCGCTGGTTACGCGAGCCTGATGAGCCCGTAGTCGAAGGCGTGGCGGCGGTAGACGACCGACGGTCGGTCGGTCTCCTTGTCCTGGAACAGGAAGAAATCGTGGCCTACCAGCTCCATCTGGTAGAGGGCGTCGTCAACCGTCATGGGGATCGCGGAGTGCTGCTTGGTGCGCACCACATGGCCGGGGCCGGCGGCTTCGTCCATCTCGTCGGCCGCGTGATCGTGCGCGATGGATCCATTGGCGGAGAACAGGGATTCGTCGATGAGATCGGCGGTCGCCTCCGACACCGAGATCGGTGTCTTGTCCCCGTGGTGGACGCGACGACGGTCCTTGAGCCGGCGCAGCCGGCTCTCCAGCTTCTCGACCGCGAACTCGAGGGCCGCGTAGAAGCTGTCCGCGCGCGCTTCGGCGCGGACGACCGGGCCTTTGCCGCGGGCGGTGATCTCTATCCGCTGGCAGTTCTTGCGTTGACGACGGTTGCGTTCGTGGGTGAGTTCCACGTCGAAGAGGTAGATGGTGGGGTCGAACCGCTCGAGCCGAGAGAGCTTGTCCGCCACGTGAATTCGGAAATGGTCGGGCACTCCGCCCTCACCGAGGGTCCTGCCCTTGACCACGACATCCGCGATGGTGGCCCGAGTGGATGAATCGTCTGAGATGACCTCGTCATCGAGCAGCACCGTGGTGTCTGCGTTCTTCGCTGAGAGTCGTGAAGTAGTCGTCACGCGTACCTCCCGGATCTGGCCGCACAAGCCGCTCGTGCGGCGGGATTGAAACGTGTGCCGATCGATGAACTCGCTCGGCACATATGTCCGAGGCGCCACCTCCAAACTTGCGGTTCGGGTGTCTGATCGCCAACCTAGTGCGCCAGCGACCCGTCCGCCAGTGTTCACGCAAATTTCGGAGAATCAAGCCGCGCAAGTAACCAGCACGGCACGAACCGCCACTCTCGCAGCAGCCAGCGCACGCACCGATTCCCGCACCGTGACACCCGTGGTCAACACGTCATCGATCACCACCACCTCGGCATTTGCCGGAAACAGGGCACTCGGCGGGCGGGTGGTGGCTACTATGATCCGCCCGTGCAGATTGTGCTGGCGATCGCGGTGTCCCAGGCCCACCGAGTCGCGCACACCTGGCCGCATGCGCAACAGACGGACCAGTCGGCAACCGGGTAGCGAACTGGCCGCGACGTTCGCGGCACGCGCCACCGGATCTCCCCCGCGCCGCCGGGCGGCGGACCCGCGACTGGGCGCCGGCACCAGCACCAGCGGGCGGGCGGTGTCCCGCAAATGATCCAGCCCCCTGGCCAATCCGGCGCCGAGCGGCCGCGCGAGGTCCCGACGGCACTGCTCCTTGATCGCCAGCACGGCCCGCCGCGGCGGGCCCGCGTAGCCGGCCAGCGCCCAGCACGGCACCCCGGGATCGGCGCGCGGACGGATCCGGATGGGCGGACCCGACAGCGCGGCGGCGCAGTCCGCGCACCACCCCGTCCCGGCCCGCCCGCACCCACCGCAAGCGCGCGGCAGGATCAGATCCAGCAGTTCCCCCATGCCCCTCAGTGTGCGCCTAGCCGGGCAGCACCGGAACCGCGTTGGCCCCCAGACCCGGAACTTCGCGCCAGTAGTCCTCGCGCCCTTCGGGATTGCGGGTCAGCTCCAGCACCGCGCGGGAGTCGGCCACGTACTCCTGGTCCGGCGAGGCGCTCAGCACGCGGACCGGCGGGGTGAGGTTCTGGGAGGTCTGGGCGCGGAACTCGGAGCCGTCCACCAGTACCCCGGCCACCGGGTCCACATTGCCGTCGCGGCCCACCACGACCTTCTCGTCGCTGAGCCAGTCGATGGACACCGCGGGCGTGCTCAGCCCGATGGCCAGCGGCAGCGGCGAGGACAGCGAGAACTTCCCGTTCGGCTGCGGCACCACCACCGCTACATACACCTTGCCGTTGGCGATGAGGGCCGCCCGCGCCCCGGACGGCGAGATGCGCAGCTCGGTGATGGGCGCGCGCGGCGAGGTCGAATTGGCCGCCGCCGCGGTCAGTTCCGCGATGTCGACGTCCTGCACCGAGACATTGCCGGTGGTGCGGTCGTGCACTGCCCGGATCACCCGGTCGCCGTCCACCACCGACCAGGCCGAGCTGCCGTCGGCGGGCCAGGTGGGCCGGGTGAAGGTGCCGCCGGTGGCGACCGGGAAGCCCTGACCGTCATAGGTTCCGATGATCAGCGTGCGCTCGGGCTCGGGGTCCGGGCGGCCGGACTTGGCGACGGCGGCGACCAGCTGCCCGTCCGGCGACAGTCCCACCGACTGCAGGGTGTGGGTGGCGCCGAAGAAGCCCGGGGCAGCGGTGATTCCGTTGTCGGTGATCGCCACCAGCGACCCGTCGCGCACGGCGTGCATGCCGGCCCGGTTGCGGGCGATGGTGTCGGGGCTGCGGGCATCCACGTCGCCGCGCTGCCAGCCGCCGGCGTACTTGTCGTCGAGCGGCTTGCCGTCGGCGTTGAGCAGGTAGGGGCCGAGCACGTCGGCGCCGGAGAGGGTGAGCACGATCTGGGCGGCCATCACGTCGCGGGTGGGCGGATCGAGGGTGGTGGCGCCGGAGAAGTCGACGCTCAGCCCGCCGCCGCCGATGCCGACATTGTCGACATCGCCATTGGCCCTGGTGATCGGCCCGCGCAGCGTGACCGGCGCGCCCATGGGGTTGCGCACGGCGGGCGCGAGCGCGGACTGGGGTCCCTGCGCGAGCAGGCCGAGCAGCCGCTGCGCCAGCTGGTCCTTGCGGGCGGAGATCCAGCGCAGGTCGGGCACCATGGCCTGCCCGGCCAGGTTCGGGAAGAACAGCGAATAGCGATGGTAGGACTTGGCGAAGGCGGCCTGTTCGACGATCACGCCGGGCGGCAGATCCTTGATCCGCCACTCGCCGTCGATCTTCTCCATGTCGACCTTGGTCTCCAGGGTGCCGTCACCGGGCCGGTAGGAGCCGTCCGACGCCAGCTCGCCGATCTTGCGCGCCCGGATCACGTAGGTGGCGGAGTCGCCGTTGCGGGACTCCCGCAGCGTATTGGGCTGCGAGTCCACGATGCTGGTGGACGCCGCGTCGTCCCACTGCGCATTCGCCGCGGGCGAGAGGAACTGCCGGGCCGCCTGATGCCGGTCGGACGGATCGGCCGTGGCGGCCATGAAGTCCAGCAGCAGCTGCTCGGGTTCCCGCCCGGCGACGGGCGGCAGCGGCGAGGCGCTGGTGGGCTGGTGGTCCAGGCTGCCCAGCGCCTGCGGTGCCGAGGAGTCCGGCAGGCTCGCGCACGCGCTGACACTGAGCAGGCAGCCGAGCACCACCAGGGCCCGGCGCAGGCCCGCGGACGGCCTCCTCATGATTGGCCGTCCCCCTGGGCGGCCGACACCGAGCCGCCGGAGTTGTCACGGCCGGAACCGGTTCCGCCGGAACCGGCGGAATCATTGTCGGCGGCATGGTTTTCCCCGTTGGCGGTGGCCTCGGCGGTGCCGTTGTCGGCCCCACCGACAGTGCCGTTTGCGTGCCCAGCAGCGGTGCCGTTTTCGGACCCAGCGGCAGTGCCGTTTTCGGTCCCGGCGGTGGTTCCGTCACCAGTCCCGGTGGTGGAGGGGAATTCCGGGGCGATGGCCTCGAATCCCGGTTCCTCGTCCCCGATTTCCCCGGTCGGCGTTTCGGGGCCGGGTTCGGCCCCGACGTCGTCCGGGCCCGTGGTGCCCGGTTCCACTGCGCCGGGCCCGGATTCGAGCACCGTCGCGACGGAGGTGATGGCCGCCGGGCCGGCGTCCGAGCCCGCGATGTCCAGGGCCAGCTGCTCGGGTGAGACCGCGCCGCGAATCTTGGGCGGCTCCAACGAGAGTGGGCTGGTGCCGAGCTTGCGGCCGCGGACCAGTGGCAGGGTGAGCCGGAAGCTCGCGCCCACACCGATCTCGCCCCACGCCTCGAGCTTGCCCTCGTGCAGGTTGGCGTCCTCGACGCTGATGGACAGACCGAGGCCGGTGCCGCCGGAGCGGCGCATGCGTGAGGGGTCCGAGCGCCAGAAGCGGTTGAACACCAGCTTCTCCTCGCCCGGCCGCAGGCCCACGCCCTGGTCGCGCACCACGATGGCGACGGCATTGGCGTCCGCGTCGCCGCGCATGCGCATGAGCACGGGCTTGCCCTCGCTGTGGTCGATGGCATTGGCGAGCAGGTTGCGCAGCACGCGTTCGACGCGGCGCGGATCCACCTCGGCCACCAGCGGTTCCTCGGGCATGTCCACCACCAGTTCGACGCCGGACTCCTTGGCCAGGTGCCGCACCGTGGAGACCGCGGCCCGCGCGCACATGCGCACGTCCAGCGATTCCACCTGCAGCTCGGCCACGCCCGCGTCGTGGCGGCTGATCTCGAGCAGGTCGTTGAGCAGTCCCTCGAAGCGGTCGAGTTCGTTGACGAGCAGTTCGGCCGAGCGCGCCAGCGCCGGGTCCAGGTCGTCGCTGGATCCGTGGATGAGGTCGGCCGCCATGCGCACCGTGGTCAACGGCGTGCGCAGTTCGTGGCTGACGTCGGAGGTGAAGCGGCGCTGCAGATTTCCGAACTCCTCGAGTTGGGTGATCTGGTTGGACAGGCTCTCGGCCATCTCGTTGAACGACATGGCGAGCCGCGCCATGTCGTCCTCACCGCGCACCAGCATGCGCTCCTTGAGCCGTCCGTCGGCGAACCGACTCGCGATCCGCGCCGCGGATCTGATGGGCAGCACCACCTGTCGCGTCACCAGCGCCGTGATGGCGGCCAGCAGCACCAGCAGCACGATGCCACCGATGAGCATGGTCCCGCGCATGAGCGACAGACTTCGTTGCTCATTGGTGAGCGGGAAGATCAGATAGATCTCCAGCGAGTCGATATCGGCCGAGGGGCTGCCGATGATCAGCGCCGAGCCCTTGTACCCGTCCGGGCTGGAGACCGTGGCGAACTGATAGGAGACCTGCCGCTGCTTGACGAATTGGCGTAGCTCGGCGGGGATCTCCTGGATGGCGCCCGAGGTGATCTCCTGCCCGCTGCCGCCCGTCATGGCCAGGGCCGCCTCGTAACTGCCTGCGGCGCCGCCGGTCTGGGTCCCGCCGGCGCTGCTGAACAGCGCGCGGCGGGCATCGTCCAGGCGACTCTGCTGAGTACCCGAATCGTGCACACCGGTCAGTTGATTCTGAACGGTGTTGCGGGCGCGGCCCATTTCCTCGACAGCCGCGTTGATCTTCGCGTCCAACAACCGGTCGGTGATCTGACTCGTGAGCACGACGCCCAGAATCGTGATGACGATCAGCGACAGGGTGAGCGTGGACACGACAACACGCAACTGCAGCGAACGCCGCCAGACGTGGCCCAGTTGCTCGCCCAGATTGCGGAACCAGGCCACCGCTACCGCCAGCCACCGCTGAACGCGGTTTCTGGAGCCAGCGATCACGGCGGTCCGGCCTTGTAGCCCACACCTCGGACGGTCAGCACGATCTCGGGGTTCTCCGGATCCTTCTCCACCTTGGCGCGCAACCGCTGGACGTGCACGTTGACCAGGCGGGTGTCGGCGGCGTGCCGATAGCCCCAGACCTGTTCCAGCAGCACCTCACGGGTGAACACCTGGCGCGGCTTGCGGGCCAGCGCCACCAGCAGATCGAACTCCAGTGGAGTCAGCGAGATCTGCGCCCCGCCGCGAGTCACCTTGTGCGCGGGCACATCGATGACGATGTCGGCGATGGACAGCAGTTCCTGCGGCTCCTCCTCGGTGCGGCGCAGGCGGGCCCGCACCCGGGCCACGAGTTCTTTCGGCTTGAACGGCTTGACGATGTAGTCGTCCGCGCCACTTTCCAAACCCAGGACGACGTCGACCGTGTCGGTCTTCGCCGTCAGCATCACGATGGGCACTCCCGAATCGGCTCGCAGCACCCGGCACACGTCGATGCCGTTCATGCCGGGCAGCATGAGATCCAGCAACACGAGATCCGGACGCAGCTCCCGGACCGCGGTCAGCGCCTGCGTGCCGTCTCCGACGACGTGGGGGTCGAAACCCTCACCCCGCAAGACGATCGTGAGCATCTCCGCGAGAGCCATATCGTCGTCGACGACCAGAATCTTCGGCTTCATAACGTCTAGTTTGTCACCTCTCCGGCTCTGATTCGGCCGCCACGCCAACACTCGTGACCTGTCGGCGCACATCCAACCCTATCCAGCAATAATTTCCGCGAGGCGCGCGGCCAGTGTTGCCGGATCGTCACCGGTCCGATGCACCCACCACGGTCCGTGCCAGTTGATTTCGGCCAGCTCACGGTAGACAGTACCGGTGCGACGCTGCAGTCCCCCGTCTTTCTCGTAAGCGTCCAAAGCCCGTGCGGCATCGGCTTCGCCGCGCAGGCGCGCGCGTTCCTCGGCCACATCGACCGGAACATCCAGCAGAATCTGGACATCCGGGGCGGGCAATCCGAAGCGCTCGAACTCCAATTCCTCGATCCAGGCCACAATTTCGCCGTGCGCGTCCTGTTCCAGGCGGGCCGCGGAGTACGCGGCATTGGAGGCGACATAGCGGTCCAGTAGCACGATGTCGTTGTCCGCCAGCAGTTTCGAGAGCTCGTCGCGCGCGTCGGCGCGGTCGAGCGCGAACAGCAGCGCCATGGCATTCACAGACCGAGCGGTATCTCCATGACCGCCGCGCAGCGCCTCGGCGGCGAGGTCGGCATGCACGGAGACGCCGTAGCGCGGGAAGGCCAGGGTGGCGACGCGCAGCCCGCGGGCGCGCAGGACGGTGACAACGGCGTCGGTGAGCGTGCGTTTGCCCGCGCCGTCGAGCCCTTCCACCGGAACCAGTGCACCCATGCCGCGAGAGTACCGAATCGGCGGCGGTCCGCCCCGGCGGGATCCCGTTTGTTCGAAAGGCCCAGATTTTTGTAGCCATTTGATTGCTATAGTCCGGCAATGACTGCTGGACACGTGAGGTCAACGCAGCTCAATAGAGCTTTTGCGATCCTCGCGGTAGCGATTGCTGCTATCGGGCCGACGGCCTGCGGCAGCAACTCCGGCGGCACGAACCCGGTCGCCGTGGCCGATCCACTCCGCCCCTTCGATCTGCAGGCCCACCGCGGCGGCCGCGGCATGACCATCGAGGAGTCGCTGCCCGGCTTCGCCAAGGCCATCGAACTGGGCGTCACCACCCTGGAACTCGACATCGTGCTCACCGCCGACAAGACGCCGCTCATCTGGCACGACCCGGTCATCCAGGCCGAGAAGTGCGCCGACACCGCCCCGGCCTTCCCCGGCGATCCGCGGTTCCCCTACGTCGGCAAGCTGGTCCACGACCTGACCCACGACCAGGTCCACACCCTCGACTGCGGCAGGAAGCTCGCGGGATTCCCAGCAGCACAGGAGCTTCCGGGCAACAGAATCGCGACGCTGCCGGAACTGTTCGATCTGGTGAAGAGCCACCCGGGCGCGTTCGGCACCGTGCGCTACAACGTGGAGACCAAAATCGAGGCCGCCCACCCCGAACAGTCCGCCACCCCCAGGGAATTCGTCGACGTCATCCTGGGCGCCGTCGAACAGGCCGGGGCCATCGGCAAGGTCGAGATCCAGAGCTTCGACTGGAGCAGTCTGCCGCTGGTGAAGGCCCAGAACGCGAACATCCCCACGGTCGCGCTGTACGACGAGACCACCTTCGCACCGAACAGCCCGTGGCTGGGCCCGATTCGATACGAGGAACACGCCGGGGATCCGCTGGACGCGATCAAGGCCCTGGGCGCGGACATCTCCTCCCCTGCCTACGTCGACCCCTGGAACATCGACGCGAAGGTCGGCGACAAGTACTTCAAGCTCACCACGACCGCCGAGTACGTCCGCGAAGCGCACGGCTTCGGCATCCGAGTGATCCCCTGGACCGTGAACGACAAGGCCACCATCGGACTGGCGCTCGACCAGGGCGTGGACGGCCTGATCACCGACTATCCGAACCGCGCGCGCGACGTCATGCAGGAGAAGGGCTACCCCCTCCCGAGGTCCTTCCGCAAATAAGCCACGCAAATCCGAAACGCGCGCCCTTCAACTCTTGTAGGGTCCCGGGGCAACACTCCCCCTGCAAGGAGCGCAACCCTGATGAAGTCCCATCTCGCACACCACGGTCCGCGTGCCGCCCTGGCCGCCGTAGCGATCACCGCCGCCGCTCTTTCCGCGGCCGGTACCGCCACCGCCGCCCCCGTCACCCTCGAACCCGCCACCGCCGACCAGGCCGCCCCCGTGGCCGACTCCGGCTCGGCGTCCTCCCTGTCGAGCAACTCCGGCTCCAGCAATGTCGCCGGCACCGGCTCCAGCGCCAATGAACTCCTCAGCGCCGCCATCTGCACCATCCAGGGCGGCAAGTGGGTCCCCCTGATCGACATCTGCCTCAAGTAGCGGACGCACGGCGCCAACGAGATTCGGCCGGTCACCCTCTCGGGTGACCGGCCGAATCTTCATGCGCTACAGGCGGTTTCCGCTCAGTAGCGGTAGTGGTCCGGCTTGTACGGGCCCTCCACGTCCACGCCGATGTATTCGGCCTGGTCCTTGGTGAGCTTGGTCAGCGTGCCACCCAGCGCCTCCACGTGGATGCGGGCGACCTTCTCGTCGAGGTGCTTGGGCAGGCGGTAGACCTCGTTGTCGTACTCGTCGGGCTTGGTCCACAGCTCGATCTGCGCGATGACCTGGTTGGAGAAGCTGTTCGACATCACGAACGACGGGTGCCCGGTCGCGTTGCCCAGGTTCAGCAGGCGGCCCTCGGAGAGCACGATGATCGACTTGCCGGACTCCTTGAACGTCCACAGGTCGACCTGGGGCTTGATGTTGAGCCGGTCCGCGCCCGAACGCTCCAGGGCGGCCATGTCGATCTCGTTGTCGAAGTGGCCGATATTGCCCAGGATGGCCTGGTCCTTCATCGCCTTCATGTGGTCGAGCAGGATGATGTCCTTGTTGCCCGTGGAGGTGATGACGATGTCGGCCTCACCGATGGCCTGTTCCACGGTGACGACGTCGAAGCCGTCCATCAGCGCCTGCAGCGCGTTGATCGGGTCGATCTCGGTGACCTGCACGCGCGCGCCCTGCCCGGCCATCGACTCCGCGCAGCCCTTGCCGACATCGCCGTAGCCGCAGATCAGGACCTTCTTGCCGCCGATCAGCACGTCGGTGCCGCGGTTGATGCCGTCGATGAGGGAGTGGCGGGTGCCGTACTTGTTGTCGAACTTCGACTTGGTGACCGAGTCGTTGACATTGATCGCCGGGAACACCAGCTCACCCGCGGCCGCGAACTGGTACAGCCGCAGCACACCGGTGGTGGTCTCCTCGGTGACACCCTGCACGCTCTCGGCGATCTTGCCCCACTTGCCCTTGTCGGTCTCGAGGGTGGCGCGCAGCAGGTTCAGGAACACCTTGTATTCGGCGGAGTGGGTGTCGTCCTCGGGCGGGACCACGCCGGCCTTCTCGAACTGCGCGCCGCGCAGCACGAGCATGGTGGCGTCACCACCGTCGTCGAGGATCATGTTGGCTGGCTCGCCGGGCCAGGTCAGCATCTGATCGGCGGCCCACCAGTACTCCTCCAGGGTCTCGCCCTTCCAGGCGAAGACGGGAGTGCCCTTGGGCTCGTCGACGGTGCCGTGCGGGCCGACCACGACCGCGGCGGCCGCGTGGTCCTGGGTGGAGAAGATGTTGCAGGAGGCCCAGCGGACCTCGGCGCCGAGGGCGACCAGGGTCTCGATCAGCACCGCGGTCTGCACAGTCATGTGCAGCGAGCCGGAGATGCGGGCGCCCTGCAGCGGCTGCACGTCGTGGTACTCACGACGCAGCGCCATCAGGCCCGGCATCTCGTGCTCGGCCAGGCGAATCTCTTTGCGGCCGAACTCGGCCAGTGACAGGTCCGCCACCTTGTAGTCGATCCCATTGCGGACGTCAGGCGTCATCTTGCTGGACACTGCGGTCGTCATCTGCCTCTCCTGGTCGGCTGCTTCCCCCAAACCCTACGCGGCGGCTTGGTACTCGTACTCGGCGAGGATGCGCTCCCGCTTACGGGGTTGGATATTGGCCCGGCTCACGTCGCCCGCGTAGTGGGCGAGCAGGCGCGGATCCATGATGTGGCGCCACAGCGGCGGGACCAATGCCAGCAGGATCATGGTGGCGTACCCCGCTGGAAGCTGCGGCGCCTCCTCGGAGGTGCGCAGTGTCTGGTACCGCCGCCCCGGATTGGCATGGTGGTCGCTGTGCCGCTGCAGGTGGAACATGAAGATATTGGTGACCAGCCGGTCGCTGTTCCAGCTGTCGCTCGGCGAGCAGCGGGCCCAGTTGCCATTGGGCCGCTTGCGTCGCAGCAGGCCGTAATGCTCGACGTAGTTGACGGTTTCGAGCAGGCCCGCGCCGATCACCGCCTGCAGCAGCAGATACGGCAGCACCCGCCAGCCGTAGACCGCGAGCAACCCGCCGAACAGCACGACGGTCATAGCCCAGGCCTGCAGGATGTGGTTGTGGATACTGAACCAGCGGTGTCCTTTACGGCGCAGGCGCTCACCTTCGAGGTGGATTGCCGACCGGAAGCCACCGATCACGCTGCGGGGCAGGAACTCCCACAGCGACTCACCCATGCGGGCACTGGCCGGATCGTCGGGCGTCGCGACCCGGGCGTGGTGGCCCTTGTTGTGCTCGACGAAGAAGTGCCCGTAGGCCGACTGCGCCAGCGCCATTTTCGACAGCCAGCGCTCCAATCGCTCGACCCGGTGGCCGAGCTCGTGGGCGGCGTTGATGCCGATGCCGCTGACGAACCCGAGAGTGGCCGCCAGCCCGAGCTTGTCGACGACGGACAGAGCGTCGCCGGCCCACATGTAGGCGGCGATGATCAGGCCGACCACCTGGATCGGCAGGAACATATAGGTGCACCACCGGTAGTACCGGTCATTGGAGAGTAATTCGTAATCCTCGTCGCGCGGATTGGTGCCGTCTTCCCCGACGACCCAGTCCAGGAAGGGAATCGCGATCAGAATGATGATCGGTCCGATCCACCAGAACACCTCCAGCTTGGTGTGCAACACCAGCTGCGAGGGCAGTAACGCGCACCCGGGCGCGATCAACCCCAGCACCCACAGGTGTCGTTTCGGATCCGGCGAACCCAACCGTTTGCCGACCATTTGCACGTTTGCCCCGCTAATCAATACCTCGAAGAACTTCGCAGCTACATATCTTGAAACCTAGTCTCTGTTACAGCACCCGGCCGGACCGAAAGGTGGCCACCGTTACATCATGAGCAGTCGGTTCCGCCGCAACCGACCGCGTGGTTCCCGACACCGGGCCTCGAGCGCAAACCAGGAGCGAAACCGGGCTCAGCGAAACCACACATATCGAACCTGCGGGCGCCCGGTCCGACCGTAGTCGGTGCGCCGTTCCACCACGCCGTCTTCGGCCATCCGCTCCAGATACCGCCACGCCGTCACCCGGGACACCCCCACCGCGCGCCCCGCCTCGCCCGCGGAGAGCCCGTCCGGCGCGGCCCGCACTGCGCGCGACACCTCGTCCATCGTCTGCGGCGCAATGCCTTTCGGCGAGGTGGGTCGCTGATCCGGAGTGCGCAGCACACCGAAGGCGCGATCGATGTCCTGCTGCGACACCGCCGTCTCCCCGGCCGGCAGCGCCGCCCGGTATTCGACGTAGCGGTCCAGCTTCTCGCGGAAGGCGGCAAAGGTGAAGGGCTTCAGCAGATACAGCACCACGCCGTGCGAGACGGCCGAGCGCACCATGGCCAGATCCCGCGCCGAGGTGACGGCGATGACGTCGGGCCGCGGCCGCAGTCCCGCCAGCGCCGCGGCGACGGCGAGCCCGCTCATATCCGGCAACCCGATATCCATCAACACCAGATCAATGGGGACGCCCGAAGATTGTGACCTTTTCGCGATCGAGATGGCGTCGCGACCGGTGTGCGCCACCGCGACCACCGTGAAACCCGGCACCCGCTCCACGTAAGAGCGATGTGCCGCAGCGATTTTCGGCTCGTCCTCGACAATCAGCACGCGGATCGCCGATGCCGGCGCGGCGTTCATAGCGGAAACCTCACGATCACTGCGGATTCCGGTTCCCGCCGGGCCCGCAACTCGCCGGCGTGCCTGGCGACCAACCGGCGTACCAGCGCCAGACCCAGCCCGTGGTGGTCGGTCTTGGTGGAATAGCCGCGTTCGGTGGCACGGGTGAACAACTCCTCCGACATGCCCGGGCCGCTGTCGGCCACCCTGACGTACAGCTCCGGCTCGTCCCGCCGCACCGTCACCTCCACCCACGCGTCCTCGTCGTGCCCGACCGCGTCCAGGGCGTTGTCGATGAGATTGCCCAGCAGTGTGACCATCTCGTGCGGCGTCAGCGGGTCGGTGGTGTCGAGCAGCGTGTCGCCGGTGACGGTCAGCTCCACCCCGTTCTCGGCGGCCTGCTCCACCTTGCCCAGCAGCAGCGCCACCACCGCGGGTTCGGCCACCGCGCCGGTGAGCCGGTCGATGAGGGCCTGGGACAGTTCGAGTTCCGCGGTCGCGAAGTTCACCGCTTCTCGCGGGCGGCCCAGCTCCACCATGGTGACCACGGTGTGCAGCCGGTTGGCGGCTTCGTGCGCCTGGGCGCGCAGCGATTCGGCGAAGCCGCGCACCGAATCCAATTCGCCCAGCACATCCCGCAATTCGGTGTGGTCGCGCAGGGTGAGTACCGTGCCGATGCGGCGGCCGGCGTGCTCGACCACGTCCTGGTTGACGACCAGCACCCGGTCCGGGGTCACGTGCATCTCGTCACGGACCACGCCGGTTCCCAAGCGCTGCAGCGACACCGGCAGATCCGCGCGCGTGATCGGCCCGTCCGGCAGATCGAGCAGCAGCCGCGCCTGATCGTTGACCACCTCGGCGCGCTCATCGGATCTGTCGAACACCAGCAGCCCCTCGTGGATGGAGTGCAGCACCGCGTCGTGATGCTCGTACATGGCCCGCAGTTCGGCGGGCCCGAGGCCGTGCGTCTGCCGTAACAGCCTGCGCCGCAGCAACAGCGAACTCATCATGGCCAGCGCCAGGCCGCCCGCCGCGGCGGCCAGGATGAGCGGCAGCTGGGCGCGCACCTGTTCGCCGATGTGGGTGCGGGTGACGCCCGCCGACACCAGCGCGACGATGCGGCCGTCGGCATCGCGCACCGGGGTGACCGCGCGAATCGACGGGCCCAGCGTGCCGGTGAAGGTCTCGGTGAAGGTCTCCCCGGCCAGGGCGCGATCGATGTTGCCGCTGAAGGGTTTCCCGATCCGGTCGGTCTCGGTGTGGGTGTAGCGGGTCCGATCCGGGGCCATCACCACGATGAAGTCCATACCCGTCGCCTTGCGGATGGCCTCGGTCACCGGCTGCAGTGCGGCGGTCGGATTCGGGCTCTGCACCCCGGCCAGCGTCGAGGGCGACTGCGCCACCGCGATCGAGGTATCGATGACCTCCGCACGGGTGGCGTCGTCCTGCACCCGGCGGGTCTGCAGGAACGCCAGCATCGACGCGGCGCTGATCACCACCGCCAGCACCAGCACCTGCACCACGAACACCTGCCCGGCCAGCGTACGGCGGGCCCGGGTTCTTCGACGTCTCACGATTCCTCCGGGTACTTCATGAACATAATTTACGAAACAGTGACCCGCGTCACTCGACGGATCATGATTCTCTCCGAACACCCGCGTGGAGCAAACGTCATGCGGGCACTGACCCGGAGGCACCAGCGAGATGAGCGACACGACAACCCGGCAGCGCCGAGACCGTACCCACTGGCTCTATCTGGCCGTCATCGTGGCCGTCATCTCGGGCGTCCTGGTCGGCTGGCTGGCCCCGGGCGTCGGCAAGAGCGTCGGCGAGCTCGGCACGATCTTCGTGAACCTCATCAAGATGATGATCGCCCCGGTCATCTTCTGCACGATCGTGCTCGGCATCGGCTCGGTGCGGGCGGCCGCCAAGGTCGGCAAAGTCGGCGGCCTGGCCATCGGCTACTTCCTGATCATGTCCACGGTGGCGCTGGCCATCGGCCTGCTCGTCGGCAATCTGCTGCACCCGGGCTCGGGGCTGAACGTGGCCGCCCACGCGAAGGAGATCACCAAGTACGCCACAGACGCCAAGGCGGCCGGCGGCACCTGGCAGTTCCTCGAGGACATCGTGCCGACCACCCTGCTGTCGTCGCTCACCTCGGGCAAGGTGCTGCAGGCGCTGTTCGTGGCGCTGCTGGTGGGCTTCGGCATCCAGGCCATGGGCACCGCGGGCGAGCCGCTCCTGCGCGGGGTCGCGTCGGTGCAGAAGCTGGTGTTCCGGATTCTCACCATGATCCTGTGGCTGGCCCCGATCGGCGCGTTCGGCGCCATGGCGAATGTGGTGGCGCGCACCGGACTCGACGCGGTCAAGCAGCTGGCGCTGCTGATGGCGGCCTTCTATCTCACCTGCGTCGTGTTCATCTTCGGCGTGCTGGGCCTGCTGCTGCGGCTGGTGGCCGGGAACTCCATCTTCAAGCTGGTGCGCTACCTGGCGCGGGAGTACCTGCTGATCTTCGCCACCTCGTCCTCGGAGTCGGCGCTGCCGCGGCTCATCGCCAAGATGGAGCACGTCGGCGTGGACCGCACCACCGTGGGTGTGGTTGTCCCGACCGGGTATTCGTTCAACCTGGACGGCACCGCCATCTACCTGACCATGGCCACCCTGTTCGTGGCCGACGCCATGGGCAAGCCGCTGTCCTGGCACGAGCAGATCGGCCTGCTGCTGTTCATGATCGTGGCCTCCAAGGGCGCGGCGGGTGTCACCGGCGCGGGCCTGGCCACGCTGGCCGGCGGCCTGCAGAGCCATCGCCCGGAACTACTGGACGGCGTCGGCCTGATCGTCGGCATCGACCGGTTCATGTCGGAAGCCCGTGCGCTGACCAACTTCTCGGGCAATGCGGTCGCCACGCTGCTGATCGGGACCTGGACCAAGACCATCGACCCGGCCCGCGTCCGCGCGGTGCTGGATCGCGAGATCCCCTTCGACGAGCAGGCCATGGTGGAGGACCACCCGGCCCCCGCCGCCCCGGAAGCACCGGGCCCGCAAGAGAAAGACCTGGTTCCGGCCTGAACCCAACCCCCAGGCCGAACCCGGACCGTCGGCGTGTTCTCCCCCCGTACGCGCCGGCGGAACCCGCACCCTGCCCGCACGACCAGCCGCCTCCGGCTCGTGCGGGCAGGGTTTCCCTTTGTCTAGGCGCCGACCGTATCGAGGGCCAGGGTGGCGGCGATGGCATTGGCCAGCTCCGCGCCCTTCACCTCGAAATGCCGCGCGAAATAGGCCAGGTGCTCGCCGTGCTCGTGGAAGTGGTGCGGGGTCAGCACGGCCGAGAACACCGGCACATCGGTCTCGAGCTGCACCCGCATGAGCGCGTCGACGACGGTCGAGGCCACGAAGTCGTGCCGGTAGATGCCGCCGTCCACGACGAGCGCGCAGCCCGCGACCGCGGCGTAGGTACCGCGGGTGGCCAAACGCTTGGCCTGCAACGGGATTTCGAACGCACCGGGCACCTCGATCACGTCGACCTCGGTGTAGCCGCGCTCGAGCAGCCCGGCCCGGCAGGATGCGACGGCCTTGTCGACGATGTCGCTGTGCCAGCGCGCGGCGACGAGGGCGATGCGAGTGGAAGTGGGTGACATGGGGATTCCTCCTGTTCGCGATGTCACCCAGGGCAAGACGCGAACAGGCCCGTCCAGCGGTACGGACGTGCCGGTGCCGCGTTCTCTTTCATCCGGACTGTGACCGTCGGCTCCGGGATCACACCGGAATCTGCTCGACCCACACTGCCGATGAGAGACACTGTGGCGCTCGCGGGCTCGTGCACTCCGGATCGGCCCGGATGCCATTACCGCCGGTGGGGAATTCCACCCCGCCCTGAGAACGTGTACGTAGCGGACAGTAACACGGGGATTCCGGCATCCGGAACCCCGTGTACCGCACAGCGCGACAGCACGGCCGGGTGTCAGCGCACCAGCACGTCGGAATCGGCGGGCAGCCCGTCCACCGGCCACCAGCGCAGGTCGGTCGACTCCGAACTGCGCACCGGCACAGCGCCTTCCGGTGCCTTGATCTTGAACAGCAGGTCCAGGTGCCGGGTCGGCACGCCCAGCGAGCAGGTGATGGGGTGCGCCTGCGCGCCGTAGAGGCCGGGCTCGAGCACCAGCCCGTCGATGCCGGACTCCTCGGTCGCCTCACGGAAGGCGGCCGCCGCGACCGAATCGTCGGATTCCTCACAGTGCCCGCCCAATTGGATCCAGCGGCCCACCCGCGGGTGCAGGGTCAGCAGCACCTCGCGCTCGTCGTGGGAGAACACGATGGCCGAGGCGGTGATGTGCCCGGCCGCGTGCTCGCGCAGGCAGCCGCGCGGCGCGGAACCCAGGAAGGCCAGCATGGCCTCCCGGATGGAGCACTCCGGACCCGTTGCCGGGGACCAGGTCTCCAGCAGCTCGGTCGCCGATTTGTGCAGCGACTCCGCGCTCACAGCTCGACCAGCCCGAGGCCGGGCTCGCGCGCCTCGCGCGGCTCGATCTCGTCGAGCGGGTACCCGATGGCGATGGCGCCCAGCGGATTCCAGTCCGCCTCCAGACCCAGCACGTCGCGGGTGACCTCGGGCGCGAAGATGGTCGACCCGATCCAGCAGCTGCCCACGCCCCGCACGGCCAGCGAGACCAGCAGGCCCTGCACGGCCGCGCCCACCGCGACGGTGAACATGGTCTGCTCGGCGGCGCGGCGGCGCTCGTCCGGATAGTCGTGCGCGCCGTCGGGCACGCAGAACGGGATGATCATTTCGGGGGCGTCGAAGAGGATGCGGCCGCGCGCGACCCGCTTCTCCACGCTCTCCGGGGTGCGGCCGTCACCGGTCAGGTCGGTGCGCCACTTCTCGGCCATGGCCTCGAGCAGCTGCTCGCGCAGGCCACGCTTGCGGACCCAGACGAAGCGGACCGGACGGGTGTGGTGCGGCGCGGGCGCGGTGAGCCCGGCGGCCACGGCCTCGCGAATGAGCTCCGGCGGCACCGGCGTCTCCGCGAACCGGCGCACCGAACGCCGCAGCGGCACCGCCTGTTTGCGGCCGAGCTCGACGGATTCCCCGGTGCCCAGCCAGAACAGATCGTCCTCGCCGCGCCGCAGCAGATCCCCGGCGGTGGATCCGTCGTCGGTGTAGTCGAGCCCGCGCACCACCGCGACCGGGACGCCGCCCAGCTTGCCCTTCACCAGGTCCGCGGCCGCGGCCAGCTCGTCGGCCACCGCGACCAGGGTGACGTGCAGTTCATTGCCCTGCCCGTCGACCGCGCCGTCGTAGTCGTGCAGCACCCGGATGCCCGCCGACCCGATGGCGGCGTCGATCTGGCCGTTGCGCCAGGCCCGGCCCATGGTGTCGGTGATGACCACGGCCACCTGCACGCCCAGGCGGTCGGCCAGCGCGGTGCGCAGCGCCTTGGCGCTGGCGTCCGGATCCTCCGGCAGCAGGACCAGTTCGCCCTGTTCCACATTGGAGCCGTCGACTCCGGAGGCGGCCTGCACGATGCCGAGCCGGTTCTCGGTGATGAGGGTGCGGTTCTTGCGCGCCAGCACGCGCACCGACTCGTCGAGCACCAGTTGCCGGCGTGCCGCGTCGCGTTCCTCGGGGTCGCTGGGCACGGTCACGATGCGGCCCTCGGCCTTGGCGACGATCTTGCTGGTCACCACCAGCACGTCACCGTCCTGGAGCCAGGGCGCCTGTGCCGCGATGGCATCGGCGACATCGTCGCCCGGGCGAAATTCCGGCAGGCCCGGAATGGGCAGGATGCGCAGTTCGCCGCCGGACGCGTGATCGCCCAGCGCTTCGATGGAATCCGTTGTCACGGTTTGACTCCCGCGATGTCGAGGGCTTCGCGAACCATCTCGGCGGTCGCGGCCGGGTCGGTCATGAGCAGTGGCACGCTCCGGACTTCGACGCCCGGAATGTCGGCGGTGTCGCCGGTGTGCACGAGCCAGCCGTCGAGAATGCCGGTGCTCGAGCGCGCGCCGTAGTAGGTGCCGACGGCCTCGGCGGAGGTTTCGACGCCGATCACCGACAGGCACTCATCGGCCATGCCGCGCAACGGTTTTCCGCCGATCACCGGGGACAGTCCGATCACCTTGGCATCGGTGGTCCGCAGTGCGCCCCGAATGCCCGGAACCGAGAGGATGGCGCCCACGCTCACGACGGGGTTCGACGGAGCGAGCAGGATCACATCCGCTGAACCTATGATTTCGATCACACCCGGGGCTGGTTTCGCAGCATCTGCCCCAATAGTCACGAATCCATGGGTCTCTACGTTCGCCCGGTATCGAACCCACCACTCCTGGAAATGGATCGCGCGGCGTTCGCCAGGGTTCTCCGGGTCACCGATTACGACATGTGTTTCGCATCGGTCGTCGGTTGCCGGAAGCAGTTTCACACCCGGTTGCCACCGATTGCAGAGCGCCTCGGTGACCGCCGAGAGCGGGTATCCCTGGCGCAGCATTTCGGTGCGAATGAGATGTGTGGCGATATCCCGGTCGCCCAGCCCGAACCAATCGGGCTGAGCCTTGTATTTCGCCAGCTCCTCCTTGGCGCTCCAGGTCTCGTTCGCGTGCCCCCAGCCCCGTTCGGGGTCGATGCCGCCACCCAGGGTGTACATGCAGGTGTCCAGGTCAGGACAGATGCGCAGCCCGTGCATCCACACGTCGTCGCCGACATTGACGATGGCCGTGGTGTCGGCTCCGGGCAGCAGTTCGCGCACCCCCGTCAGGAACCGCGCGCCGCCGACTCCGCCGACCAGGACGGCGATCCGCAGGCCGGTGCCGGGCGCGGTGTCCGCTTGTTCTCGAGTCACATCCGCACAGCCTATGCGTTCGAAGCGGAAAGTCGTCCCGCAGCTCATTTGCTGTGAATTTGCTATTTGAACTGCGGGAACGCCTCCCGACGGGGTCGCAGATGGTAACGGAATCGCTTCGGCAGCTTGACCATCGCCGCTCCCGGCGTGTCTAATCACAGGCATGTCATTCCGGGTCCGCGTGAGAGTGCAAGGCGCGGACGGGTTTTCGAACAAGCGTTCGCACGGAGTGACGCCAAGCTCGGGGATGGCCGCGGGACTACGCCGCGGTGTTGGGCCGTCGGTGGGATCGGCTCCGGCGGATTAATCATTCTGCGCTAACACACAGTGAGGAGGCGGAGCGATGGCCGAAGAGCTGGCCCCGTCGGGCATTCCGGGCGGTGTATCGCAAACCGATTCCACGACTGGCGCAGCACCTGACTTCTGCGCCGACGATCGGAACGGATACGAGGGGGGTGAACCGATGACGACTGCGCGACCGGGGGGCGGACAGTGGGCGCGAGCCGCCTACCAGCCCGAACCGCCGCGGCTGAGCCTGATCGTCACCGGTGCCGAGGATATGTACGACACTTTCTCGCGCGGCGGTCGCATGATGACCGAGGCCGAACAATGGCAGGAACGGGCGCTGTGCGCCCAGACCGACCCGGAGGCGTTCTTCCCGGAGAAGGGCGGCTCCACCCGCGAGGCCAAGCGGATCTGCATGGGCTGCGAGGTCCGCGACGAGTGCCTCGAATACGCCCTGGCCAATGACGAGCGCTTCGGCATCTGGGGCGGACTCTCCGAGCGGGAGCGCCGCCGCCTGAAGCGGGGCATCAGCTGACTCCCCCGCCTCTCCGAGCCTTCAGCGGGCGGCTTGGGAGCCGTTGACCGCTGGCAACCCGTGCCGGCGGTTGGGTACCGAAACTACCTTGGACGTACCCGGCGAGTTACCCCGAACATACGAAATCAATTGTTGCGAAACGTAGTTCGGGGTATGCGGTTGCATTCTGACTACTCCGGGTCGGGATCGATGATGTCGGGTTCCACACCCAAGTAGGTCGCGATCTGTTGCACGAGGACCTCGCGCAGCAGGTCGACCAGGTCGTCGGGGTCCCCGGCACGGAGCTCCAACGGCTTGCGGAACAACACGACGCGGGCGCGGGTGGCCATGCCGTAGCGGTCCACACCGGCCGGGATAAGGCGGGAGAGGGGCACCGGGCCGTCGGCCACCACCTCTTCCGGCCAGGTGACCGAATCCGGGTGCAGCGGACGGATTTTCGGCACGTCGTCGACGGCGATGTCGAGCTTGGTGAGCTGCTCGTGCCAGCGGGTCTCCAGCGGCGCGAAGGCCTCCAGCACCAGACGGTCGAACTCCTGGCCCCGGGTGCGCCGGGCGGGCACGGTCGGTGGCAGCATCGGCCCGCGCACACCCCGCCCGCGGCGGATGACCGACCGCGCGGTGGGCGGTCGCCTCTTACGTGAACGGGTCATACCTTGAATCTAACCCTTACCCCGGGCGGGTGTGAGCACCCGCCTCGCCGGGCCGCCCGGCCGGTGCGGCGGCCCGCCGCGACGGCATTCCGGAGACCCGGCGACCGCATTTCCGAGGGCCGTCGCGACGCGCCCGCGGCTCGAAAGCGCACAGCTACCCGGGGCCCTCGTGGCACGAGTGAGACGGGCTTCATTGAGCGTGTCTGTGTCCACGAGGGCGTGAGGGGGGTTACCCTGCATGGCGTGATCCCCATGCGTCGTTGCTGCCGTCCAGGCTGCAAGAACCCGGCCGTCGCGACGCTGACCTATGTGTACTCCGACTCGATGGCAGTCGTGGGTCCGCTGGTCACGGTGGCGGAGCCACACTCCTGGGACCTGTGTGAAACGCATGCTTCCCGAATCACCGCGCCCAAGGGATGGGAGTTGGTCCGCCACGAGGGCGGGTTTTCCTCCTCGACCCCGGACGACGACGATCTCACCGCGCTCGCCGAAGCCGTCCGCGAGGCCGGATTGCGCCGCCGCACACCGGAACCCGATCCGCGCGGCTACACCGACTACGCTCCCGCCCCGCAGCGCCCGACCCGCGCGGGTCGCACCGGCAGACGCGGCCATCTACGCGTCCTACCGGACCCGCCGGACCGCCTCTCCGAGACTTGAGCGGGCGGCTATGAGCCGTGCTCCATTGACATTCCGTGCCGGCGGTTGGGTGCCGCCGGCAATTCTGGACGTACCCGGCGAGTTACCCGCGCCTCACGAAATCAGTTGTCCGGTTGGCAAGGGTCGGGGGAAGTCTCTCATTGTCGCGGTCAGCTACTAGGGTGGTGCGCATGACAGTCGCCCGGTCCGCCGAGTCCGTTCAAGCAGTCATCAAGGCATACGATGTTCGCGGAGTTGTCGGCGAACAGATCGACGCGGACTTCGTCCGGGACGTTGCCGGATCCTTCGCACGGCTGATGCGCGGCGAGGGCGCCCGGCGCATCGTGATCGGTCACGATATGCGCGACTCCTCACCGGAATTGGCCGCCGCCTTCGCCGACGGCGTGCTCGCCCAGGGACTCGATGTGGTGCACATCGGCCTGGCCTCCACCGACGAGCTCTACTTCGCCTCCGGCCACCTGGACTGCCCCGGGGCCATGTTCACTGCCAGCCACAATCCCGCCAAGTACAACGGCATCAAGCTGTGCCGCGCCAAGGCGCTGCCGGTCGGTCAGGACACCGGGCTGGCCACCATCAGCGAGGAGGTCGTCGCGGGCGTCCCGGCCTTCGACGGGCCGCGCGGCACCGAGACCCGGGAGGACCTGCTCTCGGCCTACGCCGACTTCCTGCACAAGCTGGTGGACCTGAGCGGTTCGCGCCCGCTGCGCATCGCGGTGGACGCCGGCAACGGCATGGGCGGCTACACCGTGCCCGCCGTGCTGGGCACGCTGGCGCAGTACACGGTCGAGCCGCTGTTCTTCGAACTCGACGGCAGCTTCCCCAATCACGAAGCCAATCCGCTGGATCCGAAGAACCTGGTGGATCTGCAGGACCACGTCCGCAAGACCGGCGCCGACCTCGGCCTGGCCTTCGACGGCGACGCCGACCGCTGCTTCGTGGTGGACGAGAAGGGCGACCCGGTCGCGCCGTCGGCCATCACCGGCCTGGTGGCCGAGCGCGAGCTGACCAAGGAACCGGGCGCGACCGTCATCCACAATCTGATCACCTCCCGGGCGGTGCCGGAGCTGGTGACCGAGCTCGGCGGCACCCCGGTGCGGACCCGGGTCGGCCACTCGTTCATCAAGCAGCAGATGGCGGCCACCGGCGCGATCTTCGGCGGCGAGCACTCGGCGCACTACTACTTCCGCGACTTCTGGGGCGCCGACTCCGGCATGCTCGCGGCCCTGCACGTGCTGGCCGCGCTGGGCGAGAAGGACCGGCCGATGTCGGAACTGGCCTCCGCCTACGCGACGTACGCGGCCTCCGGGGAGATCAATTCGACGGTGGCGGATGCGCAGGAGCGGACCCTGGCCGTACTCGAGGCGTTCGGCAAGCGGGCGAAATCGGTCGATCGGCTGGACGGCGTGACCGTGCAGCTGGCCGACGGCGCGTGGTTCAACCTGCGCGCCTCCAATACCGAACCGCTGCTGCGACTCAACGTCGAGGCGCGTTCGCAGGATGAAGTAGACGCACTCGTAACCGAGATCCTGAGCATCGTCCGCGCCTGACTGGAATAGTGGAATCACAGAGCTTGGATTCACCAGCGTCTGGTGACCCGATGAGGGGAGGTGGCAACGCCCGATGATCGCTGGGACACCGGTAATCGACCTCGATGACGTCGCCTCGCTGGAGGCGGCGGACGCCGGGGGTGTACTCCGCTCCGCCGCGTCGGGGGGAGCCCAGGTAAGGGCAACCGCCGCGGCACTTTCCGAAGATGCGCTGACCCGACTGACCGATCTGCGGCCCCGCAGTCTGGTGCTGGTGTCGGGCAGCGGGCGCGCCGCACGCGCGGCGTCGCTGTTGATCGCGGCCCTGGGCGACCGCACGAGTATGCCGCTGGTACCGGCGACTTCGATCCCGCCGTGGGTCGGGCCGCTCGACGTGGTGCTGGTGGCGGGCGACGACGCGGGTGATCCGCGGCTGGCCGAAGCGATGGACCGAGCACTTCGACGGGGTGCCGAAGTGGTCGTGGCCGCGCCGGACGAGGGACCCATCCGGGCGGCCGCCGCCGGGCGCGCCACCATTCTCGCGCCGCGGGTGCGGGTCCTCGACCACAACCGCATGCTGCGCTATCTGGCCGCGGGCCTGGCCGTGCTGACCACCATCGACCCGCACCGCATCGGGCCGCTGGTGCCCGAATTGAACGCTCTCGCAGACCTGCTCGACGAGGAGGCGCTGCGCGACGGACCGCAGCACGAGGCCTTCCACAATCCCGCCAAGACCCTGGCCACCCGCATGCAGCAGCGCAAGCGCCTGGTGCTGGCCGGTGATTCCGGCGCCGCCACCGTGCTCGCCGAGCACGGCGCCGAGGTGCTGCTGGCCACGGCCGGGCACACCGCTACCGCGGTCACGCTCTCGGAAGCCGTTGCGGCGCACGGCCGGCTGGTCGCCGCCGCCGGGGTGGCCGCCCCCGGATTCGATCCGCTGTTCCACGACGAGCAGCTGGACGGGCCGGCGCCGGTGGAGCAGGTGCGGGTGTTCGTGGTGAGCGCCGATCCGGACGAGGTGAAGGTGCGCCGGCGATTGGCCGTGTTCGGTTCCGACGCCGGGCTGGTCGACACCGACCTGATCACCGTGGACACCGAGGTGGCCACCGCAGCCACCGTTGCCGCCGAGGCGGCGGGGCAGACCGCGCCCGCCGTCCAGGGTGGTGAGCTGGAAAAGCTTGCGGTACTCGCACTTCGGCTGGAGATGGCGGCCGCCTATCTCCGACTACTCGGTTCCCGCCCGGCCACCGGACCGGGACGCTACGACGGGGGCAATTACTAGTGCACGAACTCGTTGGTGCGCTGCGTTCCTACGCTTGGGGTTCGCGCACCGCGCTCGCTCAGCTGTGCGGACGACCGGTCCCCTCCGCGCACCCGGAGGCCGAACTCTGGTTCGGCGCGCACCCCGCCGATCCGGCGCGGGTGCAGATCAACGGGCACAGTGAATCCCTGCTGGAGCTGGTCAGCGCCGACCCGCAGCACGAACTCGGCCCGGTGGCGGGCGAATTCGGCGGACGGCTGCCGTTCCTGCTGAAGGTCCTGGCCGCCGAGGAGCCGCTCTCGCTGCAGGCGCATCCCAGCGTCGAACAGGCCCGGGCCGGGTTCGCGCGGGAGAACCACAACGGGGTCGCCATCGACTCCCCCATGCGCAACTACCGCGACGAGAACCACAAGCCCGAACTCGTGGTGGCGCTGCACCGTTTCGAGGCGCTGGCCGGATTCCGCGATCCGCGCCAGACCGTGCGGCTGCTCAATGCCCTGGACGTGCCGGAACTGAGCCAGTACGCCGAACTGCTTGCCGCCCAGCCCGACTCGGCGGGGCTGCGCACGCTGTTCACCACCTGGATCGCGCTGCCGCAGGGCAGTCTGAGCATGCTGCTGCCCAAGGTGCTCGACGGCTGCGTGCGGTATCTGTCGGAGGCCCGAAGCGGCGGCGCGGGCAAGGAATTCGTGGCCGAGGTGCGCACGGCGCTCGAGCTCGCCGAGGCGTATCCCGGCGACGCCGGGGTGCTGGCGGCGCTGCTGCTCAACCGCATCACCCTGGAGCCCGGCGAGGGCCTGTTCCTGGACGCCGGGAATCTGCACGCGTACCTGCGCGGGGTCGGCGTGGAGATCATGGCCAACTCCGACAATGTGCTGCGCGGCGGCCTCACGCCCAAGCACGTGGATGTGCCGGAGCTGCTGCGGGTGCTGGACTTCGAGCCGCTGGACCTACCGGTCGTGACGGCGGAGCGGGTGTCGGACAGCGTGTTCCGCTACCACACACCCGCGGCCGAATTCGCGCTCAGCCGTTTCGAACTGGCCGCGGGTGCCGAGCCGGTACCGGTGCTGCAGTCGGGGCCGGGGATCGCGCTGGTCACGCACGGGCGGGTGAAGCTGTCCCAGGGCAATCACGAGCTGATCGTGGAACGCGGGCGCGCGGCGTGGATCTCGGCCGCCGACGGCGGGATTCGCGCGCAGGCGTTCCCGGTGGACGAGGATGGCGACGGGGACGCGGACGGCTCGGCGCAGCTGTTCTGCGCGGCCGTCGGCGAGGAGTGACGCCCGGGCTCTAGTAGGCTCTCCCGGTCAAAGACGTTTAGGACAAAACGGACATAGATTCGGGAAGGGGCGATTCATTGTCTGCGGGCGGCGGTAAGAAGGCCATCCTGGCGGCGCTGAGCGCGAACGCCGGTATCGCGGCGGCCAAATTCGTGGGTGCGGCGATCACCGGATCGGCGTCCATGCTGGCCGAGGCCGTGCACTCGGTGGCCGACACCTCCAACCAGGGGCTGCTGCTGCTCGGCCAGCGCCGCGCGGAACAGGAGGCCGACCAGCTGCACCCGTTCGGCTACGGGCGCAACCGGTACTTCTATTCGTTCGTGGTCGCGCTGGTCATCTTCGCGCTCGGCTCGCTGTACGCGATCTGGGAGGGCATCCACAAGATCCAGCATCCCGAGGAACTGTCCAACCCGATCGTCGCGATAGTCATCCTCGGCCTCGCCATCTGCCTGGAGGGCTTCAGCTTCATCACCGCCATGCGGGAATCCAAGCCGCTCAAGGGCAATTCGAGCTGGTGGCGGTTCATCCGTAACTCGCGCAATCCGGAGCTGCCGGTGGTGCTGCTGGAGGACTCGGGCGCGCTGATCGGCCTGATCTTCGCCTTCGCGGCCATCAGCCTGACCATGATCACCGGCGATCCGGTGTGGGACGGCGTGGGCACCCTGGCCATCGGCCTGCTGCTCGGCGTCATCGCCGTCATCCTCATCATCGAGATGCAGAGCCTGCTCATCGGCGAGGGCGCGACGCCCGAGGAGGACGCCGCGATCCGCACCGCGCTGGTCGACGACCGCCGCATCGACCGGGTCATCCACCTGCGCACCCAGTATCTGGGTCCGGAGGAAATGCTGGTGGCCGCAAAGGTTTCCATCGTGCCCGGCCTGACGATCGCCGATATCGCCACCGCGATCGACGACGCCGAGGCGCGGGTGCGCGCCGAGGTCCCGGCCGCCCGGGTCATCTACCTGGAGCCGGATCTGTATCGGACACACTCCCCCGCCTCCCCGAGCCTTTAGCGGACGGCTCAGGTGCCGTTGACAGTTGGGAACCCGTGCCGGCGGTTGACGGCCCAACCGATTTCGGAGGTACCCGACGAGTTACCCCGACCGGCACGAAATCAGTTGTCACTTATCGATCGGCGAGGCGGATGACGAACCGCAATCCCGACCAGGTGTCGTCGATGGCGGCGACCTTGTTGTCGACCAGCCCCTGAGCCAAACCGTATTCCCGAGCGGCGTTCTCACCGAGATCGGTGGGCACGCCGCTCGCCTTCTTGGGCCAGGCCAGCCACAGGCCGCCGGCGACCGCGAGCCGCTGCCGCCACCCGGGGAACCGGCGCGTCGGGGTGGCGCGGTCCGGACAGAACCCGAGGATCACGTCGTAGGGCCCGGCGCCCGCCCGGCGATGCACCTCGACCCCGCCGGGCAGTTCACCCAGCTCGAAACCCGCCGGCGCACCGGCCAGCAGCACCCGGCTCTCGGCCTTGATGCCGAGCTTGCGCGGCAGGGGCGTCCCCGAATATCCGGCCATGCCCCGGAGCGTAGCAATCAGATGCGCCAGTGGTCGGTGAGTAGTTCGAGAGGGTCGGTGCGGACGTCGAATTCGGTGCGCAGGGTGTGGCGGGCGGCGTAGTAGCCGTTCATGCCGTGCACGCCCGGGCCGGGCGGGGTGGCCGAGGAGCACAGGTAGACCCCGGGTAGCGGGGTCGAGTACGGATTCCAGCGGGGCGCGGGGCGGAAGACGGTCTGGCGCAAGGTCATCGCGCCCGCCGAGATGTCGCCGCCGATGTAGTTCGGGTTGTGGGCGGGCATGGTGGCGGCCGTGCGGACATGGGTGGCGAGAACGAGGTCGCGGAAGCCGGGGGCGAAGCGTTCGACCTGGGCGGTGACGGCCTCGGTGAGATCCTCGGCGGAACCGTTGGGGACGTGGGCGTAGGTGTAGAGGGTGTGCTTGCCCTCCGGGGCCCGGGTCGGATCGACGACGCCGGGCTGGATGGCCAGCACGTAGGGGCGGTCGGCGTGCCGCCCTGCGGCCACCGCCTTTTCGGCGGCGACGGCCTCGGCGCGGGTGCCGACCAGGTGCAGGGTGCCGGCACGATCGCAGCCGGTGGCCTGCCACGGCACGGGTCCGGCGAGCGCGAAGTCCACCTTGCAGGCCGCGCCGCCGTAGCGGAACCTGTTGAGCGCGAAGTTGTATCGGGCGGGCAGGGTCGCGATGCGCTGGAGTTCGGCGGGCGCGACATCCAGCAGCACGGCCCGGACCTCGTCGAATTCGTCGAGGGAATCCACGCGGTGGCCGGTGAAGATGCGGCCGCTATGAGTTTTCAGATCATCGGCGAGCGCGTCCACGATGGCCTGGCTGCCGCCGCGCGGGACCGGCCAGCCACTCACATGGGCGAGGGTGCCGAGCAGCATCGCGACGCCCGCGCCCGGCACACCGCGCGGGGGCCGGATGGCATGCGCGGCTATGCCGGTCAGCAGGGCGGGCGCGATGTCCTCGCGAAAACGCATGTTCCACAACGGCGTCGACTGTTCGAGCAGCCGGCGGACGAAGCGCAGTTCGATGCCCGGATCCAGGTGCAGCAGGCCGGCCGGGTCGATCGGCGGATGCCGCAGGTCCGACATGGCCAGCCCGACCAGGTCCTCCCACTTGCGCACCAGCGGGCCGAACAGCCGCCGCCAGGAACCGCCGTCGCGCCCCAGGCCGTCGGCGGTCCGGTCGAGATCGAGCCAGGCCAGACCGGCGTGCCCGCCGTCGAGCGGATGGGCGTAGGAAACCTGCGGGGTGAGCAATTCGACGCCGTGCGTCTTCAGATCGAAGGCCCGGAAGACCGGGGACGCCACCGCCATGGGATGCGCGCCCGCGCACAGGTCGTGGTGGAAGCCCGGCAGGGTCACCTCACCGGTGCGGCAGCCGCCGCCGATGTGGTCGGAGGCCTCGTACACTTCCACCTCGAGCCCGGCCCGGGCCAGGATCACCGCCGCCACCAGCCCGTTGGGCCCGGATCCGACCACCACCGCGTCAGCCATGAATTCAGCGTAGGCCGGGCACGGCCGGTGGTGGCGTAACCATGGGGTCAGTCACCGCGAACCCATTGCGCGACCAGGATTTCCAGCCGCTGGTCCCGGAAGCCGGGCCGCAGGCGGCCACTGCGATCCAGGGTGGCCAGCCCGTGCAGGCTGCTCCAGCCGACCTCGGTGAAGGTCTCGGGGTCGTGCGGCGGGGCGAAGGGGGCGAAGGTCTGCAGCAGCTCGCCGAAGGCGTCCTTCAACGCCTGCGGCGCCTCGGGGCCGAACTTCAGGTCGGTGTGCAGCAGGAACATGGCGTCGTAGAGGGCGGCGCTGTCTCGGGCGAAGTCGAGGAAGCCCTGGGCGACCGCGCGCAGCGCCTCTTCCGGGGTGGCGGCGGACGCCCGCAGTTGCTTGACGACCGCGCCGAATTCGGCGCAGCCCGCCTCGGCGACGGCCGACACGATGGCGTCCTTCCCGGCGAAATGGCTGTACAGGACGGGCTGGCTGTATTCGATGCGTTCGGCGAGCTTGCGCACGGTGACCGCGTCCCAGCTGTCGGTCTCGGCGATCTCGCGGGCGGTGTCGACGATGCGCTGCCGGCGCTCGGCACGCTCACGTTCCTTACGGGTCTGGATGACGCTCATGAGGAAACTCTAGCACCGCTAGACAAACTACCGACGAATGGGATAGCGTTGCTTCATCAGTTAGCGACGCTAGAATTTGGAGCACCGGACATGATCACCTCGCGCCTCACCTCCCGCATCGCCACCACCCTCGCCGTCGCCGGAGCCGGCTTCATCGGCTACATCGGCTTCCGCTACCTGGCCGACCCGCAGGCCATGGCGCCCACCTTCGGCATGCGGGTCTCCCCCACCGGCGAAGCCGCCGACTTCCTGAACGTCAAGGGTGTCCGCGATGCGGCCTGCGCGCTGCTCATCGTGGCCCTGCTCGCCGCCCGCGAGCGGTACGCACTGGGCATCGTCATGCTGGTCATGGCCACCATCCCCACCGGCGACATGCTCACCATCCTGCGCCACGACGGCTCGACGGCCACAGCCTTCGGCGTCCACGGCGTGACCGCCGCCCTGGTCGCCGCCACCGGCCTGCTCCTGGTGAACGAGCGCACCGCCACTGCAGGACGCGCCATCACCGCATGACCCGCGTCACACCGCGATGAATTCGCCCGCGCCGCACCGTCGATCCCTTCGACACCACAGCGCAAGGAGATGATCATGGCGACCACCAAGCCCCACGGCCCGGCCTCGTACTTCCCCTCCATCGAGGCCAAACACGGCCGCCCCGCGGACGAATGGTTCGCCGTACTGACCGCCTCCGGCCGCACCGGCCACAAGGACCTGGTCAACTGGCTGAAGACCGAACACGAGCTGGGCCACGGCCACGCCACCGCCCTGGTCCAGTTCCACCTCAACCCCGGCAAGTGGGAGCGCTGACCCGCCCCTACCCGGGAAGGTCACGCACCTCGGCCACCAGCAGCGGCGCGAGGGACACCGCGGCGAAGGCGAGTCCCCCCACCAGCGCCACCGGCGACGCACCGAAGCGGGCGGCCAGCGGCCCCACCATCAGCTGCCCGACCGGGATCGCCGCATAGGACAGCAGATCGCCGTAGGCGGTGACCCGCGAGAGCATGTCACGCGGAACATGCTGCTGCAGTGAGACTTCCGAAGCGATATCGAGGGCAGTGAAGCCCACTCCGGCCAGGAAGGCACATCCCAGGAGCATCGGCAGACCGGCTCCGAAACCCAGTGCCAGCAGCCCGAATCCGCCGAACACCCCGAGCAACTGCCCGGCGCGCAACAGATATCGGAACGTGAGCCGATACATCAGCGCACTCATGGCGAGCAGTCCGAGCGCCCGCACGCCGAGCACCAGTCCCCAGGCCGCGTCCCCGGCCCGGTGCTGGGTCAGCGCCGGGCCGAGGATCTGCCAGACACCCGTATACAGCAGGTTGATCAGGCAGAACGACACCGTGATCACCCACACCCAGCGGATGCCCCGGAAGGTCCGCCACCCGGCCCGCAGCTCCCGCCACAGCCCGGCACCCGGCTGGGCGACCGCCGGGGCGAGCCGCAACCGGGTCAGCAGCATGGCGGCGACGAGGAAGCTCGCCGCGTCGACCGCGATCGCCCAGCCCCCGCCGACCGTGGCCACCAGCACCCCCGCCGCCGTCGGCCCGAGGATCTTGGTGGCATTGCGGGTCCCCGCCAACAGCGAATTCGCCCGTTGCAGCGCATGATCCGCCACCAGTTCCGGCACGATCCCCCGCAACGCGGGCGCGGCGAATGCACTCGCGGCCCCATTGAGCAACTCCAACCCCGCGATCACCGGCAGGCTGTAGTGCCCGCCGATCAGCACCGCGGCCACGGCGGCCTGCGTCACCCCCGCACACAGATTGGCCCCTACCAACACCGCCCGCCTGGACCACCGATCGGCCACCACGCCACCGACCAACAGCAACCCGATCTGCGGAATCACCTGCGCCGCAAGCACAATCCCCAGATCCCCCGCCCGCCCTGAAACCCCCAGCACCGCGAGCGCCAACGCCACCGGCGTCATCGCACTCCCTGCCAGCGAGATCGCGCGGATCAGCAGGAACCGCCGGAACGGCGGCGACAGGCGGGGCTGAACGGAAAGCGAGACCACGCTCCGATATTCATCGGGCGGGGCTCGCTAGGCTAACGCTTCGGAGAAAGGCGAAACATGACCTTGCTCAGATTGAACGCGGTCGCGCTGACCCGGTGCCGCTTCGCCCTGTCACCCCTGGCCGAAACGCTCGGCACGCTCATCGCCCTGCAGCGGCCGAACACCGATCCGGCCTACTCGGACCGGCACGCCCGCCTCCGGCCCACTCTTTCGGAATGGCTGGACCGTGATCCGGTGGCCGCCGGGCTGGTGCCGCTGGTCGCCGCCACCAAATGGTTCCCGTCCTTCGTCGCCATCCCGCCCACCGGTGGGATGAACACCCGTCTGGCCGACGAATTGGCCGCGGTCGCAGCCTATTCCGATGATCTGGTGCGGGCCGAGGTCCGCGATTCACTGACGGCGTGCTGGGCAGAACCGGACACCGGCTGGCTGACGCTGGACAATCTGGGACCGCGCATCGCCGCCGTTTTCGAGCACGCCTGGACCGCACTGGTCGCCCCGGATTGGGCGCGCCGGCGCGCGATCCTGGACCGCGACATCACCTTTCGCGCCGGACTGGTCGCCGACCACGGCTGGCACGAGGCCATCGCCTCACTGCGCGCCAAACCCATCTGGTCCGCTGCCGAAACCGCCATCCGCTTCAGCAACCAGGACTACCCCGACCTCGACATCACCGAGGAAGGCCTGATCTTCGTCCCCCGCACCACCCCGGGCGGCTGGTGGACCTGCGACAACCCACCCGCCTACGCCCTGGTCTACCAGGCCCGCGGCACCGCCGCCCCCGCGCCTGCCCCCGATTCCGACCCGCTCGCCACCCTGCTCGGCCCCGGCCGCGCCCGCGTCACCCGCGAACTGACGGCCCCCGCCACCAGCACCCAACTGGCAGCCCTGCTCGACATCTCACTCGGCACTGTCGGCGCCCACCTCGCCGTACTGCGCGACGCGGGCATCATCGCCGGCGCCCGCACCGGCCGAAATGTCGTCTACCGTCTCACGCCGCGCGGCGAATCCCTGCTGGCCGCACTCGCTTCGGAGTAATCACCGTCCGCGATCGGACGTTATCGTCGCCCGCGATCGACACTGTATGCCGACCACGACGTGGCGAATGTCGAACTGCCGGAACGTGATCGGCCGTCCACCTCGGGAGGTGGACGGCCGATCGAGGGGCTTCGTGGGGTCAGACGTCGGTGGAGAAGCGGATGCCGCCGTCGGGGATGTCGACGCCGGGCCAGATGCGGGCGCCGCGGAGGAGTTCGCAGCGGGCGCCGACGTTGGCGCCGTCGCCGATGACGGCATCGCGGACCAGGGCGCGCGGGCCGATCCGGGCGCCGAAGCCGATGATCGAACGCTCCACGGTGGCACCGGCTTCCACGCGCGCGCCGTCGAAGAGGATCGCGCCGTCGAGGCGGGCGCCCGCGCCGACCTCGGCGCCGCGGCCGACGACCGTGCCGCCGATGAGGAGGGCACCGGGGGCGATACCCGCACCGGGGTGGACCAGGGATTCGCCGCGCTGGCCCGGCAGAGCCGGGGACGGGGCGATGCCGCGGACCAGGTCGGCCGAGCCGCGGACGAAGTCCTCGGGGGTGCCCATGTCACGCCAGTAGGAGATGTCCACGTGGCCCTGGATGTGCGCGCCCTCGGCGAGCAGCGATGGGAAGGTCTCCCGCTCGACCGAGACCGGACGGCCGGCGGGGATCTTCTCGATGTACTCGCGACGGAAGACGTAGCAGCCCGCGTTGATCTGATCGGTCGGCGGATCCTGGGTCTTCTCCAGGAATGCGGTGACCCGGCCGTTCTCGTCAGTGGGGACGCAGCCGAAGGCGCGGGGGTCGCTCACCCGCACCAGGTGCAGGGTGACGTCCGCGCCGGAGGTGTGGTGGGTCTCGAGGACGCTGCCGAGGTCGGTGCCGCCGAGTACGTCGCCGTTGAACACCAGGACGGTGTCGGCGCGCAGCTTGGGCAGCACATTGCGGATGCCGCCGCCGGTGCCCAGCGGTTCGGTCTCGGTGACGTATTCGAGCTCGAGGCCGAGGTCGGAGCCGTCACCGAAGTGCTCCTCGAACACCTCCGCCTTGTAGGAGGTGCCGAGCACCACGTGGGTGATGCCGGCATCGGCGATGCGGGCCAGCAGATGCTGCAGGAACGGCAGTCCGGCCGTGGGCAGCATCGGCTTGGGGGCGGACAAGGTCAGCGGACGCAGGCGGGTGCCCTGGCCTCCGACCAGGATCACCGCGTCCGTCGACCCGGCGGTACTACCGCTGTTCGCCATCTTCTCCCCTGTTGTCAGGTTGTCAGGAATGCGCGCCCGCGATGTTAAACACTCTCGTTTCGATCACGTTCGCGCAGTGCGGATCGAACCGCAAGCCGGCATCGGATCGCAAGTCCAGCCTTCAGCGCGATGCGCAGCGGAGCCTGCCACCAGTGCGGATGCCGGTCGGCCTGGAAACGATAGGCGCTGGCGTGGTGCGCGGGCAGCATGGTCTCCGGGTGACGACCCGCGGCATGCCCCTTGGCATGCGTGACCTCAGCGGACGGCACGAAGACATTGTGCCAGCCGGCCTTGCCCATCCGATCACCGAAGTCGACGTCCTCCATGTACATGAAGTAGCGGGAGTCGAAACCGTCGATGGAGTCGAAGGCGGCCCGGCGCACCAGCAGGCACGAGCCCGACAGCCAGCCGACCGAACGCTCGGAGATCTCCTCGTTGTCCTGGCGGTAGCGCAGGGTCCACGGGTTCTTGGGCCAGATGCTGCCCAGGATGGCGTGGCCGGCGCCGTCGGCGATGCCGGGCACCGAGCGCGCGGAGGGGTAGGTGCTGCCGTCCGGCTCGAGCACCATCGGGCCCAGGGCCCCGGCGCGCGGCCAGCGGCGGGCCGCGGCCAGCAGCTCGTCGATGGAGTCGGTGCCCCAGCGCACGTCCGGGTTGGCGATGACGATGAATTCGATGTCCGGGTCGATCTCGGCGACCGCGCGGTTGATGGCGCCGCCGTAGCCGATATTGCCGCCGGTGCGCAGCAGGCGCACATGGGCGTTGGCCTCGGCGGCCATTTCCGGGGTGCCGTCCACCGAGCCGTTGTCGGCCAGGATGACCTGCGGCTTCTCACCGGTAGCGGTGGCCAGCGTGCTGATGAAGTGTTCCAGGTGCTCGCCGGGCGAGTAGGTCACCGTGACGACGGCCAGCTGCGGTTTTTTCTCCGCAGCGGGGGGTTGTCCGACAGAATCCGAGGGGCTCACGGGGGCCCAGGATAGTCGGAGATGGCGGTCAGTGCGTCGTTCAGTGCCTGCTTCCAGTGACGCAGTGGCGACAGGCCCGCGGCGGCCCACGAATTGCCCGAAAGGACCGAATATGCCGGGCGCGGAGCGGGTCTCGGGAAATCCTCGGTGCCGCAGGGCAGTACGCGTTCCGGGTCCGCGCCGAGGCCGGCGAAGACGGCCCGGGCCAGCTCGAACCAACTGGCCTGTCCGCCATTGGTGGCGTGCAGGATTCGGGGTGTAGTGGGATTGCCGGGCCGGGACGCCAGTTCCAGCAGGCCGGCCGCCAGATCGGGCGCGTAGGTGGGCGACCCGATCTGGTCGCGCACCACGGTGATGGTGTCGCGCTCGCCTTCCAGCCGCCGCATGGTGGCCACGAAGTCGGCGCCCGCGCCGGTGTAGACCCACGCGGTGCGCACGATGTCCGCCTCGGGCGCGAACTCCAGAACCGCTTGCTCCCCAGCCAGTTTCGACCGTCCGTAGACCGTTGCCGGTCCGGTCGGATCGTCCGGTTCGTACGGGTGCGTGCCGGTGCCGGGGAAGACGTAGTCGGTGGAGACGTGGATCAGCCGCGCGCCGTTCTCGGCGCACACCCGGGCCAGCACGCCCGGCCCGGTGGCATTCACCGCGAAGGCGGCGTCCACGTCGGTCTCGGCCCGGTCGACGGCGGTGTAGGCGGCGCAGTTGATCAGCACGTCACCGGGATTCACCAGCTTGCGCACGGCATCGGCGTCGGTGATGTCGAGATCGGTGTGGGCTACGCCACGTGCGCCGGGCGCGAGCGTCATCACCGCGCGCCCGAGCTGACCGCGCGCCCCCGTCACCAGCAGTGGCGCGGAATCCGGGCGCGGTCGGCCGGTGGTCGGGCTCACGTCATGGGCGGTCACGGCTGTCAGTCTGGCACGGACCCCGCACGACTCACGGAGCCGGCGATACCGCAACATCACCGCTACCGCCACTAGCCTGACTGGCGGGGGCCTTCCCATCGACGCGACCTCGCTCATCGGGGTCCGCTCGGCCGAAGACGCGAAAGGGAGATCGGGTTGCCGGACCGCACCTGGGCATCCGCGCCGCTATCGCCGCGATCCGGTACGGGATCGCGCGAGCTATGGGGCGGCGGTCCGGGCCGCATGGTGGCCGCCGTGATCTCGGTGCTGGTGCTGACGGTGACCGGATTGGGCTGGCACAGCGTGGATCAGCTGGTGGCGGGCATCGAGCGGATCGGCAATCTGGGACTCGGCGGCGACAAGGCCGACGGCGCGACCGACATCCTGATGGTCGGCATCGACTCCCGCACCGACGCCCACGGAAACTCGCTCACCGCCGATGAATTGGCCATGCTGCACGCCGGCGACGACGGCGAGGGCGGGCTCAACACCGACACCATCGTGCTCATCCGGGTGCCCAACGACGGCAGCTCGGCGACCGCCATCTCCATCCCCCGCGACTCCTACGTCGACATCCCCGGGGTGGGCATGGGAAAGATCAACTCCGCCTACGGCGTCACCAAGGCGACCACGGAGCAGAAGCTGATCGACAAGGGCGCCAGCCCGGCCGAGGCCGATCGTCAGTCGACGGAGGCCGGGCGGCAGGCGCTGGTCAAGACGGTGGCCAACCTCACCGGCATCACCGTGGACCACTACGCCGAGATCGGGCTGCTGGGGTTCGTGCTGCTCACCGATGCCGTCGGCGGCGTCGAGGTGTGCCTGAACAATCCGGTGGACGAACCGCTTTCGGGCGCGGACTTCCCCGCCGGGGAGCAGAAGCTCGATGGCGCACACGCTTTGAGCTTCGTGCGTCAGCGCCACCAGCTGCCACGCGGCGACGTGGACCGGATCGTGCGTCAGCAGGTGTACATGGCGCAGCTCGTGCACCAGGTGCTCAGCGCCAAGACGCTCACCAGTCCCAGCCGGCTGAAGGATCTCAGCGATGCCGTCGGCCGCACCGTCGTGCTCGACGACGGCTGGGATGTGATCGGCTTCCTGCACGAGCTGCAGGACCTGTCCGGCGGCCAGGTGAAGTTCGAGACCATCCCGGTCAAGGACCTCAACGGCTGGACCGACAACGGCCAATCCGTGGTCCGGGTGGATCCGGCGGCGGTGCACAAGTACGTGGCCAAGGCGGTCGGCGACGCCCCGAGCGAGGGCGGGGTGGACCCGTCCACGGTGACCGTCGACGTCTACAACGCCTCGGGCACCGCCGGCCTCGCCGCGCAGGCGGCGCAGGCGCTGGCGGCCAAGGGTTTCCGCACCGGCACGGTGGACAACTGGATCGGCGGCCCGATCCAGAGCAGCCGGGTGCTGGCGGCCTCGAGCGGCGACGACAAGGCGCGGGCGGTGGCACAGGCGCTGGGCGGGCTGCCGGTGATGGCGGAATCAGGACTGCCCCAGGGGGCGATTCGCGTGGTGCTGGCGACTGACTACGCTGGTCCGGGTTCGGCGACCGGCAGCGCCACCTTCGACTTCTCCGGAAGCAGTACGACCGCGACGCCGGTGCCGCCCGCCCCACCCATCGACGCCGGTACGAACGGACCGAAATGCGTGAACTGAACGAGACCCTCACCGAAGCGGTACTCGACCCCATCCTCGCCCGCGACCCCGCGGGCCCGCGCATCACCTACTACGACGACGCCAGCGGCGCGCGGATCGAGCTGTCCGCGCTGACGCTGGCCAACTGGGCGGCCAAGACCGCCAATATGATTCGCGACGAATTCGGGCTGTCCTCCGGCGCCCGGGTCGCGGTGCTGCTCCCGGCGCACTGGCAGACCGCGGCCGTGCTGCTGGGCTGCTGGTGGGCGGGTGTGGAGGTGGTGCTGCACGCCGATCCCGACGCCGAGCTGGCGCTGGTCACCGCCGACCGCATCGACGAGGCCGACGGGATCGCGGAGGTCGCCGCCCTCTCCCTGGATCCGATGGGCATGCCGGTGCGCGATCTGCCGATCGGCGTCACCGACTACGCCACCTCGGTGCGCGTGCACGGCGACCAGTTCCATCCGCGCGGCATCGGCTGCGCGCTCGACGGCACCTCGGTCTCCGCAGTCCTCGACGAGGCCCGCAAATCCGCTGCCCGCCAGGGCTTCACCGCCGAGGACCGGGTGCTGTCGACCGCGTCCTGGGACACCCCGGCCGAACTCGTCGACGGGTTCGTGGCGGTGCTGGCCGCGGGCGCCTCGCTGGTCCAGGTCGCCAATCCCGACGCGGCCGCCCAGGAACGCCGCCTGACGTCGGAGCGGGTGACCGCCCAGCGCCGCTGAGCACGCCTTTCCGAGTACGGCCCTCCTACCGCGGTAGGAGGGCCTTTTCCCTCCTCAGGATGTTTCTCGTCCGCGGCGGTTTCCGTACGGTGGAATCATCCGACGACGAGGGAGTCCCGCGATGATGAGTCCGCGATATTGGACCCGGTGGCTGGTCGAGCACGGCGCCCCGCGGTGGGCGCTGCGACTGCAGGCGCGGCAGGACAACCCGTTCGCGAAACTGATCACCACCTCGGACGCGCTGCACGACCCGTACCCGCAGATCGAGGAGATTCGCCGCCGCGGCCGCCTGGTGCACAACCCGTACACCTGGGCCTCCGCCGACTACGAGCTGACCCGGGCCATCCTGCGTGACAATCGCTTCGGCGCATTCGGGCCCGATGGCGTGGATATGCCGGCGTGGCTGCGCGACCGGCTGAAGCGGGCGCAGACCCCACCCAATCCGGTCGAACCGCCATCGATGCTGATGATCGATCCGCCGGATCACACCCGCATCCGCAAGTCGGTGTCGGCGGCCTTCACCCCGCGCGCCGTCGGCCGGCTGCGCGACCGGGTGGAGTCGGTGACCGCCGAGCTGCTGGACGCGCTGCCGCCGAACGGCTCCGCCGATCTCATCGCGGATTTCGCCCAGCAGGTGCCGATCGCCATCATCACCGAGATGCTGGGCTTCCCGCAGGCCTCCCGCGACGAGTTCCTCAGCTGGGGTGACGCGGCCAGCCCGCTGCTGGACATCGGCATCTCCTGGCGGTCCTGGCGCGATGCCTACACGGCCATGGGTGTCATGGACAGCTATCTGAACGAGCACCTGGCCGAGCTGCGGCGCGCGCCCGGCGAGGACATCCTCTCCAGCCTGGTGACGGCCGGGGAGCTGAACGAGCGCGAGCTCAAGGCGACCGCGAGCCTGCTGATGGGCGCGGGGTTCGAGACCACCGTCAACCTGATCGGCAACGGCATCGTCCAATTGCTCTCGCATCCAGAGCAATTGGCCATGCTGCGCGCGGATCCGGACCTGTGGCCGCAGGCCGTGGACGAGATCCTGCGTTTCGACCCGCCGGTCACCATGACCGCGCGAATCGCCCTGTGCGACGCCGAGGTCGGTGATTTCCGGCTGGCGGCGGGCACGGTGCTCGTGATGTCGCTGGCGGGCGCGAACCGGGATCCGAAGAAGTTCGAGGACCCCAACCGCTTCGACATCACCCGCGCCGATGCCCGCGAGCACCTGACGTTCTCCAGCGGCATCCACACCTGTCTGGGCGCGAGCCTGGCTCGGATGGAGGGCGCGTACGCGCTCCGCGCGCTGTTCGACAACTTCCCCGATCTCACACTGGCGGGCACGCCCGAACGCCGCCGGCTCTACACCCTGCACGGCTACGCGCACATGCCCGCCCGGCTGGGCCGGCGTGCGACCGCCACCGTGTGACCGATTGCGGCCCACCGTGTGATCGATTGTGGCTCAGTAGAACCCGACCACGTCGTCGCCCCACACGGTATTGCGATCGCGGTCGGGGTCGTCGATGACGCGGTCCATATTGTCGATGACCAGGGTGGTGCGGGTCGCAGCGCTGTAGGGCGGCCAGTGCTTGGAGCCGTCGATGGCGGCGGGCACGCCGTATTCGGCGAAGGCCAGCCAGCGGCGCATCATGCGGCCCGAAACCTCCTGTGCCGCTTTGCGTCCGCCCAGCCAGAAGGTGGGGTCGTAGTCGAAGGAGCCGAAATTGCCGAAGACATAGGGTAATTCGGTGGCGTGGCCGGCGCCGACCCGGGCGGCCTTGAGCATCGGGGTGGCGTGGTCGAAGCGGTACATCCAGGTCGGCGAGTGCGCCGAATGCGCGTCGGCCACCCAGTGCGAGGGCATGCGGAAGGCGGCGTCGGTGGACATGGTGAGCGCGCCGCGCGGGGTGCTGGACTCGTAGGCGGAGGCGATCTCGGCCAGCCGCTCCGGTGACAGGCCGGGGTGTTCGGCGGCCACCCCGCGCAGCATGGCGTTCACCGCGTCCGGGGTGACCGGCATGATGGGCGAGCGGAACAGCCGGAACAGCGAGGCCTCGTCCTTGTTGGTGCCGATGATCAGCGGCACCCGGTGCGAACGGCCCTGCTGGAAGCGCTCGCTCGGGTACGCGGGCAGCAGGTTGCCGTCCACCACGGGCGCGGCGGCCAGCCGGCCGGGTTCGCGCAGCGGCACCTCGTCGAGCAGGGCGCCGGCCGCGGTCACGATGCGTTCGATGGGCATGGTGAGCAGCTCGGCCGAATGGTCGGGGGTCAGCTCCAGCAGTTCCAGATAGCGCTTGGCCACCACGGCGGTGCGTTCGGGCCCGAAAACCGTGGTGGCGGGCGGGGATTGGGCAATGGCGCGATGGAACAGGCCCGCCGACAGCGGTGACGTGAGCAGCGCGGTGACACAGCCCGCGCCGGAGGATTCGCCGAAGATGGTGACATTGCCCGGATCGCCGCCGAAGGCCGCGGCATTGTCGCGCACCCACTGCAGGGCGGCGATCTGGTCGTGCAGGCCCAGATTCGGGACGAATTCCTCGCCGAGCGAGGACAGGTCGAGGAAGCCCAGTGCGCCGAGCCGGTAGTTGACCGCGACCACGATCACGTCACCGGTCTCGGCCAGCCGCCGCCCGTCGTAGATGGCCTGGGCGGCGGTGCCCAAGCAGAAGGCCCCGCCGTGCAGCCACACCAGGACCGGGCGGAGTTCGTCCGCGTCGGCGACCGGGGCCCAGAGATTGAGCCAGAGGCAGTTCTCGCCCATCCGCAGGTTGGCGTCGACGGGCACGAAGCCCGGGGTCTGCGGGGCGACGTCACCGACACGCACGCATTCGCGGACGCCGGTCCAGGATTGCGGGGGCTGGGGCAATCGGAAGCGATTGGGCCCGGCCGTGCTGGCGCCGTAGGGAATGCCGCGCCACAGCGCCACCGCACCGTCCAGCACACCGGACACCTCGCCGTTCGCGGTCCGCGCAACCGGCGCGCCATCACGTTCCGACAGCCTGTCGAAGAATCGAGTGCTCACACCACACCTCCTCGTACTCCGTAAATCGAGGGTACTGGGTGGTCCCGGGTGCACCGCGGGATCGACGTCAGCGCGCCGCCGGTACGCCCGGGCGTCGTTTACGCTGGGCGGGTGCCGAGCTATGCGTATCGATGCCGCAGCTGCGGCGACACCTTCGAGCTGACCCGTCCCATGGCCGAGGCGTCCGCCCCTGCGACGTGCCCGGAGGGCCATGACGACACCGTCAAACTCCTGACCACCTTCGGGACCGTGACCCGCGGCGGCACCGCCCCCGCGCCGGCTCCGTCGAGTGGTGGCGGCTGCTGTGGTGGCGGCTGCTGTAGCTGATCCGGCGGCCGGCGGAAGCGGCGGATTATATATGGTCCAATGCGGCGTCTTCTAGAGTTCGGCGAAACCGCGTAGACTTCCAGCAGGTCGGGACAGCATTTCTGGAGCCCTATCATGACCGAGAGAAAGAGTTCACGCACAAGGTTCGCACGGTTGGCGGCTGCTGTCGGTATAGCCGCACTTGCCGCGATTCCGGTCGCCGCAGCCGCGGCAAAAGCGCCTACGGCGCAAGCAACGACGCCCACCTCTGCAACCCAACTCGTCGACAACCCCGGTGGCGGTGACGGCCACGGCTGGGGTGGCGGTGGCGGCCACGGCTGGGGTGGCGGTGGCGGCTGGGGTGGCGGTGGCGGCCACGGCTGGGGTAACGGCCCTGGTTGGGGTGGCGGCCACGGCTGGGGTTGGGGCGGCAATGGCTGGGGTTGGGGCGGCAACGGCTGGGGATGGGGCGGCAACGGCTGGGGATGGAATCCCGGCTGGTGGCTACCCGGCTGGGGTGGCTGGGGCAGCTTCTAGCGCCGGTGATCGAGCCCGGACACGCACAGCGTGCCGGGCTCGGTCGCATCGAGTACCACCCATGTGAAGCCAGGTTCGACCAATTCGGCTGGAGCCGGTGACGAGATGAAGATCGTGTGTGTCGGTGGCGGGCCGGCCGGGTTGTACTTCGCTATTTCGATGAAGCGACGCGACCCGGCCCATGACATCACGGTGATCGACCGCGATCCTCCCGGATCCACTTACGGCTGGGGCGTCGTGTATTGGGACGACCTGCTCGACATTCTGTATCGGAATGACCCCGACAGCGCCCAGGCGGTGCGTGCCGGGTCGGTCGTATGGCGTGAACAGGCAATCCATGTGTGCGACAACGAGACCGCGCATTTCGCGGGCTACGGCTTCAGCATGGGGCGCGCGGCATTGCTCGACGTACTTTCGCGACGGGCGAGGGACCTGGGCGTCGACGTCCAGCACGGGCGAGACGTCGATGATCTGTCCGGCTTCGGCGATTTCGATCTCATCGTCGCCTCCGACGGCGCGAACAGCCGGATACGACAGCTGGGTGATCACCGTTTCGGCACGTCCGTCACACTCGGCGAGAATCGATATATCTGGCTCGGTACGAACAAGGTCTTCAAGCGATTCACCTTCGCCTTCGAACACACCTCGGCCGGTTGGATCTGGTTCCATGCCTACCCGTCGATTGCCGGAAGAATCAGCACCTGCATCGTCGAGTGCCAGCCGCAGACTTGGCATGGATTGGGATTCGATTCCCTGGACAACCTGGAGAACGTGCGTGTTCTGGAGAACATATTCGGCCGTCCTCTCGACGGTCACTCGTTGATCAGCAAGACACGAGGCGAATTCGCAAGGTGGAGCCGCTTTCCCGAGGTGACCAACAAGACGTGGTATCACGACAACGTGGTGCTGCTCGGCGATGCGGCGCACACGACGCACTTCACCATCGGCTCGGGCACCCGGTTGGCAATCGTCGACGCTATCGTGCTCGCACAGAATCTGTACGAGCAGGCCGAGGTCGCCGACGCACTGAAGAATTACGATGCGCAGCGGCGCGCTGCGCTGCGCCCGATACAGGCCGGCGCCCGCACCAGCATGGTCTGGTTCGAACACG
Source organism: Nocardia sp. NPDC059154 (assembly GCF_042755705.1). Lineage (NCBI taxonomy): Bacteria > Bacillati > Actinomycetota > Actinomycetes > Mycobacteriales > Nocardiaceae > Nocardia > Nocardia sp. NPDC059154. The sequence continues at coordinate 82,773 of NZ_JBHZCS010000012.1, forward strand.
CCGACCGGTATCTCGACCGCGGCGCCGTGCAGTTCGCCTATGCGATGTCGGTCCGGCACGGACTGCAAATGCCGTGGCGGTATCAGCTGCACCTGCTCACACAGGTACCCACGGTGCGCAGGATCCGGCGTGCCATCGACTCCGGACAGCGGTGGCGGCGGGCTGCGCGACGAGGGGAACTCGCGATGGCGCCCCGCTCGAGCCGCTAGCTCGCCGGTTCGGTGTCCTTCTTGTCCGCGTGGCCGAGCGAGCGGCCGGGTGCCACCCGGTCGCGGACGCGCTGCTTGAGAATGGCGATGTCGGGAAAACCGCCGTCGGCCTTGCGTTCCCAGATCTGGTCACCGTCGACGGTGATGCGGAAGACGCCGCCCTCGCCGGGGATGAGGGCGACCTCGGACAGGTCGGTGGCGAAGGTGGTGAGCAACTCCTGAGCCATCCAGCTCGCGCGGAGCAGCCAGCGGCACTGCGTGCAGTATTCGATCGCGACGCGAGGCATGTCCGCGACCTTACCGGGCGCGCCCCGCGCGGCCGTTGGGGCGGGCCCGCTCGTGGTTGTTGGAAGGGGCCCGCTCGTGGCCCGGATCTGTCGGTGCCCTCGGATACAACTTTGCTCAACCGAGGAAGGGGGGATGGATGACCACCGCTTGGACCGCCGATCACGTCGGATCGCTCGCACCGGACGCCGCATCGCTGACCGCCGCGCGCAAGCTCCGTGGCAAGTGGAGCGGCACCGGCATTCACGACACCGCGCTGTGGGGGCGGTGCCGGGGCAGCGGCAGCCGACCGTATCAGACCATCGTGGATCTGTCGGGGCCCGCGTACAAATGCACCTGCCCGAGTCGCAAGTTTCCGTGCAAACACGCACTGTCCCTTTTGTTGTCGTGGAGTGCGGGTGACGTGCCCGCCGCGGACACCGTGGCCGATTTCGCCGCCGACTGGCTGGGTGGCCGGGCCGCCCGCGCCGAAAAGCAGGCCGCGCCCGAGGCCAAGCCCGCCCGCGGCGCCGGCGCCGCCGATCAGCGCCGCGCCCGGGTCGCCGCGGGCCTGGCCGATCTGGACATCTGGCTCACCGACCAGGTGCGCACCGGCCTCGCGCAATCGGATCGGTCGATCCGTGCCTTCGAGACGGTGGCGGCCCGCATGGTCGACGCGCAGGCTCCCGGCATCGCCGCGACCCTGCGCCAGTTACCGCTCGCCACCACCCATTCCGAATGGCCCCGGCTACTGCTGCGCGAATACGCCCGCCTGCACCTGCTGACTGCCGCGCACGCCCGTCTCGACGCCCTCTCCCCCGGCCTGCGCGCCAGCGTGCGCACCCACATCGGGTACCCCACGCCGGCCGACACGGTCCGCGCCGAACCCGCGGTCCGCGACCGCTGGCTGGTCCTGGGCATCCGGATCACCACCGAGGACGGCCTCTACACCCGCCGAGTCTGGTTGCGCGGCCGCACATCCGGCCGCTGGGCCCTGCTCGTCGACCACCACTACGGCAGCCCCGCCTTCCCGAACGACACCCCGGCTCCGGGCTTCCAGGTGGACGCGAACCTCCACTTCTACCCGAGCGCCACACCCCTGCGCGCCCTCTGGGGCGACCGCCACGAAGACATCCCCGAACCCTTCACCACCATCCCGCTGCATGCGGCCGGTTCCCCGGACCGGAACGGCACCATTGCCGCTGCTCTCGCCGAGCAGGCGCGGGCGTTGGGGGCCGATCCGTTCCTGCGGTCGTGGCCGGTGCTGCTGGCCGAGGTCGTGCCCGTTCGGGGCGAAAAGGGCTGGTACATCGTGGAATCCGGTGGCGATGCGCTGCCGGTGTCGACCGCCGAAGGTGAGCCGTGGCGACTGCTCGGACTCTCCGGCGGGCATCCGGTCACGGTGATCGGCGAGTGGACGGTGGACGGGTTGGTGCCGGTTGCGGCACTCGCCGCCGGGACCATGGTGGATGTCGGTGCGGCACAGGGAAATCCGATGCCGATCCGGGGTGGCGTCGAGGATTCCGCAAGTGCCGATCTGGTTTCCGCGGCGCTCGTCGGCACGGCGCGACGCCAGGCCGACCTGTCGGGATTGGCGTCGCCGGTCGCCGCCGCGACGACCGCGTTGACCGGGGATCGGGCCGCGGTCCTGCTGGAATCGATTGCGCTGCAGGACTGTTTCGCACGCGGCGGTGTCTCGGCCACCTCGGCGGAGCGCAGTGCGGCCGCGGCCGATGACGAACGGCGGTTGCTGCCGGTCGCGGCGGGTGCGCGGCTGACCCAGCTGCTGGCCGACAATTCGCCGTTCCTCGACGAGTGGTTCGCGCTGGCCGGGCCGCGGGACTTCCGCGCTCCGGACGGAATGGTCAGCGGCCTGCTGGATCGGGCCAAGGCGCTGGCGTCGCATCGGGAACCGCTGCTGCGGCTGGCGGGGGCGCGGGGTCGCTGGCTGGCCGCGCAGCATCCCGGCTGGAAGTCGCTGGTGCGGGCCGCCGCCGAGGACGAGAGCGTGTGGTCGCATGGCCGGGCCGCGGAGCGGCGCAGCTGGCTGTCGCAGCTGCGGCAGCGGGATCCGGCGGCCGCGCGGGCGGCGCTCGCGGCGTCCTGGGGCACCGAGTCCGGGCCGGGCAAGGCCGAACTGCTGGCGGTGCTGGCGGACGGCCTCTCGCTCGACGACGAGGCGCTGCTGGAGACCGCCCTCGACGACCGGCGGGCTGAGGTGCGCCGGCTGGCCGCGGATCTGCTGGGGCGGCTGCCGGATTCGGCGTTCGCGCGGCGGATGGCCGGCCGGGCCGCGGCCTGGCTGAGTTTCGGTTCCCGGCCGGTGCGGCCGCAGCTGGTCACCACCGGCCCGGGCGTCCTCGACGAGGCGGCCCGGCGCGACGGTGTCGGAGACTCCTTCGGCTACACCGCCTATCGCGCCGACGGCGCCCCCGATCTGTCCACCGAATGGCTGCACCGGGTGGTGGCCGCCACGCCGCTGCGGCACTGGGAGCGGCTGCTCGGCCCGGCCGAGGAGGCGGTTCGGGTGCCCATGGCCGAGGGCATGCGCGGCCCCATGATCGCGGGCTGGTCGGATGCCGCGCTGGCACAGCGGAATCCGGAGTGGGCCCGGGCGCTGTTCGGGGCCGTCTCCGGCGCGGACGCCCGCGACGCCGACACCGACAAGCTGCGCGAGCTGTTCGCGCTCCAGCCGGAGGCCGATCAGGTGCGCTACCTGCGTGGCCTGGATTCCAGCTGGCTGGCCGAGATCGAATCCATGCTGCGCGCCATGCCGCATCCGTGGCCCGGCCCGATGGCCGAGCACGTGCTGCGGCTGCTCACCGAGCGCGCCCAGCTGTGCGCCGACCGGCCGGGTGCGCCCAGCCTGGTGCCCGGCTCCTACCGGACGCTGTTCCGCGCGGCGTCCGCTCACTTCCCGGTGGCGGTGGCGGGCATGGTGTCCGGTATCGCCCGCCGGTGCGCGGATCCGTACTGGGAGCAGGCCTTCGACCAGCTCGCCCATGACCTCATCGACCGCAAGACAATGCTCGAGGAGCTGCAGTGACCATGACTCAGGAACGGGACGCCCTGCTGCGCCCGCACGCCGAACAGGCCTTCGCCGACGAACTGAAGGCCCTGGCCGCCACCGACGATCGCCCGCGTCCGCCCTCCTGGAAGCTGTCGCCGTGGGCGGTGGTCACCTACCTGCTGGGCGGCACGCTGGCCGACGGCACCGTGATCACCCCCAAGTATGTGGGCCCGCGCCGGCTCATGGAGGTCGCGGTCGCCACCCTCGCCACCGATCGCGCCCTGCTGTTGATCGGTGTGCCCGGCACCGCGAAAACGTGGGTGTCGGAACACCTTTCGGCCGCCATCGCCGGGCATTCCACGCTGCTGGTGCAGGGCACCTCCGGCACCGCCGAGGAGGCCATCCGCTACGGCTGGAACTACGCCCGGCTGCTGGCCGAGGGTCCGAGCGAGGCCGCGCTGGTGCCCTCGCCCATCATGACCGCCATGCGCGCCGGCTCCATCGCGCGGCTCGAGGAGCTCACCCGCATCCCCTCGGATGTGCAGGACGCGCTGATCACGGTGCTGTCGGAGAAGACGCTGCCGGTGCCGGAACTGGGCATGGAGGTGCAGGCGGCCAAGGGCTTCAATGTGATCGCCACCGCCAACGATCGCGACCGCGGCGTCAACGAGCTCTCCTCCGCGCTGCGCCGCCGGTTCAATACCGTGGTGCTGCCGCTGCCGGCCGGCGAGGACGAGGAGGTCTCCATCGTGACCCGCCGCGTCGAACAGCTCGGCGCCGCACTGGAATTGCCCGCCGTCCCCGCGGCGGCCGAGGAGATCCGGCGCGTAGTGCGGGTCTTTCGCGAACTGCGCTCGGGCATGACCGAGGACGGGCGCACCAAACTGAAGTCGCCGACGGGCACGCTGTCGACGGCCGAGGCGATCTCGGTGATCACCAATGGCATAGCGCTGGCAGCGCACTTCGGCGACGGCGTGCTGCGGCCCGCCGATATCGCGGGCGCGGTACTGGGCGCGGTGGTCAAGGATCCGGTCGCCGACCAGGTGGTGTGGACGGAATATCTGGAGGCCGTGGTGCGGCAGCGCCCCGACTGGGCCGACTTCTACCGGGCCTGCCGCGAGGTGCACGAATGACCATTGCCGTCGCGGTATCGACCGAGGCCGGAGTGCCGACCGAGACGCGGGTGTTCGGCATCCGCCACCACGGGCCGGGTTCGGCCCGCTCGCTCGCGCTGGCGCTGGCGCGGTTCCGGCCGGACGCCATCCTCATCGAGGGGCCGTCCGATGCCGATCCGCTCATCGGTTACCTTGCGGCCGAGGGGATGTCGCCGCCGGTGGCGCTGCTCGCCTATCAGCCCGACAGCCCGGCCAAGGCCGCGTTCTGGCCCTTCGCGACCTTCTCACCGGAGTGGGTGGCGCTGCGGTACGCGGTGGACAACGGTGTGGCCGTGGGCTTCTGCGATCTGCCCGCGAATGTCGCGCTCGCGGTGGCGGACGAGCCCGGCGACCGGACCGATCCGCTGGCCATCCTGGCGGCCGCCGCCGGGTACGACGACGCCGAACGCTGGTGGGACGCCATCGTCGAATCCGCCTCGGACGCCGATATCTTCGCAGCCGTCAACGAGGCCATGGGCGCCTTGCGGGAGCACGCCGAGCACCTGGACGGCGCCACCGCCGGCCGGGAATCCGATTCCGTTGTCCCGGTCGGGGGGTCCGGGACAGCAGAGGAGGACGAACCGCTCTCGGAGGACGGACCGGTCTCCATCGAATCGGTACGGATCACGGTGGACGCGCACACATTGCGGCGTGAGGCGCACATGCGGCAGATCATGCGAAAGGCCTTGAAGGACGGCGCACAGCGGCTGGCCGTGGTGTGCGGCGCGTGGCACGCGCCGGCACTGGAGGGCAAGCTGGGCCCGGCCGTGGCCGATGCCCGGATCCTCAAGGGCATGCCGAAGAGCAAGGCCACGCTGACCTGGGTGCCGTGGACGCATTCGCGGCTGGCGAGCTCGTCCGGCTACGGCGCGGGCATTACCTCGCCGGGCTGGTACCACCACCTGTTCACCGAGACCGAGCAGCCCATCGCGCGGTGGCTGACCAAGGTGGCGGGCACGCTGCGGGCCCACGATCTGCCGGTGTCCAGCGCGCACATCATCGAATCCGTGCGGCTGGCCGACACTCTCGCGACCCTGCGGGGGCGGCCGCTCGCCGGCTTGTCGGAGGTCACCGAGGCCACCCGGTCGGTGCTGTGCGACGGTGACGAGACGCTGTTGCGGCTGGTCAGTACCCAACTGGTGGTGGGCGAGGCGCTGGGGACGGTCCCGGACGGGACGCCGACGGTACCGCTGGAGGCGGATCTGCGGGCCCAGATCAGGACGCTGCGGCTGAAGCAGCAGGCCCTGGAACGGACGGTGGATCTGGATCTGCGCACCGATGGCGGGCTGGCGAGATCGCGCCTGCTGCACCGGCTCCGGCTGCTGGGCATCGGGTGGGGCAAGCTGACCGACAGCCAGGTGCGCAATACCGGCACCTTCCGGGAGACGTGGACGCTGCGGTGGCGGCCGGAGCTGGCGATCTCGATCGTCGAGGCGTCGCGCTGGGGTACCACGCTGCGGTCGGCGGCCGAAGCGAAAATCCTCGATACGGCCCAGGATCCGGACGCGACGGTCGGGAAGGTGGCGTCCGCGCTGGAGGAGGCGCTGCTGGCCGATCTCGGCGGGGCCACCGATGGACTCATCGCGCGGCTGGAATCGGTTGCGGCGCTGGATCACGACGTCACCCATCTGATGTCCGCGCTACCCGGATTGCTGCGGATCGTGCGCTACGGCGATGTGCGCGGCACGGACAGCGCGGCGCTGACCCGGGTGGCGGACAGTCTGCTGGTTCGCAGTTGCGCGGGTCTGCCGGGCGCGGTGACCGGGCTGGATGCCGACGCGTCCGCCGCGCTGCGGGCTCAGATCGATGCGGTGCATCTGGCGCTGTCGGCGCGTGACGACGAATGGGCCACCGGGACTTGGCTGTCCACGCTGGAGACCCTCGCCGATCGCGATGACGTCAACGGCGGGATCGTCGGGCGCGCGGTCCGCCTGCTCTGCGATGCCGAGCGCATCGACGGCGCGGAATCCGGGCGCCGACTATCCGCGGCGCTGTCGGTCGGGCGCACCGCTCCCGACAAGGCGGCCTGGATCGACGGCTTCCTGGGCGGGCGCGGGCTGCTCCTGGTCCACGACCGAAACCTGTTGTCGCTCATCGACGATTGGCTGTGCGGCCTCGAGGAGGCGCAGTTCGTCGCCACCCTGCCGTTGCTGCGCCGGACCTTCGGAGCATTCGAATCCGGCGAGCGGCAGGCCATCGGCCAGGCCGTACGGCGCGGCGCGCCAACGGCTTCGGGCGCCCGCAGCACCGACTACGACACCGACCGCGGCGAGCTCGCCATGCGCGGGGCGGCCGAGATTCTCGGAGTGGCGGGATGACTGCACATCGAAACCGGGGCGTTGCCGAACTTTCGAGGGGATTGTCATGAACGAGATGGACGAGGCACAGGGGCGGCGGTGGCGGCTGGTGCTCGGGAGCGCCGGTGAGGCCGGGCTCGGGGGCGGCGGGCTGGGCAACGCCGACGATCAGGCGATGGATCGGGCGCTGGGGGCGCTCTACGATTCCGGCGGGCAGGGCGGGAGCGGGCGGCGCTCGGGCGGGCTCGGGGGTTCCGCGCCGCAGGTGTCGCGGTGGCTGGGCGATATCCGCCGGTACTTCCCTTCGACGGTGGTGGAGGTGATGCAGCGGGACGCGGTGGATCGGCTCAACCTCACCGAATTGCTGCTCGAGCCCGAGCTTTTGGAGGCGGTCGAGCCGGATGTGCATCTGGTGGGGACGCTGCTGAGCCTGAACCGGGTGATGCCGGAGACCACCAAGGCCACCGCCCGCATGGTGGTGGAGAAGGTGGTGCAGGAGATCGAGCGGCGGATCGCGGCGGCGACCGTGGCCGCCGTGGGCGGGGCGCTGAACCGGGCGGCGCGGGTGTCGCGGCCGAAGCTGCGGGATATCGACTGGGACCGGACCATTCGCAAGAACCTGGCGAACTACCTGCCCGAGCATCGGACAGTGGTGCCCGAGCGGCTGGTCGGGTACGGACGCAAGGCGCAGGCCGTCAAACGGGATGTGGTGCTGGCCATCGATCAGTCGGGGTCCATGGCGTCGAGCGTGGTGTACGCCTCGGTGTTCGGCGCGGTGCTGGCGTCCATGCGGTCGCTGCGCACCTCGCTGGTGGTCTTCGATACGGCCGTCGTGGATCTCACCGAGAAGCTGGCGGATCCGGTGGAGGTGTTGTTCGGCACGCAGCTGGGTGGCGGCACCGATATCAATCGCGCCATCGCCTACTCGCAGTCGCTCATCACCCGGCCGGCGGACACGCTGTTCGTGCTGATCTCCGACCTGTACGAGGGCGGCGTCCGCGCGGAGATGCTGCGGCGCATTCGCGCCATGAAGGAGGCCGGGGTACAGGTGGTGGTGCTGCTGGCGCTCTCGGACGAGGGCGCTCCGGCCTACGACCGCGACAATGCGGCGGCGCTGGCCGCACTGGGCGTGCCCGCTTTCGCCTGCACACCGGACCGCTTCCCCGACCTGCTCGCGGTGGCCCTGGATCGCGGTGATGTTGGGGCGTGGGCACACAACACGCTGCGTGGACAGACATAATGGGCACGCACCACGTGGAGAAACCACGCCACGCGGTGCGCCTCGAGGATGGAAGTGCCCAATGGTTCGCGGCCCGTCTCGTTCTGGACTGAGCGGAGCGGGGGAGCGAAGCGGAGGAGCGGAGGGAGGGAAGAACGAGACCTCCAGGGCCGCGAACCCGCCCGGAGCGAAGCGGAGGGCACATTAGATACAGAACGGGGGCTGATGTGCGCTCTGGTGATGTGTTCGCCGATTACGTCATCGAACGCGAGCTCGGTCGCGGCGGCATGGGCTCGGTGTATCTGGCCAAGCATCCGCGGCTGCCGCGGATGACGGCATTGAAGCTGCTGAATCAGGAGATGTTCGCCGACGACGAGATTCGCGCCCGCTTCATCCGCGAGGCGGATCTGGTCGCCCGGCTGGACCACCCGAATATCGTCACCGTATACGACCGCGGTGACGAGGGCGAACAGCTGTGGATCTCCATGCAGTACATCGACGGGATCAATGCTTCCTCGATCACCCCGGGCACACTGCCGCCGCTGCGCGCGGCCCAGATCATCGGCGAGACCGCCAAGGCGCTCGACTACGCGCACGGCCTGGGTGTCCTGCACCGCGATGTGAAGCCGGCCAATATCCTGCTGGCCCGCTCGTCGTCCAAGACCGGCTCCGGCGAACGTGTCTACCTGACCGACTTCGGCATCGCCCGCCTGCGCGATGACACCGGCCACCTTACCCAGACCGGCACGGTCACCGCCACGCTCGCCTACGCCTCGCCCGAACAGCTGACCGGTGCGTCCCTCGACGGCCGCTCCGACCAGTACTCCCTGGCCTGCACGCTCTTCCAACTCCTCACCGGCACAGTCCCGTTCGAGGGCACCAGCCCCGCCGCGGTCATCCGCGGCCACCTCCAGCAGCCCCCGCCGCCGGCGAGCCCGCTCCGCCAGGCACTGCCGCGCACCATCGACGCGGTCCTCACCAAGGCGCTCTCCAAGCGGCCGGCCGACCGGTACCGCTCCTGCGTCGAATTCGCCACCGCCGCCGAACGCGCCCTCCAGGCGCCCCGCCCCGCCGCGCCCCCGCGCCCGCCGACTCCCGCGCATCCGCAGCCCGTCGTCGCCCCGCGCCCGCCGACTCCCGTCCGGCCGCAGCCGGTGATCCAGCAACCGCCCAATCCGACACCGTCGACGCCGCGCCCGCTCGTGGGCCCGGGCCCGTCCTACCCGAACCAGGCCCCGTCCTACCCCAGCCCGGGCCCCGCGTACCCGGTCCCGCCCACGTCGAACCCGTCCTTCCCCAACCAGCCGATTCCGAATCAGCAGGTATCGACCCCGGCCTACCCGAATCAGCCCGCGCCGCAAACCTTTTCGAAACCGGCGGTGGGCCCGGCCCCGTCGTACAACCAACCGCAGTCCTTCGCCCCACACACCAACCCACCCCCGACCTACGCTCCCCCGCAACGCAATTCGAACACGACGGCCTGGCTGATCGCCGCCATCGTCACGGTCCTGGTCATCGTCATCATCGTGATCGCGGTGATCATCAAGGGCAGCAAATCCAAGGCCGACGCCCCGCAACACCCGGACACAGTCGTCACCCTCGCCGTCGCCGACGCCCTGACCCCCGACAACGCCCTGGGCGACAAGCCCTTCCACATCACCCTCTGAACCAGCCCTGCCGGTCAACCGAGTTCCACACCGGCAGGCATCGGCCCGACGGCTTCGAGTCGTCGGTCGAGCAGCGGCCACGCCGGTAGGCGTCGCAATGGCCGGCTTCGATGACGCACGTCAGAAATTCTGTGGTCGGGTGCGCGATCACGCGGTCAGACTGCAGCGGTGGCGACGACGGAAAGGGTTGGGCGGCCTCCGATCCGAGTCCGGGCGACCGGGTGGGCTCTGACCTCATGGGCACTGTTCGCGAGTTCCGGGCCGGTGGCCAAGGCGGTGATGGCGACGGGCTGGTCCCCGGCGGCGGTGACGTCGGTTCGGATCACATTGGCCGCGATACTCCTCGTCCCGGCCGTTGCCGTATTGCGGCCGCGGGCGCTGCGGTTCCGCCGTGCCGACCTGTGGTTACTGCTCGGCTATGGAGTGCTCGGCGTCGCCGGGGTGCAACTGTTGTTCTTCGTTGCGGTGGCCCGGATTCCAGTTGCGGTAGCAATGGTGCTGGTCAACCTCGCGCCCGTGCTGGTCGCGCTCTGGGTGCAGAGAACACGGCACACCAGGCTGCCCGCACCGGTTTGGCTGGGCATCGGATTGGCGCTGACCGGCTTGGCCCTGGTCGCACAGCTCTGGCAGACCACCCACCTGAACATGCTCGGCCTTGCCGCCGGTCTGGGCTCGGCGATCTGCTCGGCCGGATACTTCCTGCTCGGCGAACACGGTGCCGGTAGGCACGACCCGGCCGGGCTGACTGCCCTCGGATTGACCATCGGCGCAGTAGTGGTGGCAACGTTCACCCCGCCGTGGACGCTACCCACCCACTTACTCACAGCCCCCGCTGTATTGGGCGGTCTGCAGGCTCCGGTGTGGCTGCTCTTGCTGACCCTGGCCGTCGCCGGCACCGTGCTGCCCTACCTGGCCGGACTCCGAGCCCTCCGCGACCTGCCCTCGGCCGTGGCGAGCGTGCTGGCCGTGGTGGAACCTCTGATCGCCGCCGCTTTGGCCTGGCTACTGCTCGGCCAGTCGCTTGGGCCGACACAAATAGCCGGGGCGGTGATCATGCTGATCGGCGCAATGCTCGTGCAGCTGAACGCCCCGAGGTAGTACGGGAAATAACGAATTCTCGTGATGTGGTGGGGTGGGCTTTAGCGGAAATATTCATGTCATGAGCAGCACAGAGATTCGCAACTCCCGCCCGACCGTTCTCGTCACCGGAGCGACCGGGGGCGTCGGTCGTCACCTGGTCTCCACCCTCCTCGCTCGCGGCGTCGCGGTCCGCGCGCTGACCCGGAAGCCCGAGGACGCGAACCTGCCCGAGGGGGTCGAGGTTGTCGCGGGTGATCTCGCCGACGCCTCGACCCTCGGGGCGCAGGTGTTCGAGGGTGTTGATCGCGCCTTCGTGTTCCCGGCGCGGGGCGTCGACACTTTCATGGACGCGGCTGTGGCCGCTGGAGTGCACCGGTTCACGGTGTTGTCCTCGCTGGCGGCGGCGATGGAATTCCCCCGCGACCACGGCTCGGCGAGCCAGCTGCACCACAGTGCCGTGGAAGCCGCCGTCACCGAGCGCACCGACGGGTGGACGATCCTGCGCCCCGGCACCTTTGCCAACAACCTGCTCGAATGGCGGTGGCAGATCGGCTCGGGTGCGCCGATCCGGGCACCGTACCTGGCGTCCGCTCAGGCCCCGATCCACGAATTCGACGTCGCCGAGGCCGCGGCCGAGACGCTGCTGTCCGACGAGCACATCGGCCAGATCATCCCGATCACCGGCCCGCAGGCGCTCACCCGCACCGAGCAGGTCGCCACGCTCAGTGCCGCGCTCGGCCGGGAGATCCCGCTGATCGAGATCACGGCCGACGAATTCCGCGCCGAGACAGCGCAATTCATCCCGGAGCCGATCATGAAGATGTTGCTCGACTACTGGAGCGACACCCTCACCACCCCCGACCGGGTGCGTCCCGCCACCGTGGTGACCGGCAAGCCCGGACGCACTCTCGCCGAGTGGGGCGAGGACCACCGCGCCGACTTCGGCGCCTGACAACTCCACCGACCGGGTAGCCCGGCCATACAGGCCGGGCTACCCGCGGTTGATCATGGAAGTGCCACTGCGAAGTTGGGGTAGTTGCGGGCTGCGGCGCGGGCGGGGGCGAGCAGGTCGGTGGGGCCGTTCAGGGTCCAGATCACGAGACGGGCGGTCGGCGGGTAGTTGTCGAACTGCTTCCAGATGTCGTCTTCTGTTGTGGCGGTGAGAGGTTCGCGGATGACCGGCGAGGTGTCGACGGGGTGGGTGGTGAGGGTGCCGGAAAGGCGGAGTTCGAGGAAACCACGCGGGCCCGTCTCGGACTTGCGGGCGGGATGGGGGCTTCCCGCATAGGAGGCCGGGCCGAGGTGGGTGCGCTGGTGGACGTGGCCCAGGGCCCAGTAGTCGTAGCCATGCGCGGCGAGAGTGGCGAGAGTGGTTGGGGCGCAGGCGCGGCGGCTGTGTTGGCCGGTGAGGCTGGTGTGGAGGAGGGCGATGTTGGTCGCGGCGGCGAGGGGCGTGGGGTAGCCGGCGGCAAGGTCGCGCAGGTCGTCGCGGGCGGCGATGGACTGGGCGTGCAGGACGATGCCGAGGTCGGGCCAGTGGTGGGTGGCAGGGTTGTCGGCGGGGGCGAGCCAGGTGGTGGGTGGTAGCCGGAGGTGTTGCGGGAGGGGAGATTCGGCGTCGTGGTTGCCCCAGATGAGAGCCACGGGGATGCCCGCGTCGTGCAGGTCGGCCAACGCCTGTTCGGCGGTGGCGAGCGCGCGCGGGGTGGCTTCGTGCCGGTCGAACAGGTCGCCGGCGAGGAGGACGCCGTCATAGCGTTCGTCGAGAATCCGTTGCAGGAGAGCGGCGGACGCGGCGTAGGCGTCCTCGACCGGGTCGATGGCAGGGCATCCGGGATAGTCCGGGACCGCCCGCAGGCGGGCGCCCAGGTGGATGTCGGCGACGTGTGCCAGCCGGATCATCGGGTGGACCGGTCGGTGAGGCGGTGCCGCCACCACTCCAGGATCACCAGGACAACGGTCGAGCTGAGCACGCCGATCACGGTCATGGCCATCGCCTCGGCACGGTGGCCCTGATCGAATTGGCCGAGAATCCACGGCGACAGCAGCGGCAGCGAGGACGGCCGCACCATCGAGGACGCGACGACCTCGCGCACACCGAGCAGGAACGCCAGCAGCCAGCCCGCGACGATGCCGGGGACGAGCAGCGGAATCGTGATGCGGCGCAGGACCTGCCAGGTGTTCGCGCCCGCGGCGGCCGCGGCCTCCAGCAGGGTGTCGTCGATGGCGGCATAGGCGGTCTTCACCTGCTGCAACGCCATGGGCAGGGTGATGACCACATAGGCGAGCACCACCATCGCGCGCGTGTTGTAGGGCGTGACCGGCAGCCAGGGCGCGTTCCAGAAGAAGATGAAGCCGATGACCAGCACGATGGTGGGCACGGTGTCGGGCGCGATACCGAGCAGATCGACGCCCCGCCGGGCCGCGGATCGCGCCCGCGGCACGGCATCCCGGCCGCGCCGGACGATCACCAGGGCGCAGGCGACGGCCAGCACGGTCGTCACGGTGGCCGCGATGCAGGCCAGCACCACGCTGTTCTGCAGCGCCTCCAGCCCCCGGCCTGGACGCAGCACCCGCGCGAAGTAGTCGAAGGTGAGATTGTCCGGCGTCGGCGGCTTGGACCGCAGAATCGTCATGGCGCCCAGCAGGATCGCGATATACGGCACCACCACCGACACCAGCAGCACCAGGCCCGGCCACAGCAGCGCGGCCGCGGTCCAGCGACCGGTCCCGACGGTGGCGCGGCGCGCGGCGCGGCCGCCGAACCCGATATCGCGGCGGCTCACCCACTGCTGCAGCCCCCACACGGTCATGCCCATCGCCAGCAGCAGGCTCGACAATGCAGCAGCCCGCGGGAAATTCAGCGGGTCGATGGTGACGTTCCCGTAGATCTCCGACACCAGCACCGGAAATCCGATCTGATTGCCGAGCGTGACCGGCGTGCCGAATTCGCCTGCGGCGCGGATGAACACGATCAGCACGCCCAGCGCATAGGTGGGTGTCAGCAGCGGGGCCAGCACCAGCCGCAGCCGCTGCCCGGCGGATGCCCCTGCCACCGCGGCCATTTCATCCGCGCTGGCGGGGATGGTGTCGAGCCGGTTGCGCAGCAGCAGGTACAGGAAGGTGAAGATTTCACACGCCATGATGGCCGCCATCCCGACCGGGGTCTCCACCACCGCGCGCAACCCCGCGCCGAACGGCCCGAACCACCGCTCGGCGAGACCGTTGACGCGGGTGAAGTCCAGCCACGCCATGGCCGCCACATACGGCGGGGTGAGGAACGGGACCATGACAGCGATGTCGATCCATCGGTGCCGCCGCAGCGGCGTCCACGACATGAGGAAGGCGAGCGGCGCGGCCATCACGGTGGCGATGACCACGACCAGCACACCAAGCAAAACCGTATTGCCGACGATCCGCAGATTCGCCGATTCGGTGAGCTGCCCGAGCGCGGACGGCCGCCCGTCGTAGCCGGTCACCGCCCGGATGAGCACCGCCACCAGCGGCGCGGCCACACCGACCAGCAGCAGCGCCAGCAGGGCGTAGACCCCGCCGCCGGTGCGCGGGCGGGTGGCCGCGCGACCGGATGCGGCCTCGTCGAGGCGTGCGGTCACGCCGCGCCCAGATAGCGCTTGGTGAATTCGGCGAGTACGTCGCTGCCGCTGCTCTTCACCTGGTCCCAGGTGAACGAAAGCTGCTTGACGTCCTCGTATTTGCGGGTGCCGTCGGCGACGGACACCTCGGGCCGCGCCGGAATCATCTGGTGCGCGGCCGAGATCTGCTGACCCTGCTGGGCGAACATGAAGTCCAGGAATGCCTTCGCCGCGGCCGGGTTCTTGGCGGTCTTCAGCACGAACACCGGGCGCGGGGTGATGGTGGTGCCGGAGAACGGCGAGATCACCTGCAGCGGTTCGCCCTTGGCGATGGCATCGTAGGCGGAGTAGTCGACGCCGCCCAGGATCACGGCATGGGATCCGGCGGTGACATCGTCGAGGGCCGGGCCGTTCGCCCCGTGCACCACCATGCCGTTGGCGAAGAGCTTGTCGAACAGCTCCCAGGTCTTGTCCTTGCCCCAGGCCGCGACCATGGCGGCGATCAGGTCACGGGCGGTGCCGGATTCGCGTGGGTCGGGCATGATCACCTTGCCCTTGTAGTCCGGCCCGGCCAGATCGGCCCAGTCCTGCGGGCGGGCGGTGGTGGCCTTGGTATTGACCACCAGCGTCAGCGCCGAACCGTCGCGGCCGACGAAGGCGTCGTCCTTGCCGGCCCAGCCGGCGCGGATCTGGTCGGATCCGGCCGGGCGGTAGAGCAGGGTGCGGCCGTCGGCGGCGTACTTCGCGGCCGGGGTCCAGGAGGCCAGGTAGGCGATGTCGGCCTGCGGATTCGCCCATTCGGCATCGAGTTTCGCGGTGATCTTGCCGGTCTCACCGGCGAAGACGTTCACCTTCACGCCGGACGCCTTGGTGAAGGCGGCCACCAGGTCGTCGGTGAGTTCCTGCGGGTTGGCCGAGTACAGGGTGAGTTCGCCCGACAGGCCCGCCGGGGCGGTCCAGGTGCTGGTGACCGCGGTCTTCGCGGTGTCATCGGCGGCCGAACCGCAACCGGCGAGCACGAGCGCCGACGCGAGCGTGGCCGCGGCGAAAGCGCGACGGGACATCGACATTTCGGGGATTCCTTTCGAAAAAGCCTGGTGGAGAGCGGGTTCAGGCGGCGGGAGTGACGACGTCGTCTGCCCGCACCGCGAGCCGCAGTTCGGTCCCGGCCGCGTGCGCGCGCCGGTCCGGAACCGTCCAGAGCCGATCGACGCCGTCGACCGCGCAGCGCAACTGGTATGCGCCGCCGGTGAAGACGGACGACCGGACCGTCCCCGACACGGTCACTTCGTCCGGCCCGGCGGGTGTGTCGCCGAGGACCCGCACGGCCTCGGCGCGCACACCGCCACCGGACGGCAGCGGATTGAAGGTGCCGACGAACTCCGCCACGAACAGATCGGCGGGCCGGTGATACAGCTCCTCCGGACTACCGTGCTGCAGCACGCGCCCGGCCCGCATCACCACGATGCGGTCGGACATGCTCAACGCCTCCGCCTGATCGTGGGTGACGAAGACCGTGGTGAGACCCAATTCCGTGGTCAGCGACCGAATCTCGGTGCGCAGCTGCTCCCGCAGCGCCGCATCCAGCGCCGACAGCGGCTCGTCCATCAGCAGCAGGCTCGGCCGCGCCACCAGCGCCCGGGCGATGGCCACCCGCTGCTGCTGCCCGCCGGACAACTGATACGGCATCTTCTCCGCCGCCGCGGCCAGCTCGACCCGCGCCAGCGCCTCGGCCACCCGCTGCCCCGCCTCGGCGCGCGCGACGCCGGTAACCCGCAGCGGGAACCCGACATTCGCCGCGACAGTCAGATGCGGCCACAACGCCAGATCCTGGAACACCATCCCCAGACGCCTGCGCCGCGGCGGCACGAAATCCCCCCGCCCGACATCGCAGACCACCTCGTCACCGAGCCGAATCCGCCCCCGCTGCGGCCGGTCCAACCCCGCCAGCAGCCGCAACAGCGTGGACTTCCCACACCCGGACGGCCCGAGCACCGACACGAACTCCCCGGGTTCGATCACCAGATCGGTGGGCAGCAAACCGGTCCCGTCCGAATAGGTACGGCTCAGTTCCTCCAGGACGACCCGCGTCCCGAGTCCCTCCCCGGCCACAGCAAACATGGCGGCTGACAGTAGGCAGCAAATCTGACTTCTTCGGGCGCGCCGGGTGAACGCCCGATGACAACTCGTCTCAGCCCCGGCAGCGAGGCCGCGGCAGCGGAGACGAAATGGGCCCCTCGGGATCGAAATCCCGAGGGGCCCAGATCGGTCCGGAGTGCTTACAGGTCGGCGATGGCGGCCAGTGGGGGTGTGCGGGCGGCTCGCACGGCGGGCCAGAGGGCGGCGAGGACGCCGACCACGCCGGAGGCGAGGAGCATGAGCACGATTTGGACCCAGGGCACGGCGATGGTGGCAATGCCCAGGTCGGCAAGGGTTTTGAGGAAGCCTACGCCGAGCGCGAGGCCGAGGATGACGCCTACCACCGCGCCGAAGATGGCGATGAGCATGGATTCGAGGTAGATGCTGCGGCGGACCTGGGCCCGCTGCATGCCCACCGCGCGGAGCATGCCGATTTCGCGACGGCGCTCCACCACCGACAGGGCCAGCGTGTTGACGATGCCGAGGATGGCGATGACCACCGCCAGCGCCAGCAGGCCGTAGAGGATGGCCAGCAGGGTGTCGATCTGTTTGCCCTCGGCGCCCTTGAAGTCGTTGCGGTCCTGGACCTGGACGATGACGTACTGCTCGGTGGCCTTCTCCAGGTTCTTCCGCATGGCGGGGAGGTCGGCGCCGGGCTGGGCGGCGACCAGGACCAGGAAGCTGGACTGGTAGCTGACCGGGACCGTCTTCTGGTACAGGGCCATGGGGGTGACCATGTTCTGCAGCAGCTGGGTGTCCTTGTAGATGCCCGCGACGGTGACCTTGAACTTCTTGTAGTCCATGCTGGAGATCTCGACGCTCTCGCCGAGCTTCCAATCATGGTCGGAGGCATAGGTTTCCGACACCATGATGTCGTCGTCGCCGAGCTGGTCGGTGCCCTGCTCCACGGTGTAGTTGAGCACCTTGGCCATCGGGCCCTCGGGCGCGGTGCCGAGCACCTGCTTGCCGTCGACCCTCAGGGCGACACCGTGGAAGGCCACCACGTCCTTGACCTGCGGCACCTGCCCGACGGTGGCGGTGGCGGCCAGGGGGACGCCGATGATGCCGCCGGGCGGCCCGGCCAGGATGTAGTCGGCATTCACGCCCTTGTCGACCAGGTCGCTCACACTGGCCTTGGCCGAGGAGCCGAGCATGCCGATGGCGGACACCAGCATCAGGCCCAGGGTCAGCGCGAAAGCCGTCGCGGCGGTCCGGCGCGGATTGCGAATCGCGTTGTTGCGCGCCATCCTTCCGACCGGACCGAACGGCCGCACCAGCACACCCAACCCGGTCACCACCGGTCGCGACAGCGCCGGTGAGGCGAACAGCACCGCGAAAATCAGTGCGGCAGCGCCGATTCCGACCACGGTGGCCGCGCTGCCGCCGGTGCCGCGCGCACCCAGCACCACCAGCACCGCGCCGGCCACCGCCAGCACCGCGCCGATAATGGTGCGCAGCCGCAACGACTCTCCGGCCGAGTTGGACTCCGAGCGCATCGCCTCCACCGGCGGCACCTTGGCCGCCCGCCGTGCCGGCGCGTACGCACTGAGCACCGTGACCACGGTGCCGACGCCGAGGGCCACCAGCACGGTGCGCGGCTGCAGCGACATGGTGCCGGTGGGCAGCCCCAGCTTGAAGGCATTCAGCAGCCCGGACAGGCCGAACGACAGGCCGACGCCCGCCGCCAGACCCAGTGCGCTGCCGATCAATCCGACGATCAGCGACTCCCCCACCACCGACCGCGAGATCTGCCCGCGGCTCGCGCCGACCGCGCGCAGCAGCGCCAGTTCGCGCAGCCGCTGCGCAACCAGCATGGAGAAGGTGTTGTAGATGATGAACGTGCCCACCAGCAATGCGATGGACCCGAACGCCAGCAGGAAGTAGTTGATGAACTTCAGCGCATTGCCGAGCTGCGCCTTGAAGTCGTCACGCACCTGCTGGGCGTCCTGCACCTTGTAGTCGGGCAGCGCCGCCTTGAGCCGATCGCGCAGATCATCGGCCTTCACCCCGGGCTGGGCCGCGATGTCCACGTACGCGACATGCAGGCCGTCGGTGAACAGCTGGCGGGCCTGCGCATCCTCGAACTGCAGCGCGATGAACCCGCCGGTACTGGAGGCGTCGATGTCGTAGATGCCGGAGATGGTGACGTCGATATTGCCCTTGGACGGCACCAGCACCGTGGTGTGGTCGCCGACCTTCAGCCCGGCCCGCTCCGCACCGCCCTTGTTGATGGCGACCTGACCCGGCTGGGCGGGCGGCACGCCGTCGATGAACTTGTCCGGCTCGGCCACCGACTTGCCCGGCGGCAGATACGACTGCCCGAAACTCGGTGCGCCACCGGTCTGTACGGCGTGCCCGTCCTTCAGCAGCACCACCGGGCCGTTGACGCTGGGCGCGACGGTCTTGACGCCGTCCAGGTGGGAGAGCTTGTCCACCACGTCGTTCGGCACACCGAGCGACTGCTGCTCCTTGGGCTGCACCCGCACGTCCACGCCCTTGGCCTGGGCGGCGAAGATGCCGTCGAAGGTGCTCTGCAGCGTGTCGGTGAAGATGAAAGACCCTGAGATGAAGGCGGTTCCGAGCACGACCGACAGCACGGTCAACACCAGGCGCACCTTGTGCGCGGCGAGATTGCGCAAGGCGACCTTGCGCATCGGGGAGGCAGCCATCAGAGCGTCTCCAGCGACTTCATCTTGTCGAGCACGGAATCGGCGGTGGGCTCCCGCAATTCGTCCACGATCTGGCCGTCGGCGAGGAAGACGACCCGGTCGGCGTAGGAGGCCGCGCGCGGATCGTGGGTCACGATCACCACCGTCTGCCCGAACTCGTTGACCGCCGCCCGCAGGATGCTGAGCACCTCACCGGAGGAGTGCGAGTCCAGATTGCCGGTCGGCTCGTCACCGAAGATGATGTCCGGCTTGCCCGCCAGCGCGCGAGCACAGGCCACGCGCTGCTGCTGACCACCCGACAGCTCGGCGGGCCGGTGGGTGAGCCGGTCGCCCAGGCCCAGCCGCTTGACCACCGTCGCCAGCCACTCCTCGTCGGTCTTGCGGTTCGCGATATCCAACGGCAGCGTGATGTTCTCCAGCGCGGTCAGCGTGGGGACCAGATTGAACGCCTGGAAGACGAAGCCGATGCGGTCGCGGCGCAGCATGGTCATCTGCTTGTCCGAGAGCTTGGTCAGATCGGTGTCACCGATGTGGACCGTGCCCGCGGTGGCGGCATCGAGACCGGCCAGGCAGTGCATGAGGGTCGACTTGCCCGAGCCCGAGGGCCCCATGATGGCGGTGAACTCGCCCTTCGCGAACTCGGCCGTCACCCCGTCCAGCGCACGAACCTGTGTGTCGCCCGATCCGTAGATCTTCACAAGATCGGTCGCTCGGGCGGCGACCGCGGCCGTGCTCTGCTCGAGCGTGGCGGATTCCGAGACGTTCGAAGTCATGATGTCCAGTGTGTCTAGGTTCTGGGATGGACGCCATCCGGGATGTCCCCGATGCCGATGTCCTCACAGACTCCACACAAACACGCCCGTCGAACAGCCCTCAATTGATGGGGGCGGACCGCCACCAATCCAGCAGCTGGTCGTCGGTGGCGAGGAAACCGGTGCTGTACATCAGGAAAGCGTGCTTGCCGTCCTGGGAGTGGAACTCCGTCACCAGGCGCGGACGCAGCAGGGCGCTGTCGCTGAGCTGGTAGTTCGTGTACAGGTTGCCGTGCACCTTGACGTCGGACCGGGAGAACCCCGACAGCGTGTTCAGGGCGTCCTCGGCATCGGCGGCCGACCGGTACATGACGAAACGGTAGCTCGGGTGGCCGACACCGCCCGCACAGTTCCAGGCCACCGCCCAGTTGCCCAGGTCGGGATCGCCGGATCCGGTGTCGGGCGGGGGCGCGGAATGCTGGTAGGTCGAGCATGCCGCGCCCTGGTAGCCGGTGCCGGAGTTCGAGTCGGCGTTCGGGTCGGACTGCGGCAGCATCTGCGGGAAGCGCTGGCTGAGCACCTGCGCGTCGGTGCCCGAATGCTCCGGGATACCGGCGGCGGGATCGGTGGTCTCGGTCGGGGTCGGCTCGTCGTCGGTGGTCGGCGTGGGCGCCTCGGAGGTGGTCGCCGGGGTGTGCGAGGTCCCACTCCGATCCAGCGCGGCCAGACACCCGCCGACCGCCACCAGCGGCAGCACCACGACGGCCGCCGCACCCAGCAGGCAGCCCCGCAGCTTCGAACGCTTCTTCCGCGGCGGCGCCGGACGCGGCGGGGGCGGGGCGGGGGGAGGGGTAGGCGAGGGTGCGGGGCAGTGTAAGGTCGGGGGGGGCTGTGTTTCGTGGA
>NZ_JBHZCS010000012.1:103738-171142 GCF_042755705.1 Nocardia sp. NPDC059154
GCCTGGGCGGTGTAGCGCATGGTCGCGGGCGGCTGCTGTCCGGGAACGGAATTCGGATCGACACCGTACGGGGTCGTCGGCGCGGGACCGAATTGCCCTGGTGCCGCCGGTGATCCGCCGGACTGCGCAACGAACGGCGAGTGCGCCACCACGGTGGCCCCGGCCGGATTCTCCAGCGCCTGCTGGGCCGCCGCGGCGAACTCGCCGCACGAATCGAACCGTCCCTCAGGGTGTTTGGCGAGCGCGCGGGCCAGCACGGCGTCCAGCGCCTGCGGCAGGCCGGCCCGCAGCGTGCTGACCTGCGGCGGCGCCTGATTGAGGTGACCGTGGATGATGCCCACCGGATGCTCGGCGGCGAACGGCACATCCCCGGTCAGCAACCGGAACAGCGTGCAGGCCAGCGAATACTGATCCGAGCGCGGATCCAGCGGCTGACCCGAGAGCTGCTCCGGGGAGGCGTAGGTCAGCGTCGCGGTGAACGAGCCGGTCTGGGTCAGCTTGGTGGCGTCGTCGCGCAGACGGGCAATGCCGAAGTCCGCCAGGAACACTCGCTCCTCGCCGTCCAGCCGTTCGAGCAGGATGTTGGCGGGCTTCACATCCCGGTGCAGCACGCCGCGGCGATGCGCGAAATCCAGGGCCCGCGCGGTCTCGGCGATGATCCGGATCGCCTGGCGCGGCGGCAGATTCGCGGCCTCCAGCTGGGACGCGTCGGGGCCGTCGATGTAGCGCATGGCGATCCACGGCTGCGCGTCATCGATGCCGCGGTCGTAGACCGGCACGATATTGGGATGATCCAGCCGCGCGACGAGATCACCCTCCCGCTCGAACCGCCGCCGGATCTCGATATCGCCGAACACGTCCCGGCTCAGCAGCTTCAGCGCGATCAACCGGGGAAGACGGGGGTGCCGGGCCAGATACACCGACCCCATGCCGCCGCGGCCGAGTTCGCGTTCGATCTCGTAACCCGCGAACACTTCCCCAGCGCGCAGCACAACTTCCCTTTCTGTATCTATTTGCCTCCGCTTCGCTCCGGCGGGTTCGCGGCCCTGAGGTCTCGTTCTTCCCTCCGCCGCTCCTCCGCTTCGCTCCCCCGCTCCGTCAGTCCAGAACAAGCGCTCCATCGACCTGTGCTTGGGCCGCGAACCAGATACTGCGCCGACCCTAGCCTGATCAGCTTCGGGATTCGAATATGCGAGGTCAGCGAGCGGTCAGTTGATGGGGGCGTTCTTCCACCACTTCAGGACCGGATCGAGGCTGCCGGTGAGGCCGTCGGTGTACATGAGGTACTGGGTGCGGTTGTTGTCGCCGGTGAAGGCGGTCACCAGGCGCGGGTGGCTGTCGTCGGTGAGCTGGTAGTTGGTGTAGGTCTTGCCGCCGTTCGCGTCCTGCGACTTGGTGTCCGGGGTCAGACCGCTCAGGACGGTCTGCACGGTGGCGGCCGAGTCGTAGGCGAAGATGCGGTAGAAGGGGTCGTTGTTGTTGCTGCCGCCGTAGCAGCGCCACTGCACCTTCCAGTCGCCGAAGTCCGGGGTGCCGTCGGTGGCGTCGGAGGAGACCGGCGAGTCGGCCACCCAGCAGGTCGCGCCGTTGTAGCCCTTGCCGCCGGTCTTGACGGCGGGCAGCAGCTTCGGGAACTGCTTGGCCGCGACCGACCAGTCGATCTGCTGGGCTCCCCCGGGCGCCGCGCCCGCCGAGGTGTTCACCACACTGCCCGGCGCGCCACCGGCCTTGGTGCCGCCGGCCTTGCTGCCCGCCGCCGCGATCACCGCGACCACCACGATGAGCAGCACCACCACCGCCAGCACGATGCCGATGATGAGGCCGGTATTCGACTTCGCCGGCGCCGGCGGCCGATGCGCGCCCACCGGCGCGACCGGCGGACGCTGCGGCTGGCCCGGGCTCGGATAGGTATAGGACGGCGGCTGGGTGTACTGATTGGTCCCGCGCCCGGTGTAGTTACCGGCGACCGGCTTGGGCGGGGCCGGATTGACCTGTATCGGAGCCGGATACGGCACCGCCTGGGACGGCGGCGCTGTTTGCGGACGCGGGCCCGCGGTCGGCATGGGCGCACCGGTCATCGGCACACCGGTCGAGTACGCGCCTCCGGTCACCGGATTGCCGGTCGGCATGGCACCACCCGTATACATGGGCATACCGGTCGGCATGGCGCCCCCGGTCGGGGACGGCGCCACCGGGTTCGGCCCGCCGGTGTACGGCATCACCGGCATCGGCGGCGACGTGCGCTGCACCAGCGGAATGGCCGGCGCGCTCGGATTGGCCAGGGCGCGGCGGGCGGCGGCCGCGAAGTCGCTGCAGCTGGGGAAGCGATCCTCGGGACGCTTGGCCATGGCCTTGGCGATCACCAGGTCCAGGCTCGGCGGCAGCCCGGCGCGTGCACTGCCCAGCGGCGGCGGCGGATTCTGCAGATGCCCCTGGATGACGGCCGCCGGATTGGTCGCCGAGAACGGACCGGACCCGGTGAACAGCCAGAACAGCGTGCAGGCCAGCGAGTACTGGTCGGAGCGGCCGTCCAGCGCGGAGCCGGTCAGCTGCTCGGGCGAGGCGTAGGCCAGGGTCGCGGTGAACGTCCCGGTCTGGGTCAGGTGACCGCTGTCGTCGCGCAGCCGCGCAATGCCGAAGTCGGTCAGATACACCCGCTCGCCCTTACCGCCGGTGGAGCGGGCCAGCAGGATATTGGCGGGCTTCACATCCCGGTGCAGCACCTCGTTGCGGTGCGCGTAATCCAGGGCGTCGGCCATCTCGGCGACGATCTGCACGGCCCGCTCGGGCGGCAGCGTCTGCGGATTCACGCTGGCGGCGTCGATGCCGTCGATGTACTGCATGGAGATCCACAGCTGGCCGTCCTCGAGCCCGCGGTCGTAGACGGTGACAATATTGTGGTGGTCCAGTTGCGCGACCAGGTCGGCCTCGCGCTCGAAGCGGGCGCGGACCTCCTTGTCGAAGACCATCTCCCGATTCAGCAGCTTGAGCGCCGTCATCCGCGGCAGCCGCGGATGCTTGGCCAGGTACACCGAACCCATGCCACCCCGGCCGAGCTGCCGTTCGATGACATACCCAGCAAAAACGTCACCGTTGGACAGCATGACGATCTCCCACTTCCCATTCCACGTGCCGGGACCCACCAGCGCGCGAGGTACCACAGACGATCGGCGTGATCGTTCGGGCCGATCCGAAAACACCGAAACTGTAGCCGATTCGCGGCCTACCGAACTATCTACGCGCATCCCGCTAACGCAACACTCAACGTTTGCTTATCGCCCCTGATGACCCCGTCTGCGCTGTCGGGGGTCGGGGATACGCTGGCCGCATGCGCATTGGAGCTCACGTCCGAATGGACAGCGACCCGATCGGCTTCGGCGAGAAGCTCGGGGCCGACGTCATCCAGATGTTCGTGGTGGATCCGCAGAGCTGGGACAAGCCCCAACCCCATCCGCGGGCCGAAGAGATCAAGGCCAGCGATATCGACCTGGTGGTGCACTCCTCCTATCAGATCAATGTGGCCAGCCTGAACAACCGGCTGCGCATGCCCTCGCGCAACGCGGTGGCGCAGCAGGCCAAGGCCGCCGCCGAGCTGGGCGCCTTCGGGCTGGTCGTGCACGGCGGCCACGTGCGCTCCGACGAGGAGATGGCCGAGGGATTCGTCAACTGGCGCAAGCTGTTCGAGCGGCAGCAGGACAAGGGCGGATTCGCGGTGCCCATCCTCATCGAGAACACGGCCGGCGGAAACCACGCCATGGCACGGTATTTCGACGATATCGGGCGGCTGTGGGACGCGGTCGGCGACTTCGGAGCCGGATTCTGCCTCGACACCTGCCACGCCTGGGCCGGCGGTGAGGAACTGGTCGGGATCGTGGAGCGGATCAAGGGGATCACCGGGCGCATCGACCTGGTGCACCTGAACTCCTCGCGGGACGCCTTCGATTCGGGCGCGGACCGGCACGCCAACTTCGCCGACGGGACCATCGACCCGCAGCTGCTGGCCGAGGTGTGCCGCACCGCCGGAGCGCCGGTGATCCTGGAGACCCCCGCCGACGGTGTCGCCGACGACCTGGCCTATCTGCGCGAACACCTCGGGTAGTTCTCCGCGAACGCCTCGGGTAGTGCCGGGCGTTCGCTCACGAGCCTTTCGATCCGGCTGATCCTGAACCTGTTTCACCGGACGCCCCGATGGTGTGCTGGTCACGGCTCGAATCCGGGCCGGACTCCATCGGGCGAAAGGCATTGCATGTCCGTCGATTACGCAACATCCAACCTCACTGTCGTGCAGCTGGGCAGCAAGATCGGCGCGCGCATCGACGGCGTGCGGCTGGGCGGCGATCTGGATTCGGTGACCGTGCAGGCCATCCAGGACGCGCTGCACAAGCACAAGGTCATCTTCTTCCGGGGCCAGGAGCACCTGACCGAGGACGGGCAGTACGAGTTCGCGCAGCTGCTGGGCGCGCCGACCACCCCGCACCCGACCGTCACCTCCAAGGGCGTCAAGACGCTGCCCATCGACTCCGAGTACGGCCGCGCCAACAGCTGGCACACCGATGTCACCTTCGTGGACCGGATTCCGAAGGCGTCCATCCTGCGCGCGGTGCACCTGCCGCCCTACGGCGGCTCCACCACCTGGGCCTCGACCGTGGCGGCCTACGACTCGCTGCCCGCGCCGCTGCAGGCCCTCGTCGAGAACCTGCGCGCCCGCCACACCAATGCCTACGACTACGCCGCCGACCGCACCGAGGTCGCGCGCGGCGAGAACGCTCAGGTGACGGCCAATATCAAGGCCTACCGCGAGGAATTCGAGTCCACCTACTACGAGACCGAGCACCCGGTGGTGCGCGTGCACCCCGTCACCGGCGAACGCGCGCTGCTGCTCGGGCATTTCGTGAAGAACTTCGTCGGCTTCTCCGCCGCCGAATCGCAGGCTCTGTTCCAGCTGCTGCAGAACCGTGTCACCCGGTTGGAGAACACCACCCGCTGGAACTGGCAGCTCGGCGATGTGGCGATCTGGGACAACCGCGCCACCCAGCACTACGCCATCGACGACTACGACGGCCAGCCCCGCCGCCTCACCCGCATCACGCTCGCCGGCGACGTCCCGGTCGGCGTGAACGGAGAAACCATCATCACCGGTAACGCCGAGCACTACTCGATCATCGAGGAGGTCGCACCCGCCGCCGCCTGAATCCCGGCGCGGAACACCGCAATTCGGGCACGCGCGGGTGCCGCCACTCACCCCGCTGTCCTTGCGGACCGACACAACTCGATGCCGTCGATCACGATGTCCATGCGCCGTGATCGCCGGCCGGCCGGTGCGACGGGCACCACCTCTCTCGCCCGTCGCACCGGCTTCGCCGTTTTCGGGGTACGCCCATCGTGCAGACTATGGGCATGGAGATTCGGCCGCTCGACGGCGTTCGGGTTCTGGAACTGGGCAACTACGTGGCGGCGCCGACGGCCGGACGGATCCTCGGGGACTTCGGGGCCGAGGTGATCAAGGTGGAGCGGCCGAAAACCGGTGATGAGCTGCGGAATTGGCGGCTCTACGGCGGTGACACCTCGATGCTGTACCGGACGGTCAACCGGAACAAGAAGTCCATCACGCTGGATCTGCGCACCGAGGCCGGACGCAGGATCGTGCTGGATCTGATCGAACAGTGCGATGTGCTGCTGGAGAACTTCCGGCCCGGGATGCTCGAGAAGTGGGGGCTCGGGCCCGAGGTGCTCAACGAGGCCAATCCGAATCTGGTCATCACCCGCATCTCCGCGTACGGCCAGACCGGTCCGCTCGCCCAGCGGCCGGGCTTCGCGGCGGTGGCCGAGGCGGTCGGCGGGTTGCGCGAACTCGTGGGCGATCCGGACCGGCCGCCGGTGCGGGTCGGCGTGTCCATCGGCGATTCCATTGCCGGGATCTACGCCGCGTTCGGCACCGTGATGGCGCTGTTCCAGCGCGAGCGGGTGCAGCGGGTTCCCTTGGAGCAGCGCGTCATCGACGTGGCGCTCAACGAATCCATCCTGTCGGTCATGGAATCCCTGGTGCCCGACTATCTGGCCTACGGCATCAATCGCGAACGCGTCGGCGGGCGGATGGAGGGCATCGCGCCCAGCAATGCCTATCCGTGCAGCGACGGCACCAGCATCATCATCGGCGGCAACGGCGACGCCATCTTCCAGCGGTACATGCAGGTCATCGACCGCCCGGACCTCGCCGCCGATCCGGAGCTGCAGGACAATGCCGGACGCTGGCGTCACCGCGAGCGGCTGGACGCCTCGATCGCCGAGTGGACACGGGTGCGCACCCGCGAGGAGGCGCTGGGGGTGCTGGAGGCGGCCGCGATTCCGTGCGGGCCCATCTACACCGCCGCCGACATCGTCTCCGACGAGCAGTACCGGGCGCGCAATATGATCCAGCCCTTCCGGGTGGACGTGGGCGAGCCCGAGCCCAAGGAGGTCGGCTTCCCGGGCATCGTCCCGGTGATCGGCGGCCGATCGCTGCCCATCCGCAACGTCGGCCCGGACCTCGGTGAGCACACCCGCGAGGTGCTCACCGGCCTGCTCGGCCTGACCGACGCCGATATCGATGCCCTGGAGGCGAACTCATGACCCTGCGCGATGTCACGCTGCGCGACGGCCTGCAGCTCACCGGGAAGGTGCTGCCCACCGAGCGCAAGGTCCAGATCGCGCGGCGGCTGCTGGCGCTGGGCGTGCCCGAGCTGGAGATCGGATCCATGGCGCGCCCGGATCTGGTGCCGCCCATGGCCAATACGCTCGAGCTGGTCGCTCAGCTCACGCCCGCGGAACTGGAACGCTGCTGGGTCTGGGTGGCCACACCCCGGCACGTGGCGCGGGCCGCGGAGGCCGGCGTGCGCAATTTCCAGTACTGCTTCTCGGTGTCGGACGCGCACAACAAGGCCAATATCGGCCGCACCACCGAGGACAGCCTGGCCGCCATGCCGGAGGCGGTGCGGTTCGCGGCGGAGGCGGGCGGGCGCATTCAGCTCTGTCTGGCAACGGCTTTCACCTGCCCGTTCGACGGGCCCGTGGATCCCGCGCGGGTCCTGGCCATCGCCACCGATCCGCGCACCGAGGGGTCGGCGGACATCGTGGTGGCCGATACCCTCGGCCAGGCGCATCCGGGTCAGGTCGGCGCGCTCATCGGGGCGGTGGCCGCGACCGGGCACTGGGGAACGCCGCAGCACCGCATCGTTTTTCACGGTCACGACACCTGGGGCATGGGCGTCGCGAATTCCCTGGCGGCCCTGGCCGCCGGCGCGGCCGTGGTGGACGGTTCACTGGGTGGGCTGGGCGGCTGTCCGTTCGCGCCGGGCGCCTCCGGCAACACCTCGAGCGAGGATCTGCTGTTCGCTACCCGTCCGGAATGGTTTACCCCGTCCGTATTGTCGGATCTGGTAGGGATTTCCGAAGAGTTGCTGACGGAACTCGGTGAGCCCAACCGATCCCGGACGATTGAGGGCGCACGATCCGAAGCCGAAGCATTCGAATGGGTAATTGCCGCAAATGACTAATTTGCGGAAAATTAGCCAGCGTGCGCGTCGGCCCGAAGTTTGAGCAAAACCAAACCCGCGGTGCAGGCGAGAATCAGTCCGGCGACGGTGATTTCGACGCGTAGCCCGGCAATGCCGAGTACCGCGCCGGTGAGCCCACCCAGGAAGATCAGCCAGGCGACGGCGCGGGCCAGGATTGCCGACATCCGCAGCCCGGAGGCCGCAGATTCTCCTGCACGCGCCGACGCGCGCAGCGGAGATGCCGAAAATGCACCCATCATCCACTCCTCGATGACGCCCGCCGGGTCTCGCGATTCTTCGGCGCGCCCCTCGGCAAATTTCGAGCGTCTCACGTGTAACTTTGGACACACATTACGGCTCTGCAACGGAAAGTCCATACGACACGTGCCCAAAACGCCCCGAGTTTACTAATTCGATATCTGAATCATGGCTGTTTGAGATATTTCCGAGGCCTACGGAATCGCCTGCGCTGTCCGGTTATCGAACCGGCCACCCGCCTGGCCCCGCCCCGCGGCCTCCGTTAGGGTGAGCCCACTCGACACGAATCAGGAGTGCCACCAATGGACGGCAGCAACGCCGGCGCGGACGAGCGCGGCCTCACCCCGCTGCGTCACCTGCCCAAGCCCGTGGCGGGTGCCGCCGCGGCGGTCGGCGTGGTGTCGGCCGGGCTCATTCTCCTGGGCGCCTGCGGCCTCGGGCACACCGACACCTACGTCGCGCCGCCGCCGCTGAACGCCGATCTGCAAGCGGCGCCGGTGACTTCGACGAACAGCAGCGCGAGCACCACGCCCGCCGTCGTCATCCCGCCGTCCCCCACCTGGCGGGTGGCCGCCGACCAGCCCTCCCGGCGCGCGCCGATCTCCACCGTCACCGGCACCCCGGACGACCCGGCCGCGGATCCGAATGCGAGCACCCGCTCCACCCCCTTGCACACCACCACGCGCCCGGCCACCACCGAAAGCCCGCGCGCCACAACCGAACTCCCGGTCACCACGGTCCCGCCGACCGCCCTCCCGACGACGGATCACCCGGCCTCGGACAACTCCGACGGGTAGATCGGTGGCCCAATCCGTCAGGGCGCGTTCGTCTTTGTAGATCTGCTGCCGCATGGTGCCGCCGACCCCGAGACCCACGGCGGTGGCCCGACCTTCGCACCCCTCGGCACCACCGACAGCAGGTGCGAGCACGAGCACGCCGAGATCCACTGTGCACCAGTGAATTCTGCGGCGGCCGACGCGCCCCGGTCCGGGTGGAGCGGGGCGCGGCCTCGATGGTGCGGGTCAGAACTCCACGAGGGTGTAGTCGCCCACGCGGTCGGTGAGAACGCGCAGGTGTTCCAGGTCGCCACCCAGGGTGCGGGCGATGGCGGTGAGGCGGGCCACGTAGTGACTGACCGGGTATTCGGTCGTGATGCCGATACCGCCGTGCATCTGGATGGACTCCTGGCCGATGTGGCGGGCGGAGCGGCCGACCTGCAGCCGGGCACGCGAAGCCGCCACCCGGTCGGCGGAACCGTCGGCGACGGCGGCCGTGGCGTACAGGCTCATGCTGCGCGCAAGTTCCAGGGACACATACATATTGGCGGCACGCTGGGTCAGGGTCTGGAACTTGGACAGCGTGACGCCGAACTGCTTGCGCGTCCTCAGATATTCGGCGGTCAGCCGCAGGGCCTCTTCCATCGCGCCGAGGGATTCGGCGCACAGGCTCGCCTGCGCCGCCACCTCCACCGCGTCCACCACCGGCTGCGCGTCACCGCCCTCGCCGAGGAGTTCGGCTGCGGCGGAGGCGAATTCGAGCTGCGCACCGCGGCGCTCGTCGAAGGTGCGGTAGGGGGTGCTGGTGACGCCCTCGGCGTCGGCCGCGATCAGGAACAGGCCGATGCCGCCGCCGGGAAGGGCGGCGCTGACCACCAGCTGATCGGCGCAGTCACCGTGCGGGACGGGGTTCTTGACGCCGGTGATCCGATAGCTGTCACCGTCGCGGACCGCGGTGGTGGCCAGTTCGGTTGCAGGCCACCGGGTGCCGGGCTCCTGGTGCGCGAAGGCCAGCAGGGTCTCGCCGCCGACGAGTGCGGGCAGCACACGCTGCCGCTGGTCGGCGGTGCCGGCGCGGGCCACCAGCCCGCCGGGTACGAGCACGGCGTCGAGGAAGGGTTCGGGCGCATTGCGGCGGCCGATCTCCTCCATGACCACCATCGTCTCGACCGGCCCCGCGCCCACACCGCCGTCCTCCTCGTCGAAAGCCAGTCCGAGGACGCCCAATTCGGCGAGCTGCCGCCAGACGTCGCGGTTCCAGCCGAGGTCGGTGTCGGTGACCTTCAGGCGGGTCTCCGGGTCGTAGGCGCGGCCCAGCAGATCCCGGACCGTGTCCCGCAGCATGACCTGTTCATCGGTGAGTTCGAAATCCATGGCGGCGGCTCACAATCCGAGAATGGTGGAGGCGATGATGGTGCGCTGCACCTCACTGGAGCCTCCGTAGATGGTGGTCTTGCGGAAGTTGAGATAGCCGGGACCGCTGCGCTGCGCCCAGCCGGGCGAGGCGATGTCCCCGGCGTTCACCGGCAGCGCGTCCGGCCCGGCGACGTCCAGCAGCAGCTCGGTGGCGGCCTGCTGCAGCTCCGAACCGCGCAGCTTCAGCACCGAGGAGGCCGGATTCGGCTTGCCGTCATTGGAATTGGAGACCACGCGCATGAGCGTGAGCTCCAGCGCCAGCAGCTCGTTCTCGATCTCGGCCACGCGCGCGGCGAACGCCGGGTCCTCGAGCAGCGTGCCGCTGCCCGAACGGATCTGCGCCGCATACTCTTTCGCGACGCCCAGCTTCACCTTGGTGCGGCCCACACCGGTGATGCCGGTGCGCTCGTTGCCCAGCAGGAACTTGGCGTAGGTCCAGCCCATGTTCTCCTCGCCGACCAGCTGATCGGCGGGCACCCGGACGTTCTCGAAGAAGACCTCGTTGACCTCGTGGTGGCCGTCGATGAGCTTGATCGGCCGGATGGTCACGCCGGGGCTCTCGACGTCGAAGAGCAGCATCGAGATACCGGCCTGCTTCTTGACGGTCGGGTCGGTGCGCACCAGGCAGAAGATCCAGTCGGCGTACTGGGCCAGGGTGGTCCAGATCTTCTGGCCGTTGACGATGTAGGAGTCGCCGTCGCGCACCGCGGTGGTGCGCACCGCCGCCAGGTCCGAGCCCGCGTCGGGCTCGGAAAAGCCCTGGCACCACCAGATGTCGAGATTGGCGGTGGCCGGCAGAAAGCGCTGCTTGAGCTCCTCGGAGCCGAACTGGGCGATGACCGGGCCGATCATCTGGGCGTTGAAGGTGAGCGGCTCCGGCACCGAGGCCAGCTGCATCTCGTCCTCCCAGATGTGCAGCTGCATGGGCGACCAGTCGCGGCCGCCCCACTGCACCGGCCACTTGGGCACGGCCAGGCCGTTCTCGTTGAGGATGCGGTGGCTGGTGACGATGTCATCGCGAGAGAGCTCGTGACCGTACTTCATGCGGTCACGGATCTCCGCCGGGATCTTGGTCCGGTAGACCTCGCGCAGGTCGTCCCGGAATTTCACCTCATCGGGTGATAGGGCCAGCTTCATTGCTTCTCCCGAGCGTCGCTGTGATGTCGTCATCAAACTTACCCCCCGGTAATGGTCTGATTGTCACCCGGATCACACCGACCGGACGGCCCGGGGTGCTCGGCTCGCAGCGACTCGACATACCGGCTCTCACGCTGAGCTGGTAGGTTGCCCAGGAATCCGATACCCGAATTCCGGGACGTCGGGCTGTTGTGGCTCGGCGAGAATATCGACGCAGGAGCAGCACGAGTGAACGGTTGGACTCTGTCCCGGCGCGCCCTGGCGGTCGCCGCCCTCACGGCCGCGGCCACCGTCGGCGCGACCAGCGCGGCCACCGCCGACCAGCCGAAGACGCCCGTCGAGACCGGTATCGACCAGCTCACCCAGGCCGTCGGCGACAATGCCGACGGCCGGGCCGCGGTCGCCGACATCGCCCGATCGGCCCAGCTGATCGCCGCCGCGAAGCTGGAAAACGTTCAGTTCACGCCGTTCTCGTACCTGGCGCCCACCCTCGGCTGCGGCTTCAACATGCCGTTCAGCCTGACCTCGGCGATGGCCGTCACCGGCGTCACCGGTCCCAACGTCTCGGTGTCGCTGCCGCCCGGCAATGTCAGCTTCCAGGTCATGGCGCAGCAGAACGGTTTTCCGACCGCCTCCGGCCTGAGCGTGGCCTGGCTCAATGTGAACAGCGGCCGCAGCGGCATCACCGCCCTCGACGACCAGACCGAGTACGACCTGCCCTCGCTGTCGAAGACCGTCGACGCCGGCGCGGGCACCGTCGTCGCCTCGCTGTGGGGCACCATCGACTACCCGGGCGCGCGCTGCGTGGTGCTGCCGACCGTCGGCCTGTTCACCGTGTCCGACACCCCGCCCGCCCAGCCCGCGGTCCCCGCCACCCCGGACGCCTCGGCCCCGACCACCTCGGCCACACCGCCGACCCCGGCGGCTCCGGCACAGGCCCCCGACACCGCCCCCGCCGCGGGCGCGCCCGGAACCAACTGACCCACGGCAACGCCGCACCCTCGAAAACGCAACGCCCGCATCCCTTCCGGATGCGGGCGTTGATCGTTTCGAGCGGCAGGCTCAGAACCGCGGCTTGCGCCGGGCCTCGGGGCGCTTGCCCTCGCGGCGCGGGGCGCGGCTCATGGAGCGCCCTCCGGGCGGGCCCTGGTCCAGCTGCAGATCGATGAGCTGACCACTGATCCGGGTTCGGCTCAATGCATTCAGGGTTTCCTTGGACAGATCGGCCGGCAGCTCCACCAGCGAGTGGTCCGGACGGATGCTGATGTGGCCGAAGTCGCTGCGGCGCAGGCCACCCTCATTGGCGATGGCACCCACGATCGCGCCGGGGGCGACCTTGTGGCGCTTGCCGACCGAGATGCGATAGGTGACAAGCTCCGCGCCGGTCGCGCGATGCCGGGACGGGCCACTCGGCTCGCGACGCTCGCGGGGACCGCGTTCGCGGTCGTCGAAGGAACGCGGGGCGCGTTCGCGGCGCTCGCGCGCCGTCGGCTCCGGATCGGGCTCCATGAAGAAGTTGTCGCCGTCGTGGCCGCCCACCGCCAGCGCTGCGGCGATATCCACCAGCGGGATATTGTGCTCGCGCTCGTAGTCCTCGATCAGCTTGCGGAACAACGGCAGATTGACCGAGGTCAGATTCTCGGTGATGGTGTCGCCGAACTTCTGCACGCGCTGGGCGTTCACGTCCTCGACGCTGGGCAGCTGCATCTCGGTGACCTGCTGGCGGGTGGCGCGCTCGATGGCGTCGAGCAGCCGGCGCTCGCGCGGGGCCACGAACAGCAGCGCGTCACCGGAGCGGCCCGCGCGGCCGGTGCGGCCGATGCGGTGCACGTAGGACTCGGTGTCGTGCGGGATGTCGTAGTTGACGACGTGCGAGATGCGTTCCACGTCCAGGCCGCGCGCGGCCACGTCGGTGGCGACCAGGATGTCGAGCACACCGGACTTGAGCTGGCCGATGGTGCGCTCACGCTGCGCCTGCGCGATGTCGCCGTTGATGGCGGCCGCGGAATACCCACGCGCGCGCAGCTTTTCGGCCAGCTCCTCGGTGGCCTGCTTGGTGCGCACGAAAATGATCATGGCCTCGAAGGATTCGACCTCGAGGATGCGGGTCAGCGCGTCCAGCTTGCGCTGATACGACACCAGCACCCAGCGCTGGGTGATATTGGTGTTCGTCGACGTCTTGGTCTTGACGGTGATCTCGGTCGGGTTCTTCAGGTACTGCTTGGAGATCTTGCGGATGGCCGACGGCATGGTCGCGGAGAACAGCGCGACCTGCTTCTCATCGGGCGTGTCGGCGAGGATGCGCTCGACATCGTCCTGGAAGCCCATCTTGAGCATCTCGTCGGCCTCGTCGAGCACCAGGTACTGCAGCTGCGACAGGTCCAGGGTGCCGCGCTCGAGGTGGTCGATGACGCGGCCCGGCGTACCGACGACCACCTGCGCACCGCGCTTCAGACCGGACAGCTGCACCGCGTAGTTCTGACCGCCGTAGATGGGCAGCACATGCAGGCCGGGCATGTGCACCGCGTAGCGGCCGAACGCCTCGGCGACCTGGATGGCCAGCTCCCGGGTCGGGGCCAGCACCAGCGCCTTCGGGGCCTTGCCGGTCATCTCGATGCCCATGAGGATCGGGATGGCGAAGGCCGCGGTCTTGCCGGTACCGGTCTGGGCCAGGCCCACCACGTCCGCGCCGTCGAGCAACGGCGGAATCGTCGCCGCCTGGATGGGCGACGGCGATTCGTAGCCGACATCGGCGATGGCCCGCAGAATGCGGTCATCGATACCCAAATCAGCGAAGGACGGGCCGGAAACGTCCCTCTCGTCGTCAGTGGGAACGCTGTCGGCCGGTGAGGTACTCATTGCCACGGATTTTACTGCCTGCTAGCTGCGGGCTTGACCATCGGGTGAATACCCTGGGAGTCGTGCAACCGGACAACCCGCCCGCGCCCGCTGCCCCGACGCCCTCGAGTTCCGTGTCAGGACTCGGAAATCCCGAACCCGCTCCCGCTCGCAACTACGCCACCGGAACCCTGGCCACCGCCGATGCGGGCAGCTCGGGAGCAGTGGTGACGGCCGTGCACGAAACGGCCGCCGCGGCGGAGCGGCCCGCCGGGACCGAACCGGCCGGGTCGGTGGACGTGGCGGTGGTGCAGTTCGATCCGTACACCGACACCGTGGCCAATCTCACCGCCCTGCGCGCGGAGGTCAGGGCCGCCAGCGAACTCGGAGCGAAGGTGGTGGTGGCGCCCGAGTATTCGATGTTCGCCACCAAGCGCCTCGACGATCGGGTGCTGGCCGCCGCGGAACCGCTCACCGGACCGTTCGTCACCGGATTGCGCGGTATCGCAGCCGAATTCGGGGTGCACGTGGTCGCGGGCGTGGTCGAGTCCGGGGGCCCGGACCAGCCCGCCGGGCACGTCTACAACACCCTGGTCGCCGCCTCCCCCGACGCCGAATTCGCGGCCGTCTACCGGAAGGTGCACCTGTACGACGCTTTCGGATCGCGCGAATCCGATCTGCTCATCCCCGGCCCCTTGGACCAGTCCCCGGCCTTCACCGTGGACGGCGTGGTGTTCGGGCTGCAGACCTGCTTCGATCTGCGCTTCCCCGAAGGCGTTCGCCGGCTGGCCGCCGCGGGCGCGCACGTCCTGCTGCTGCCCGCCCAGTGGATTCCCGGTCCCGGCAAGGTCGATCAGTGGACCACGCTGCTGCGCGCCCGGGCCATCGAGAACACCATGTACGTCGCCGCCGCCGACCAGGCCGCCCCGCGCGGGTCCGGCGCCTCCATGATCGTCTCCCCCACCGGCGCGATGCTGGCCGAACTCGGCGACCAGCCGGGCATCGCCACCGCCCACATCGACCTGCACCACCTCACCGAGGTCCGCACCACGAATCCGAGCCTGGCATTACGCCGCTACACAATCCGCGGAGAGTAGAGCCACCCACGGGTTCGCGGCCGTCTCGATTCTGGACTGCGGCTCGATAGACCTCCGCCTTGGAGCGACGGAGCGAAGCGGAGGAGCGTAGGGAGGGAAGAATCGAGACCTCAGGGCCGCGAACCCTGCCCCGGAGCGAAGCGGAGGGGCAAAATGGACAGAGCGATGATCTATCCGGATCGGGCGGCCGCCGGACGCGCGCTGGGTGGGGTGCTGGGGCACCTGCGCGCGGCGGATCCGCTGGTGCTGGGGCTGCCCCGGGGCGGGGTGCCGGTGGCCGTGGCGGTGCGCGACGTGATCGGCGGCGACCTCGATGTGCTGCTGGTGCGCAAGCTCGGGGTGCCGTGGCAGCCGGAACTGGCCATGGGGGCCATCGGGGAGGACGACGTCCGGGTGCTGAACTACGACGTGGTGCGGCATACCGGGGTTACGCCCGATCAGCTGGCGGACATCGAGATCGTCGAGCGGGCCGAGCTGGAGCGCCGCCGCGGGATACTGCGGGCCGGGCCGCCGATCGACCTGAAGGACCGGACCGTGGTGATCGTGGACGACGGCATGGCGACCGGCGCGACCGTCGCCGCCGCCTGTGAGATCGCCGGGCTGCACGAGCCGCGCCGGGTGGTGGTGGCGGTGCCGGTGTCCTCGGTCGAAGCGCTGCACCGGATCCGGGAGATCGCCGACGAGGTGGTGTGCCCGCTGGTGCCGCGCGCCCTCGGCGGAGTGGGCGGGGCCTACCGGGACTTCCATCAGCTCACCGATGCGGAAGTGGTGAAGCTGTTGCGCCCCACCGCTTCCCGGGATGCGGATCAGTGAATCTCGGTGATGCCCGTGCGGTGTCGCTGCGCGAGGTCGGCGTAGAAGCTCGGATTGGTCTTGACCCACAGTTCGGCCGGGGTGCCCGCGAGCGGCTTCTTGACCTGGGCGGGTGAGCCGGCGGCCAGCACACCGTCGGGAATCTCCTGCCCCGGGCCGACCAGCGAGTGCGCGGCGATCATGACACCGCTGCCGATCTTGGCCATGTCCAGGACCGTACTGCCGTTGCCCACAATCGATTCCGCGCCCAGCGTCGCGCCGTGGAACACCACCGAGTGCGCGATCGTCGAACCCGCGCCGATCTCCACGGTGACGTCCTGCGGCACGTGGATCACGGCATTGTCCTGCACATTCGCGCGTTCCCGAATGATGATGGGCGCCAGGTCCGCACGCAGCACCGCGCCGTACCAGACCGAGGCGCCCGCCTCGACGCGCACATCGCCGATCAGGGTCGCGGTGGGCGCGATGAACGCGGTCGGATCGACCGTCGGGCGCTTGCCTTCGAATTCGTAGAGGGGCACGCCCTCACCGTAATCCTCAGGACCGGCGCGAATCCCTCAGACCAGCGAGCGGGCGTGCACGAATTCGACGATCTCCGCGGTGACCTCGGCGTGCGCGGGCTCGTGCAGCAGGTCGTGGCCGGCATCGGGGTAGGTGTGGAAACGCGCGCCGACCTGGGCCGACCACTCCCGCACCGGTTCCACCGGCGCCCGGCGATCGTCCGCGCCGTGCACGATCAGCAGCGGCAGGCCCTCGGGCAGCCGCGGGCCCGGCCAGTCCGACTCGTGCTCGGTCGCCAGTGCGGCGCGCGAGCGGGAACCGCCCTGGGCGCGAGCACGATTCGCGGGTTCGGCGCCGCGGGCGGACTTCGGGGACCTGCCCTCCAGCACCGCCTTGGGCGTCCCGCACAGCACCAGTCCGGCGAAGTCGCCCGGCTGCGCGTCGCGCAGTACGGCCAGCGTGGTGGCCGCGCCCAGGGAGTGACCCATCAGGAACGGGGTGGAAGTCGCGTGTGCGTGCACCTGGTCCAGGAACAGCCGGGCGTCGGCGGCCAGCTCGTGGATGGTGCCCGGCCTTTCGGGATCTCCTTCGCTGAGTCCGTGCCCGGAGGTGTCCAGGGCCCAGAGTTCGATGCCCCGGGCGGCCAGCGCCCGGGCGAATCGGTGGTAGTGCGCGCTGTGCTGGCCGATTCCGGGTAAGAACGCCATGACCGCCTGTGCATCATCGAGCTGCCATCGGCGGTAGTGAAGGCGGCCGCGAGCGCCCGCTAGGTAGAGCATCGGCAGATTGTGACAGACGCGTTCGGGTTGCGGGGCCGCTCGAAACAAGCGACTGGCGAGTAACGAGCGAACCTGCCGGACAGCGACGCGCCGCCGGGCGGTCCGCGGGGCGACACGCCGGAATGGCGATGCGATTTCTGGTGTCCGACCGGGCCTCGAGCCGCTGTCGGCGGCTGCGGCGCGCGCGAGTCGCGTTGTCTCCCAACATCGCCCGCAAACGCGTGCTGACGTGGGCGGGTCATGACGGGTCCGGACCGGTGCGCGGGCCGCACCTGGGAGCACATCACACCGCCTGTAGTCATTACGCTATGGCCCGACTCGGCCACGTGACGACGAGACCCCGGCCGGGTGCGGGTGTCGGCGGAGGAGAGGCACAGGAGGGCCGCGATTGATGCTGTTCGGTGATCGTGTCGTGTGCAGCACCGGAGACCTGGTGGCGGCGGCGCGTTGTGAGTTCGCGCTGCTGCGCGCGCTCGACGCCGAACTGGGACTGGTGACGCCGGTCGAGTTCCCGTCGCCCGGCACGCTCACGCGCACCCCCGACCCGGCCGTCGAACACCGCCTCGCCGACCTACGCGACCGGTACGGGCCGGGCGTCACCCGCATCCGCCTGTCCGAGCCCGCGGCCGACGCCCTCGCCACCACCGCGCTCGTCTCCGAGGACCTGCGCGAGCGCGCGCTGGCCGGACTGCGGGACGCGCACGACCGGACGCTGACGGCACTGCGGGCGGAGGCCGAGGCGGTCGCGGGCGGCGTGGTGTTCGACGGGGACTTCGTGGCGCGCTGCGAATTCCTGGTGCGCGATCACGCCCCCGAGGGACACGACTACATCGTGGCCGGGGTGGCGGGCCGACGCGGCGGGATCGCGACCCTGCTGGGCCTGGCCGCCGCCGCGGAGGCCCTGCGGCGCAACGGTTTCCGGTCCGCGCCGCAGGTGCGGGTGTGGGAGGACGGCGTCCCGGTCACGTACACGCTCGCGGACATGACGGTCGTCTACCAGGCCCGGCGAGCGCGGCTGAACCGCATCGTCGACACCAAGCTCGGCGAGCTGCTCCCCGTGCAGTGGGGGGACCGGCGCTTCCTGGCCTGCGGCCACTGCCCCACCTGTACGACCGAACTCGAGACCCGCCGTGATCTGCTGCTGGTGGCGGGCATGCGCCCGGCCACCCGCGCCCACCTGCGCGACGCGGGGATCACCACCGTGGACCGGCTGGCCGTCGCCGACGCCGCCGTCACCGGCATCCCGTCCGCCACCCTGACCACCCTGCGCCGCCAGGCCGAGGTCCAGATCCTGCGCGAGCGCACCGGCCGTCCGGTGCACGCCCTCATCGATCCGGCCGCGCTGGCCGCCCTGCCCGCGCCGACCCGTGGCGACCTGTTCGTCAGCGTCACCCCGGTCAATCCGCCCGACACCGCCGACCTCCCGCGCGCGGGGTCCGGAATCGCCCGCACCGCAGGCGATGTGATCGTGCAGATCAGCGCGCTCGAGCCGGCCGACCGGGCGCCGGCGGACTACCCGGCCGCACAGGCCCTCCGCGTGGCCGAAACCTCGTCCGCGCCGGCGATATTCGTCCAGGAACCGGCGGAGTCGGCCGACGGCGAGCAGTTCGCCGAACAGCGCGGCAGCGCCGCGGTCGCGACCTTCGAGCAGGGGCCCGGGGTGAGCACGGTCGCGCTGGGATTCGTGCCCGCACCCGCCGTGCCGAAACCGGCGCGCACCTTCGTCATTCGAGCCGACGGCCCGGACACCCTCGGTCCCGGGAGCCGTTCCCGCCGCCGCGACGACGCGGACGCGCTGTTGGAGTTCCTGATCGAGCGCCAGCGCGAATGCCCGGACCTCCGGATCCACCACTATCGCGGCGATCTGCGCGGCCTGCTGCACGCCATCGGCGAACGCGATTCCGAGGGTGAGGATGTGGTGGCGGAGCTGCTGCCCTCACTGGCCGACCTGTACCCGTTGGTGCGGGCGGCGCTGGTGGTCGGCGAGCGCTCCTACGACCTGCATCAGCTGCCGCCCAATCAGGAGGAGAGCGGCGGCGGCGCGGAAGCCGTACTGCGGCTGCGGGATTGGCTGCTCGAGCTGGCCGCCGGGCACGAAGTCCGGCCCAGCCGGCGGTGGTCCTACGACTACGCCGAGACCGGGCCCGACGAAATCGAAGCGGCCCTGCGGGAATTCGCGGAGAGCGGCGGCGAGGAGCGCGGCCCGGCGCAGGAGGCGGCCGGGCTCGCGGCGGCGGCGCTGGGCTATCACCGGCGCGAGCGGCGGCCGCTGCGCTGGGCGCACGACGACCGGCTCGACCATCCGGTGGCCGAATGGGCCGACACCGCAGGGGTTCTCGTCGCCGACTCCGGTTCGGTCGACACCGACTGGCACGGCACCGGCCAGCAGCCCATGCGGCGCTACCTGACCCTCACCGGCCGGCTGGGCACCGGCAACGCACCGCCCCCGGGCACCGCGGTGCTCACCCTCTACGACCGCCCCGCGCCCGGCATGACGGTCATCCCGGGCCTGCGCGCGACGGCACACGCCACCGTCCTCGGCTGCGCGCTGGACACCAATTTCGAGGACGTGGTGCGGGTGGTGGAGATACTCCCCGTGGGCTGCGAACCCTACGACGAGCTGCCCTCGGCGATCGCGCCCTGCCCGCCCGGCCACGACATCCATCTCGCGGAAGCCTTGGAGGACACCGCACATCAGCTGCTGGTGACCCTCCCCCAGGTGCCCGAGACCGCCGTCTTCGACATCCTGTGCCGCCGCCCGCCGAGACTGCGCGCGGGCGCGGCGCTGCCCGAGGTGTTCGGCGATCACGCCGCCGCCGTCACCGCCGCCGTCCTGGATCTCGACAATTCGTATGTGGCCGTGCAGGGCCCGCCCGGCACCGGCAAGACCGACACCACCGCGCGCGCCGTGGAACGGCTCGTCACCCGCTACCGGTGGCGGGTCGGCGTGGTGGCGCGCTCGCACCAGGTGGTCGAGCACGTGCTCGACGCCGTGGTGCAGGTGGGCGTGCTGCCGGAGCTGGTCGCCAAGGCCGACAGCCGGGCGGTGGCGCCGGAATGGCTGCCCATCGAGGCCTCGCGCTATCCGCGCTTCCTCGACAATGCCGTGAACGGCTGTGTGGTGGGCGGACTCTCGAGCGACTTCACCGATCCCGAGCGCATCGCGCGCGACAGCCTGGACCTGCTGGTCATCGTAGACGCCGGGAAGTTCCCGCTGGCCGAGGCGGTGGCCGTGGCCGTGTGCGCCCGGAATCTGCTGCTGGTCGGCGACCCCGCGCCGCCGACGGGACACGGCGCGCATCCCGAGCCGATCGCCGAATCCGTGCTGGGCCGGCTGCTCGGCGCGCACCGCACCCTGCCCGCTGCCCACGGCTACTTCCTGGACCGCACCTGGCGCATGCACCCGCGCATGTGTGGCCCGGTGTCGCGCCTGCGCTACGACAATCGGCTGCGCTCCAATGAAACCGTCACCCTCGCACGGGAACTCGACGGCATTCCGCCCGGCGTGCGCACCGTGCCGGTGGAGCATCACGGCAACAGCACCGAATCCGCCGAGGAGGCACGGGAAATCGTGCGCCAGGTGCGCACGCTGCTCGGATTGCCCTGGCACACAGGCGCACTCACCCGCCGCCTGCATCCGCACGACATCCTGGTGGTGGCCCCCTACCACGCCCAGGTGGCGCGCATCCGGACCCTGCTGTCGCGGGCCCGCATCGAGGACGTCCTGGTCGGCACGCCCGACCACTTCCAGGGCCGCGAGGCCGCGGTGGTGCTGGTCTCCATGACCACCTCCGCGCCCGAGGACGCCCCGCACGGGATCGGCGCGCTGCTGTCGCGGCACTGGCTGACCAGCGCGATCTCGCGGGCCATGTGGTCGGCGATCATCGTGCGCTCGCCGCTGCTGACCGAATACCTCCCGGCCACCACCGCCGAG
Organism: Nocardia sp. NPDC059154; assembly: GCF_042755705.1. Classification (NCBI taxonomy): domain Bacteria; kingdom Bacillati; phylum Actinomycetota; class Actinomycetes; order Mycobacteriales; family Nocardiaceae; genus Nocardia; species Nocardia sp. NPDC059154. The sequence continues at coordinate 124,820 of NZ_JBHZCS010000012.1, forward strand.
CTGTCCGACCTGGCCGCGGTGCTGCAGCTCGACCGGGTCTAGCCCGGGCCCGGCTCCCTCGGCTCAGCCGAAGCAGTGCCCTTCACCGCGATAGGTGGGCACCGTGGTGCGGCTGCCGTCCCCGTCGATCAGATGCACCTCGTTGAAGCGCTCGCACAGCTCGCCCGCCTTGGCGTGCCGGAACCAGACCCGGTCGCCGATCTCCAGGCGGCCGGCGCCCGTCAGCGGGGTCTGCACCTCGCCCGCGCCCTCGGTCCCGATCAGTTTCAAGCCCGAGGGCCACACCGGTTTCGGCACCCGCGACGCCCCGGTCGGCCCGGAGGCGATGTAGCCGCCGGAGAAGACGGTGGCGATGCCCGGCGCCGGCCGGCGCAGCACCGGCGTGGCGAAGTACATGGACGGCCGCGGCGCCAGATTGCGGTAGCCGTCGAACAGGGTCGGCAGGTACAGGCCCGAACCCGCGGTCACCTCGGTGACGCCCGGGTCGGTAATGCTGACCTCGATGGACCCGGTGCCGCCGGAGTTGACCAGCTCGAGTTCACCGACCGTCGACCTCACCGCCTCCAGCACCTGGCGGCGGCGCTTCCCGATCTCCGTCGCGGATGCCCACTTCACCAGGCGCACAGCGGGATTGGTGTCCGGCAGACCCGCGATCTGAGCCTCGTAGGTCATCACGCCGACGACCCGGAAACCGCGGGAACGGGTTTCGGCGGCCAGCCGGGCGGCCTGCTCGGGGGTGCGGATGGGCGAACGACGCACACCCAGGTGCAGCGGGCCGAGGCGCAGGGAGGCGTCCACATCCAGACACACACGGGGAGCGACCTTTTCACCGCCGACGGCCTCGCGAATCAGGTCCAGCTGGGCGGTGTCGTCGACCATGAGGGTGATGGAGTCGAGCAGCAACTGGTCGGAGGCGAGTTCCGCCAGGGCGTGCCGGTCGGCGGTGGGATAGCCGAGCAGTACATCGCGCGCGCCCTCCCGGACCAGCCAGATGGCTTCGCGCAGTGAGTAACCCATGATGCCCGCGAAGCCGCCGGAGGCGGTGAGCTTGGGCCCGAGGACTTCCTCGAGAACGGCGCGGCAGCGCACGGATTTACTGGCCACCCGGATCGGGACGCCGCGGGCGCGGCGCACCAGATCGTCGGCATTGGCGCGCAGGGCGGTCATATCGACCGCGGCGAGCGGAGGTTCGAGGTCGGCGGTGGCCGCGTGCAGCCCGCCGATCGGCGACGAATCGGTCACCAGATCATTCGACCATGAACCTGGTCATGCGTCCAGCATTAAGTTTCGGGGCAGGCCGGGTGTGTCAGGGCAGGTCGACGGCCTTGGTCGACAGGTACGAGACCAGGTCGTCCAGCACCACCAGCGAGATCTCGTCATCACAGTCGGCCAGCCAGCGCAGCACCATGCCCTGGATGACGGCCAGCAGATAGGCGGCGATGGCATCCACCGGCTCCAGCCACTGGGTGCCCGAGCGGCGGGCGCAGTGGTCCAGGAAGGACGTCACGTCGGCGTCCAGCTCCCGGAACATGGCCGTGGCGACCGGGTCCGGGACACAGGTGGCCTGGTTCTCCCAACGCCGCCGCAGCACCGCCAGGGTGGACTCGTAGGCACGGATCTGCCGGTCCGGGGAGGATTTCAAGATCGGCCACAGCGTGCTGAGTCCCGCGTGCAGCAGGATGCGCAGGGCACGATTACCCCTGAAATCAAGCGACACGGCCGCAGTCTCGATGGCCTCGGTCATGGCCGGACGAAGTCCGACCTGGGTGATTTCTCCACTTGCGCTCAACGACGACTCCCTTTGGCAAAGAACTCGCGCACCTCGCCTGCGCGGCTCGCTCAACGGGTGTTGCAGATCGGCACTGATCTCCGGCTTGTACGCCGACGTACCCGTTCAACGGGTATCGATGTTACGTCTTTTTCTGGCCCAGCAACCAGCTTTGATAGCCGATTCCATACCTTAAGAATGTTTTGTTACCTAATTGGAACAGGCCCGCGACCGGATAGGAATGATCAAATTGAACAAGCGCCCGGTAAAGCCGTTGTTTGGACCGGACGGTATTTTATCGGCGGGTGTGCGATGAAACATAGCGGGTGTGCGCGAACCCACAACGCTCCACTGTTCGACACTCTGGCGTTACCCGCCCACCGATAGCCTGACCGGGTGACTTCTGCGCGCCATGACCAATTCCTGATCTCCGGCACCTTCAATTTCCGCGATCTCGGCGGCGCCCGCACCGCGGGCGGTTCCACCGTGCGGGACGGAGTGCTGCTGCGGTCCGCCCAGCTCAGCCGGCTCGACGAGACTGGCCTCACCACCCTCGGCAGGCTGGGCGTCACCGATGTCCACGACCTGCGGGGGTTCGCCGAGATCGACCACATCGGCCACGACGTCGTCCCGGACGGCGTGCGTTTGAAGGTCACCCCCTTCGACCCCCGCATGGGCGAGACCCCGCCGCACGAGGCGCGCCGCCACAGCAGCGCCTCCGGCCACATGCTCGAGGTCTACCGGCTCTTCCCCGCCCTGCCCGAGGCGCACGTCGCCATCCGGTCGCTCGCCGGCTCCGTGCTGAGCGGGACCGCGCTGGTGCACTGCGCCGCGGGCAAGGACCGCACCGGCTGGGCCGTGGCCACATTGCTGCGGGCGATCGATGTCACCGAAGAGGACATCTACGCCGACTACCTGCGCAGCAATGACGCTGTCCCCACCCTGCGCGCGTTGATGACCGCGGGCACCGACGAGGAACTCTCCGACGATCTGCTCGGCGTCCGTCCCGAATACCTGGAGTCGGGCACCAACTCCATGAATGCCATGTACGGCGGCCTGGACGGCTATCTTGCCGAGATCGGCATCACCCAGGAGCTGCGCGACGCGCTGCGCGCCCGGATGCTCGTCTGATCGCTGCGGCTGTCGTGGCGGCGCGCGATCAGTCCGCGTCCGACCGGCGGACCAGGCCGTTGCGGTCGATGCTGACCTGGTTTCCGGTGTGGAACCAGGAGCCGGTGAAGCGGGACTCGGTGGTCTGCGGGTCGTTCCAGTAGCGGGGGCTGACATTCGGCCCCCGGCACAGCAGCTCGCCGTGGCCGACGGCCGCGAGCGGGCCCCACAGCGCGAGTTCGGTTCCGCCGAAGGCGAATCCGAGCGCGTCCCGGCCCGGAGCGGTGTCGTCACGGGCCAGCCCGATGCCGGAGGTCTCGGTCGCGCCCCACACCGACCACTGCCGGGCCTCCGGGAAGACCGCGCGCAGGGAGTTGGCGACGGATTCGGCGGTGGCCGGGTCGGCCGCGGCCAGTTCGGCGCGATGCCCGGCACTGCAGATCTGCCGCACCCGCTCCACCCGCAGCCCGGCCAGGCCGGGCAGCAGGCCGGCGAAGATGCGCGGGGTCGCGGCGACCATGTCGATGCGTTCGGCGACAAGGGCTTCCGGCACCGCGGACCGGTCGGGGGTGAGCACCACGGTGCCGCCGACCGCGAAGGTGGGCAGCAGCTGGTCGACGCAGCCGCTGGCGTGCGCGAGCGGCAGCAGCACCAGATTGCGCAGGCCGTCGGTGGGCAGATCCAGCGCGCCGACCACGGAACGGACCGCGGAGAGCAGGTTCTCGTTGGTCAGCTCCACTCCGCGCGGGCCCGCCCCGGAGCAGGCGCTGGTGTAGCTGAGCAATGCCAGTTCGCCGAGGGACGCGCCGTCGTCGATGAAGGCCGCGCCGTCGGGCAGCGCGTCACGGAACCCCGCCGCGCGGCCGCCGCCGTCGAGCACGAAGTCGGCGCAGGCATCGTGAATCACGCGGTCCGCCACGGCATCCGGCAGCCCGTCGTGAACCAGCACCGGCACCGCCCCGGAGAGCAGCGCGCCCAGGAACGCCTGCACCCAGCGGGCGCCGACCGGCATGCGGACCGCGACCCGGTCGCCGTAGCCGATGCCGTGTTCCTGCAGGCCGCCGGCAATGCGGGAGGCCGAGTACCAGAGTTCGCGGTAGGTGAGCCGGGGGCCGCCGATCTCGACCACGGCCTCGCGGGCGGCGAAGGTGTGAACCTGGACGTCGAGGAGTTCGGTGAGCGCGGGCGTGAGGTTGCCATAGCGCAGGATGCCGTCGGCGGCGCGGGCAAGCGGGTTGTCGCACCAGCCGTTTCGCGTCTGCGGATATTCCACGAGTAACTGCGACATCGTCGTCCCTCCGGGTACCTCGAAGCCCTGCAGGCAAGAGTGACTATATGATGCAGATCACATCGATGGGCGGATTGTCGGCAAACGGATGTCAGGCTTTCACACCACGGAAACAGATCGCCGCTCGGTCAACCCCACGTTCCCCCGATCGAGCCTGCGGAAACATCGATTCTGCGGTGGCTTCGCAACAGTCGCACCGGGATTCCCCGCCGGGCGGTCTCGTGCCACCCCCGATCCCATACCAGTGCAGGTAACGGGCTTGACACGCCCGGGCGGCAGCCGACACGCCCGGACGCGCAAAGTCGATCCTGTTCTTCCAGCGGAAGCGCGGCCGCGGCCCGGCCGATCGGCGCCTACTGGCCTGTATACGTGGCCTTTCCGGGGCCGACCTCGAGGAAGCTGCGCACCGCGCCCCGCAGATCCGCGGTGCCGAAAAGTTGCCCGGACACCTCGGGAGTCACCGAATCCGCGTGCGCAACACCACCGGAGCGCCAGGCCTCGATGATCGCCTTGGTGGCGGCGTGCGCGCGGGTCGGGCCCTCGGCGAGCCGGGCCAGCAGCGCCCGGGCCGCGGTGTCGACATCCTCGTGCACCGCATTGACCACACCCCACTCGGCCATGGTGGCGGCGGAGTAGGTGTCACCGGTCATGACGAACTCGCGGGCGCGGCCGGAACCGGCGCGCTCGGCCAGCCGCTGCGGGCCGCCCATCGACGGAGTCAGGCCCACCACGGTCTCCACCAGGCCGAACTTGGCCTTGGGCGCGGCCAGGATGATGTCGCAGGCCAGCGACATCTCGAAGGCCGCGGTCAGGGTCAGCGAGTGCGCGGCGAAGATGACCGGGCAGGGCAGCGCCTCGAGCGGGTGGATGATGCGCGCGAACAGGGTCCGCCACAACTGCGCGCCCTCCTCCTCCGACAGGCCGTCGAAGACGTGCACGTCGACGCCGCCGGAGACCAGCTTGCCGTCGGCGCGGATCAGCAGCGCGCGGGGCGGATTCGCCGAGAGCTCGTCGATATCCACGGCCAGCGTGTCCATCAGGGCCTTGTCGAAGAGGTTCAGCGGCGGATTGTCGATGGTGAGGATCGCCGCGTCCGCGCCGCCGTCGGTGACGATGCGCTCCAGGCGGGTGGGCTTCGAGTCAGTCATGACCCTGAATGTATGCGGACGCTTACTTTTGCGACAGAGCGGAAGGGAAATTTCGCGGAGGCAACTAGCCTGATCATGTGACGACCTCGAAATCCGAGCCGGGGACCTACGTCGAACCGGGCGAATTCAAGCGCGATACGAACTACATCGAAACGCGGATCACCGCCGACGGCCGAGACGGGTATCCGGTCGAGCCCGGCCGGTATCGGCTGGTGGCGGCGCGGGCTTGTCCATGGGCCAATCGCACGCTCATCGTGCGGCGGCTGCTCGGACTGGAATCGGTGCTGTCGCTGGGACTGTGCGGGCCCACCCACGACAAGCGCAGCTGGACCTTCGATCTGGATCCGGGCGAGGTGGATCCGATGCTGGGCATCCACTTCCTGCAGGACGCCTACTTCAAGCGGTTCCCCGACTATCCGCGCGGCATCACCGTGCCCGCCATCGTGGACGAGCGCACCGGCGCGGTCGTCACCAACGACTACGCGCAGATGACCCTCGACTTCTCCACCCAGTGGGCGCAGTACCACCGGCCCGGCGCGCCGCGGCTGTATCCGGAAGACCTTCGCGCGGAGATAGATTCGGTGAACCGCCGCGTCTACACCGAGGTCAACAACGGCGTGTACCGGTGCGGGTTCGCGGGCGGGCAGGACGCCTACGACGCCGCCTACGACCGGCTCTTCACCGCACTCGACTGGCTGTCCGAGCGACTGGCGACCCAGCGGTACCTGGTGGGCGACACCATCACCGAGGCCGACGTCCGGCTGTTCACGACACTGGCCCGGTTCGATCCGGTCTATCACGGCCATTTCAAGTGCAATCGGCAGAAACTCACCGAGATGCCGGTGCTGTGGGCCTATGCCCGCGACCTCTACCAGACCCCCGGGTTCGGCGACACGATCGACTTCGTGCAGATCAAGCAGCACTACTACATCGTGCACACCGACATCAACCCGACCCGGGTGGTGCCCAAGGGGCCCGAGCTCGGCAACTGGCTGACCCCGCACGGCCGGGAAGCCTTGGGCGGCAGGCCCTTCGGCGACGGCACCCCGACGCCCCCGCCGGTCGAGGCCGAGCGCGTGCCCGCAGGACACGCCCCGGCCTGACCCGGCTACTCGCCGGCCGCGCCCCGGTAGGTGCCGAAGCTCCAATAGACGCCTTCGGGGTCGCGGCAGGTGAAACCCCGTGACTCGTAATCGGTTTCATCGCGCAGCTCACGGGTGATGGTGGCGCCCGCGGCCTGCGCCCGGGCGTACAGGGTGTCCGCGTCGTCGACGGCGATGTACACCGAGCCGACGCCGGGCGGCTGGCAGTCCAGCGCCATGCCCTCGCGGACGCCGCCGAGCATGATGGCGCCGCCGCCGGGCCAGGCGAGTTCGGCGTGCGCGACGGTGTCGCCCTCGTCGTAGCGGGCGGTGGTCTCGAAGCCGAAGGCCCGCTCCAGGAATGCGATGGCGGCCGGGGCGTCGCGGTAGACCAGGGTCGGCCAGACGACGGTGCCGGTCTCGATGGGGGTTGTCGTTTCGCTCATGGGACTAGCCTCCGACCTCGGCGGCCTGCTGGTCTTGGACGAATGGGAACTCCTCGCGTTCCCGCCACACCGACGGCGGCATGCCCGCGAGTTCCCGCCATTCGCGGGCCATGTGCGCCTGGTCGTAGTACCCGGCGGCGGCCGCCACCTCCGCGAGCGGGGGCAGGATCGGGTCCCGCAGCAGGCGGTGCGAGCGTTCGAAGCGCGCCACCCGGGCGGCGTCCTTGGGGGTGATGCCGAATTCGGCGCTGAAGCGGCTGCCGAGATGTCTTCGGCTCCAGCCGATCTCGTCGGCCACGGCGGCCACCCGCACCGCCGGGTCGGGGCCCGACAGCAGCGTCCAGGCGTGGGTCAGCTCGGCGGCCCAGCGCACCGGATCCACCTGGCGCAGCAGGATTTCATCGATGACGGCGAAGCGCCGCGGCCACGAGCGCACCGACGACAGCCGCTCCCGCAACTCCGTCGCGCGCGGCCCGAGCACGTCGGCCAGATCCACGATCCACGACCCGAGCGCCGCCGCGGGCATCCCGAACAGCGCCCGGCAGCCCAACGGCGTCAGGTTCAGCTGTACCCCGTGCTGGAACCCGTTGTGCGCGATCACCGCCGGCCGCACCGTGAGCCCGCTGGCCAGCATGTCCCAGTGACCGCCCGCCTGCTCCGGATGCGAGGACACCGGCACGTGAATGGGCTCGTCGATGGTGATGATCACGGTCAGCGCCGCCGCGGGCATCCCGACATGCGTACCCGGCGCGAAGCCGTGCAATAGATAGCCCTCGTACCCGAGGACGTACGCGCGCAATCGCGGGTCGGGCAGTCCCGAGGCGCCTTCGGACACGCCTGCCACGCCGTCCACCCTAGGCCGATGGTCTCCGGCGTGGGACCCTCCCGTCCGGAACCGGTCTATCTCGCGAATCGTTGTCGAAGTGCCATAGAGTTCGGTCTGGAGGACCGCACGAAGAAGGGGTTGTCGTCGATGTTCAAGACCGGGCTCGAAAAAGCGGTCGTCTCGCTGCTCGACAACGGGTCCCAGGTACAGGCCCCGGCTGTCACGAGATACGTGGGCAAGCTGCGGGATGCGCATCCGGGTGAGACGCCCGGGCAGATCATCGCGCGCATCGAAAAGCTCTACCTCAAAACCGTCACCACCTCCGGCACGGCGGTCGGCGCGACCGCGGCGGTGCCGGGCGTCGGGACGGTGGCGTCGCTGGCGGCCATGAGCGCGGAGACCGCCTTCTTCCTGGAGGCGTCCGCGGTGTTCACCCTGGCGGTGGCGGCCGTGCACGGAGTCGCGCCCGAGGACAAGGAGCGCCGCCGCGCCCTGGTGCTGGCCGTGGTGCTCGGCGAGAGCGGCATGGAGATCGTGCAGAAGAGCGTCGGGCACTCGGCCGCGAACTGGGGCGGGCTGCTGGCGGGCAAGATCCCGGGCCTGAGCACCATGAACGATTCGCTGCTCAAACGCTTCATGATCCAGTTCATCGCCAAACGCGGCGCGCTCATGGTCGGCAAGGTGATTCCGGCCGGAATCGGCGCGGCCATCGGCGGATTCGGCAACCGGGCGATCGGGCGCGGCGTGGTCGACAATGCCCGCAAGGCGTTCGGCGCGCCGCCGCTGACCTGGCCCCGGCCCCTGGTCATCGACGCCGATCCGCTGCCCGCGGTGGAGGCGCCGACCCGGAACCTGCAGCCGTGAGCGCGCGGCCGCTCGCCTTCGCCGCCGGGGGCCTGACCAAGACCTTCGAGAGCGTCACCGCGGTCGAGGACGTGAGCTTCGTGGTGCCCGCCGGCAAGGTGGCCGCCCTGGTGGGCCCGCACGGCGCGGGCAAGTCCACGGTGCTGCGCATGCTGCTCGGACTGCTCACCCCCACCTCCGGCACCGCGAGCGTGGGCGGACCCGGCTCCGGCGTGCGGGCCGGACGCCAGGTGGTGGGCGCCATGCTGAATCCGCGCGGCCTGCACCCGGCCCGCCGGGTGTTCGCCCAGCTGCTCGTCTATGCCTCCGCCGCAGGCGTTTCCGATGCCCGGGCGGAGGAACTGCTGGCGCTGGTGCGGCTCACCGATGCCGCCGACCAGCGCATCGGCGGCCTGCCGGAGGGCATGCGGACCCGGCTGGCGCTGGCCGTCGCGCTGCTCGGCGATCCGCCGCTGCTGGTACTCGACGATCCGGCCGCCGGGCTCGATATCGGCGAGACCGCCTGGCTCAACGACTATCTGCGCGGCCACGCCCGCCGCGGCGGCACCGTGCTGCTCACCTCCCGCATGCTCAGCACCGTGCTGCCCATCGCCGACGAGCTGCTCGTGCTGGACCACGGCCGCATCGCCTACCAGGGCAGCCCGGCCCGGCTGCGCCGCAGCCACCCGGACCGGCTGCTGGTGAAGGCCTCCAGCCCGATCGCGCTGGCCACCACCCTGGCCGCGCAGGGCTTCACCGACGCGGTCATGCGGCCCGACGGCCGCCTCGCCATCGCGGAAGCCTCACTCTCGCAACTGGAATCGGCCGCCTCCACGGCCCGCGTCCAGCTCACCGAGATCACCCCCGAACACATTCATCCCGATCAGGTCCTGGCCGCCCTCACCCACAGCGGGCCCCCGTCGCCTGGGTACCCGGGCCCGGCCGCCTACCGGACCTACCGGTGAAGTCGTTGCGCCACACCGCTATCCGCCATGGGAGCACGGTCCGTCGCCGGATCGACGACCTCCCACGAAAGGACATTCGATGATCCTCACTGTGCCGCCGGTGGTGGTCCGGGCCGCGAATTCCGAAGTGCGGAAGGTGACTTCGGTGCGGTCGAACTGGCTGATCGGCGGCGGGGTCATCGTGGCGGGCGTGATCGCGTTCGTGGCGCTGGGCACCGGATTCCAGCCCGGCGACCAGCATGCGCAGGGCTTCAGCTCCGGATCCGGCTGGGCGGCACTGCTGACCACCTGGGTGCTGGTGCTCACGGTCGCGGCGGCGGCCACCTTCGGGGCGCTGGGTGCCGGCACCGAACTCCAGTCCGGATCGCTGGCGATGAGCTCGCTGTACACCCCCGACCGCACCCTGCTGCTCGGCGCGAAACTCGCGGTGGCGGGGGCGTTCTCGCTCGGCACCGTGCTGCTGATGGAGGTGCTGGGCGGGGCCGCCATGCGGCTGGCCGGCGGCGCCCGGGTGCCCCTGGACGGCGGCTTCTTCGGCGTGCTGATCGGGGTGGCGCTGGCGGCGGTGTGCTGGGCGGTGATCGGCACCGCGATCGGTGTCGTGCTGCGCTCGCCCACCCGCGCGCTGGCCGCCGTGCTGGGCTGGGCCGTGCTGGAGCCGCTGATCTGGATCACCGCGCGCGCCATCGGATTCGGTGGGCTGGCGGCCATCCTGCCGGTGTCCTCGACGGTCGGGGCGATCAGCGGCGGCCGTTACGCCAAGAGCGCGCTCATCGCGCCGACCCCGGCCGCCATGGCGCTGCTGGTGCTGTGGAGCGCCGCGGCGGGTGCGGCCGCCTGGTGGATGCTCACCCGCCGCGACCTCTGATCAGGCACGGCCGGAGAACAACCGCCGCCACACCTCGTGATCGGTGCGCGGACCGCCGGGCGTGTCCGCGCCGTACTTCGCGATGAGGCCCGGCAGGTCCAGCGGGAGGCTCGGCGCGGTCATGGCGGCCAGCTCCGCTTCCACCGCGGCGTCGGGAACCAGCCAGCAGACCTCGAATTCGATGCCGTCGGGGTCGGCGGCGTAGAGCGCCTTGGTGGAGGCGTGGTCGGAAGCCCCGGTGAGCGCGCCCGCCGCGACCAGGGCGTCGCGCACCCGCTGCAGTTCGCTCAGCGTGTCCACCTCCCACGCCAGGTGATAGAGGCCGACCCGGCCGGTGCGGTGCGGGGCCGACGGGTCCGGCGACTGGAACAGGCCCAGGTCGTGGTCGTTGGCCGACCCGGCCGCCTGCAGGAACGCCCCGCCCGGGAATCCGCCGGGCAGCCGGCGAAAGCCCAGTACCTCGCTGTAGAAGGCGACCGAGCGCTCCACGTCGGAGACGAACAGGACGGCGTGATTGAGACGCTGAATCGGCATGGGGGCGACTCCGTTTCGAAGGACCGTGACGATCCAGCCGACCACGGCGTGCCGCGCCGCACAAGCCACCGTCCCGGCACACTGGACAGGGCGGTAGAACGACGGGAACAAAGTGGGGGTGGGGAGACAGTTGTTCTCCGGGATGACTTCGAAGGATGTGGATAGGGTGCGCGGCTGGCTGCGCAGGTTGTGGGAACGGTGCGCCGGGCACCCGTGGATGCTGTCCGGGCTGGGGCTGGCCATCGTGCTCGGGGCGGTCGTGGAGGTGACCGGGCCGCTGCTGGCCAAGCGCGCCCTCGACGGCGCGACCGCCGGGAACACCGGCATCATCGCGGCCATGGCCGTGGCACTGGGCGTGCTCGCGGTCGGCCGCTTCCTCGCCTCGTTCGGGCGGCGCATGCTCGCCGGGCGGCTCGCCCTCGACGTCCAGCACGAACTGCGCGTGGATCTCCTGTCCGCGCTGCAACGGCTGGACGGGCCCGGACAGGACGGGCTGCGCACCGGGCAGGTCATCTCGCGCTCGATCAGCGACCTGACCCTGGTGCAGGGCCTGCTGGCGATGGGCCCCTGGTCCGCGGTGGCGGCACTGCAGTTCGTGCTGGCCGCGGGCGTCATGCTGTGGCTCTCGCCGCCGCTGGCCCTGGCCGCGCTGCTGGTGGTGCCGGTGCTGGCGCTGGTGGTCTACCGGGTGCGGCCGCGGCTGTACGCGGCCACCTGGTCCGCGCAGCAGCGCGCCGCCGACCTGGCCCAGCACGTCGAGGAGACCGTCACCGGCGTGCGCGTGGTGAAGGGCTTCGGGCAGGAGGCCCGGATGGTCGACGTGCTCGAGCAGCACGGCCGCACGTTGTACGCCGAGCGCATGCGCGCCGCCCATATCGACGCCCGTTTCAGCCCCACCCTGGGATCGATTCCGCAGGCCGGTCTGGTCGCGGTGATCGCGGCGGGCGGGCTGCTCGCCTTCCACGGCAGCATCGGGCTCGGCACCTTCCTGGCCTTCGTCGCCTACGTGTCGACGATGACCAACTCCACCCGGATCGTGTCGTATGTGGTGGTCATGGCGCAGCTGACGCGCGCGGCGGCCGAACGCGTGAACCAGGTCATCGACAGCGCGCCCGAACGCATCGATCCGGAGCACCCGGTGGAGGTGCCCGAGGGACCGCTCGGCATCGAAATCGACGATCTCACCTTCGGTTTCGAGCCCGGCCGGCCCGTGCTGCGCGACTTCACGCTGAACATCGCACCCGGCGAGACGGTGGCCGTCATCGGCCCGGCGGGCTCGGGCAAATCCACCCTGAGCCTGCTGCTGCCCCGCTTCTACTCCCTCGGCTCCGGCCGGATCACCCTGTACGGCAAGGACTCCCGCGCCGACATCGCCGACCTGCGCGCCGCCGATCTGCGCTCGGCGGTCGGCGTGGTCTTCGACGAGGCCTTCCTGCTCTCGGACACCATCGCCGCCAATATCGCCCTCGGCCGGCCCGATTCCACCGAGGCGGAGATCCAGGCCGCCGCCAAACAGGCCGCGGCCGACGACTTCGTCAACGCCCTGCCCGACGGCTACGAGACCGTGGTCGGCGAACGCGGCCTGACTCTCTCCGGCGGTCAGCGCCAGCGCATCGCATTGGCCCGCGCCCTGCTCGCCGACCCGCGCATCCTGGTCCTCGACGACGCCACTTCCGCGGTGGACGCCGTCACCGAGGCCGCCATCTTCGCCTCCCTCCCCGCCGATTCCGGACGGACCACCCTCATTCTGGCCCACCGCGAATCCACCCTCGCCCACGCCGACCGCGTGATCCGGCTGCCCGCACCGGAATCCGGCGACGAGCAGGTGCCGGTGATTGCGGACGCGCCGGACATGACCGCGGAAACGGCTGCCGGAAGCCGGCATTCGGCCGATCGGGACACACCGGCGGAAGTGCGGCGGGTGCTGGGGAAGCTGCCGCCGGCCGCCGAGCGGCCGGGCCTGGATGCGGCCGAGCTGCGCGAGCCCGACCCGGGCTTCCGGCTGAGTCATGCGCTGCGGCTGGTGAAGTGGCTGGTCGCCGGCACCATGGTGCTGCTCGCGCTGAACGCGGTGGTGGGCGTGGGCTTCCCGTCCGTGGTGCGGTACGCGGTCGACTCGGGCGTCGGCAAGCACGACGGCTGGGCGCTGGTGCAGGCCACCATGATCGGGACCGTGCTGGTCGGGCTCGGCTGGCTGGTCGCCTCGACCTCACTGCTGTGGAGCAACCGGGCCGGGGAGCGTGTGCTCTTCGGGCTGCGGGTCCGCAGCTATGCCCACCTGCAGCGGCTCGGGCTCGACTTCTACGAGCGAGAACTGTCCGGCCGCATCATGACCCGGATGACGACCGACATCGACGCCCTGTCCACCTTCATGCAGACCGGACTGCCGGACGCGCTCGTCGCGCTGCTGACGGTGGCCGGCATCGCGGTGGCACTGCTGGTGATCGACTTCCAGCTGGCGCTGGTCGTGTTCGTGACGCTCCCGCCGCTGCTCCTGGCCACCTGGTGGTTCCGCAAGGTCTCCGATTCCGCCTACAGTGCCGCGCGCGAACATTCGGCCACGGTGAACGCCGACTTCGCCGAGAATGTCGCGGGTTTGCGGGTGGTGCAGGCCAATCGGCACGAGGCCCTCTCCGCACGCCGGTTCGCCGGGTACTCCGACAATTTCCGGATCAGCCGGATGCGGGCCCAGCGGGCCATCGCCACCTTCTTCGCCTTCGTCGGCATGTGGGCGGATCTGGCGCTGGCGTCGGTGGTCTTCACCGGGGCCTGGGCGGTCGCGCACGGGTCCACCACGCCGGGCACGCTGGTGGCGTTCGTGCTCTACCTGCAGCTGCTGTTCGGGCCGATCATGCAGCTCTCGCAGCTGTTCGACGGGTATCAGCAGGCGCGAGTCGGGTTGCGGCGCATCGGGGAACTGCTGCGGACCCGGTCATCCATCGCGCCGGATCCCGCGGACGCGGCGCCCATCGACGGGCGGCTGCGCGGGGAGGTCGTCTTCGACAATGTCCGCTTCCAGTACCCGGGCGCGGTGCGGCCCGCGCTCGAGGGCGTCAGCCTGACCATCCCGGCGGGCGGCAGCCTGGCGCTGGTCGGCGAGACCGGCGCGGGCAAGTCGACCATCGTGAAGCTGCTCGCCCGGCTCTATGACATGCCCCGGACACCGGGTGACCACACGGCCCGGACACCGGGTGACGGGAATCACGAACTTTCCGGCAATGTTACGCCGTTCTCCATAGCGGATATGCATGACAGCGGCCTTGATCCGGACGGCACCGGCGCAATTCGCGTGGACGGCGTCGATATTCGCGACTATCGGCTCGCCGAGTTCCGCTCGCGGCTCGGCGTGGTCCCTCAGGAAGCTCACCTGTTCACCGGCGACATCGCCAGCAACATTGCATTTGGCAAACCTTTTGCGAGTCCCGGGGAAATCGAGGCGGCCGCGGCCGCGGTCGGGGCGCTGGACACCATCACCGCCCTGCCCCAGGGCATGCGGCAGCCGGTCGGCGAACGCGGACGCGGGCTCTCCGCCGGTCAGCGGCAGCTCATCGCCCTGGCCCGTGCCGAACTGGTCCGCCCCGATCTGCTGCTGCTCGACGAGGCCACGGCCGTGCTGGATCCGGCCGCCGAGGCATCGGTGCTGGTCGCGAACGAATCGGTGACGCGCGGCCGCACCTCGGTCATCGTCGCGCACCGGCTGGCGACCGCCGCCCAGGCCGATCGGATCGCCGTCGTCCAGCACGGCCGGATCAGCGAAATCGGCGGCCACGACGAACTCCTCGCGGCACAGGGACCGTACTCGCGCCTGTGGGCTGCGGCGCAGGCGACGGAAGGAATATTCTCGGGCGAGGACGAGTCGTCATCAGAGAATGTGTCCGCTCGGTGGTAGCCATGCCCGACGGCGAACAGGGGTGGGCATATCCTCAGTGGGGGCGCATCGGCGCGCATCCGCCGATTACCCGTGCCGGGCACGTCACAAACGTCGCAGCGCGAAGAACGAAATGAGGCGAACACCTGCTGTGAGCAGCTCAACAGACCAGTTCGGACAGAACCAGTGGCTTGTCGACGAGATGTACCAGAAGTACAAGCAAGACCCCTCGTCCGTCGATGAGAGCTGGCACGAGTTCCTGGCGGACTACACGCCGGAGAACACTGCCGAGATTGGTATCAACAGCCAGGCGGCCGCCGCCGTCGCTCCGGCACCCGCCGCAGTGCCTACTGCCCCCGGACCCGCCCAGAGCGCCCCCGCCGTGAATTCCACCCCTGTCGCCACCCCCGCCCCGGCCGCCCCCGCCCCGGCTCCGGCCCCCGCCCAGGTGCGCACCCCCCAGACCACTCCCGCCCCCAGCTCCAACGCGGCCCCGACCTCGGGCGGCCCCAAGCCCACCGCCGAGGACGAGACCAAGGTGCTGCGCGGTCCCGCCGCGGCCGTCGTCAAGAACATGTCGGCGTCGCTGGCCATCCCCACCGCGACCTCGGTGCGTGCCATCCCGGCCAAGCTGATGATCGACAATCGCCTGGTCATCAACAACCACCTGGCCCGTACCCGCGGTGGCAAGATCTCCTTCACCCACCTGCTGGGTTACGCCATCGTGCAGGCCATCAAGGCCTTCCCGAACATGAACCGGCACTTCGCCGAGGTCGACGGGAAGCCGAACGCGGTCACCCCCGCGCACACCAATCTCGGTCTGGCCATCGACCTTCCGGGCAAGGACGGCAGCCGTGCGCTGGCGGTCGCGGCCATCAAGAACGCCGAGGGCATGACCTTCGCGCAGTTCCACAGCGCGTACGAGGACGTCGTGCGCCGCGCCCGTGACGGCAAGCTGACCAACGACGACTTCGCCGGTGTCACCATCTCGCTGACCAACCCCGGCACCATCGGCACCAACCACTCGGTGCCGCGCCTCATGCTGGGCCAGGGCGCGATCATCGGCGCGGGCGCCATGGAGTACCCGGCCGAGTTCCAGGGCATGAGCGATCAGCAGCTCGCGGAGATGGGTATCGGAAAGCTGATGACCCTGACCTCCACCTACGACCACCGCATCATCCAGGGCGCGGAGTCCGGCGACTTCCTGCGGACCGTCCACAACCTGCTGATCTCGGACGAGTTCTACGACGAGATCTTCCACGGCATGGGTGTCCCCTACGAGCCGGTGCGCTGGCGCAAGGACATTCAGGAACGCGGCATCGACAAGTCGACCCGCGTGCAGGAGATGATCAACGCCTACCGCAGCCGCGGCCACCTGATGGCCGACACCGACCCGCTGCGGCTGGTGAAGGACAAGTTCCGCTCGCACCCTGACCTGGATGTCACCCAGCACGGCCTGACCCTGTGGGACCTGGACCGCGAATTCAATGTCGCGGGCTTCCACGGCCAGGAGCGCATGAAGCTGCGCGACGTGCTGTCCATCCTGCGCGACGCCTACGCCCGCCACGTGGGTGTGGAGTACACCCACATCCTGGATCCCGAGCAGCTCAAGTGGATTCAGGAACGCGTGGAGCAGAAGCACGCGAAACCCACTGTGGCCGAGCAGAAGTACATCATGTCCCGGCTCAATGCGGCCGAGGCGTTCGAGACCTTCCTGCAGACCAAGTACGTGGGCCAGAAGCGCTTCTCGCTGGAAGGCGCCGAGTCGGTCATCCCGATGATGGACGCCGTCATCGACCAGTGCGCCGAGTACGCCCTCGACGAGGTCATTATCGGTATGCCGCACCGCGGCCGCCTGAACGTGCTGGCCAATATCGTCGGCAAGCCCTACTCGAAGATCTTCACCGAGTTCGAGGGCAACATGAACCCGGCCGCCACCCACGGCTCCGGCGACGTGAAGTACCACCTCGGTGCGCGCGGCACCTACCTGCAGATGTTCGGCGACAACGAGATCGAGGTCTCGCTGACCGCCAACCCCTCGCACCTCGAGGCCGTCGACCCGGTGCTGGAGGGTCTGGTCCGCGCCAAGCAGGACCTGCTCACCAAGGAAGACATCGTCACCAAGGGTGAAGAGGCGCGGTCGTTCTCGGTCGTGCCGCTCATGCTGCACGGTGACGCGGCCTTCGCCGGCCAGGGCGTGGTGGCCGAGACCCTGAACCTGTCGGGTCTGCGCGGCTACCGCACCGGTGGCACCGTGCACATCGTGGTGAACAACCAGATCGGCTTCACCACCGCGCCGGAGTACTCGCGCTCCACCGAATACTCCACCGACATCGCGAAGTTCATCGGCGCCCCGATCTTCCACGTGAACGGCGACGACCCGGAAGCCTGTGTGTGGGTGGCCAAGCTGGCCGTCGACTACAAGCAGAAGTTCAAGCGCGACGTCGTGATCGACATGATCTGCTACCGCCGCCGCGGCCACAACGAGGGCGACGACCCGTCGATGACCCAGCCGGGCATGTACGACGTGATCGACACCAAGCGCTCGGTCCGCAAGGCGTACACCGAGAGCCTGATCGGCCGTGGCGACATCTCCATGAAGGAAGCCGAAGACGCCCTGCGTGACTACCAGGGTCAGTTGGAGCGGATCTTCAACGAGGTGCGCGAGCTGGAGAAGTTCCCGCCGGAGCCGTCGGAGTCGGTCGAGGACGAGCAGCAGCTGCCGCCGAACCTGGTGACCTCCGTGGACAAGACGGTGCTGCAGCGCATCGGCGACGCGTTCGTGAACGTGCCCGAGGGCTTCAGCGTGCACCCGCGCGTCAAGCCGGTGCTGGAGAAGCGCCGCGAGATGGCCTACGAGGGCAAGGTCGACTGGGCCATGGCCGAGCTGCTGGCCTTCGGCACGCTCGTCGACGAGGGCAAGGCCGTCCGCCTGACCGGTCAGGACTCCCGCCGCGGCACCTTCTCGCAGCGGCACTCGGTGATCATCGACCGCAAGAACGGTGACGAGTACACCCCGCTGCACAACATCGGGTCGAAGAACCCGGGCTGGTTCGCGGTGCACGACTCGGCGCTGTCCGAGTACGCCGCTGTCGGTTTCGAGTACGGCTACTCGCTGGGCAACCCGGACGCACTCGTCCTGTGGGAGGCGCAGTTCGGTGACTTCGTCAACGGCGCGCAGTCCATCATCGACGAGTTCATCTCCTCCGGTGAGGCCAAGTGGGGTCAGCTCTCCGAGGTCGTGCTGCTGCTGCCGCACGGTCACGAGGGCCAGGGCCCGGACCACACCTCGGGTCGTATCGAGCGCTTCCTGCAGCTGTGTGCCGAGGGTTCGATGACGGTGGCGGTCCCGTCCACCCCGTCGAACTACTTCCACCTGCTGCGTCGCCACGCCCTGGACGGCATCCGCCGCCCGCTGGTGGTCTTCACCCCGAAGTCCATGCTGCGCAACAAGGCCGTGATCTCCGAGGTCGAGGACTTCACGGACAACAAGTTCCGCACCGTGCTCGAGGAGCCCACCTACGAGTCGGGCGACGGCGACCGCGCCAAGGTCAAGCGCGTGCTGCTCACCTCCGGCAAGATCTACTACGAGCTGGTGGCCGAGAAGAAGAAGCACAACCGCGACGACGTGGCCATCGTGCGCGTCGAGCAGCTGTACCCGATTCCGAAGTTCCGCCTGAACGAGGCACTGGAGCAGTACCCCAACGCCGGCGATCTGGCGTGGGTCCAGGAGGAGCCGGCCAACCAGGGCGCATGGCCGTTCTTCGGCCTGAACCTGCCGGAGATCCTGCCCGCCCGCTTCGGCAAGCTGCGCCGCATCTCGCGCCGCGCCATGTCGGCCCCGTCCTCGGGTTCGTCCAAGGTGCACGCGGTGGAGCAGCAGGAGATCATCGACGAGGCGTTCTCCCCGACCGCATAATTCGGCCGGATCGCGGTGAAACGAAGCCGCCCGCTGGATCTTTCGATCCGGCGGGCGGCTTTTTCGTTGCGGCAGAGCGGGATTACTTGTCCTGCACGTCGCCTCGAGCCTTCGCGTCGTCCGAGCCCTCGAGGTCCCAGACCGCCATCATGGCGGCGATACCCTCGGCGGCGGCGGTGTCCTGGGTCGATTCCTGATCGGACATTGCGTGTACCTCTTTCTGCTACTTCCGTAACGAAAGTTGATGCTACCGGCCGGAATTACTTGCGGCCTGTCGGGAAATGGCCTGCGACAAGGCATTTCGTCATAGTCGTGATGGTCATCACAGCGAGGAGCGGGTGGCGGGGCGGGGTTGCCCCCAGCATGTCCCGCGTCGTATATTCCACGTGGAATATTTGGTACGGAGGATGTCGGTGACCCGCGATAGCGTCACCGGGAATGGGAGGTCCAGGTGACCCGGAAGCAGTCGACACCGGCACTCACGCCCTTGGCGATGCTGGTCCTCGCGCTGCTGGAGGAACGTCCGATGCACCCGTACGAGATGTATCAACTGCTCTTGAGCCGGCATGAGGACGAGTTCGTGAAGATCAAACCGGGCTCGCTCTACCACGCCGTGGCCCGGCTGGCCGACCAGGAACTATTGACCGCCGAGAGCACCGATCGGGCCGGCAACCGGCCGGAACGAACCACCTACCGCATTCGGACCGCCGGGCGCGAGGCGCTGCGCACCCGGATCCGGGACCTGCTGCGCGAGCCGGCCCGGGAGTATCCGGTCTTCGTGACCGGATTGGCCGAAGCACACAACTTGCCCCTGGACGAGGTCATCGATGCCCTCCGAGAACGTGTCGCCTCGATCGACGCCCGGCTCGCCGAGCTCGACACGATCCACGACCTGGCGGCCGCCTCCGACGTTCCGCGGCGGTACTGGGCCCGCGTGGACTACATCCGCGCACAGAACACCGCCGAAGTCGAATGGCTGCGTGGATTCATCGCCGAGATCGAGAGCGGACACATCGAATGGGAGACCTTCGACGAGTCCGGCAAACGCATCGACATCACGAACCACACCCTGAGATAGGAACCCGAATCCGTGTCCACTCAACGCAATCCGTGGCTGGCGCTGTACGCGCTGGTCGTCGGGTTCTTCATGATCCTGCTGGACATGACCATCGTCGCGGTGGCCAATCCGGCGATCATGAAGGACCTGCAGGCCGATGTCTCCCAGGTCATCTGGGTCACCTCCGCCTACCTGCTGGCCTACGCGGTGCCGCTGCTGGTCACCGGCCGACTCGGAGATCGCTTCGGCCCCAAGACCATCTATCTCGGCGGCCTGGCCGTGTTCACCCTGGCCTCGCTGTGGTGTGCGGAGTCGACGAGCATCAATATGCTGATCGCGGCCCGCGCCGTGCAGGGCCTGGGCGCGGCGCTCATGACGCCGCAGACCATGGCGGTCATCACCCGCACCTTCCCGCCGGACAAGCGCGGCGCGGCCATGGGCCTGTGGGGCGGCGTGGCCGGTCTGGCCACCCTGGTCGGCCCGATCCTGGGCGGCGTGCTGGTGGACTGGCAGGGCTGGCAGTGGATCTTCTACGTGAACGTGCCGATCGGCATCATCGCCTTCGCCCTGGCCGTCTGGCTGGTGCCCTCGCTGCCCACCAACGACCACAAGTTCGACCTGGTCGGCGTGGTGCTCTCGGGCGTCGGCATGTTCCTGCTGGTGTTCGGCATCCAGGAGGGCAACAGCCACCACTGGGACGCCTGGATCTGGGCCATGATCATCGCCGGCGTGGCGGTGCTGGCGCTGTTCATCGTCAACCAGGCTCGCAATAC
This sequence comes from Nocardia sp. NPDC059154, assembly GCF_042755705.1. NCBI lineage: Bacteria > Bacillati > Actinomycetota > Actinomycetes > Mycobacteriales > Nocardiaceae > Nocardia > Nocardia sp. NPDC059154. The sequence goes on from NZ_JBHZCS010000012.1 coordinate 145,315, forward strand.
CGGTGAGCCGCTGGTGCCGCTGAGCCTGTTCAAGGACCGCAACTTCGCGCTGTCCAACCTGGCCATCGCGGCCATGGGCGCGGCGGTGACCAGCGTGTTCGTGCCCGCCTACTTCTATCTACAGCAGGTACACGACATGACGCCGACGCGCTCGGCACTGGTCTTTGCGCCCATGGCGATTCTGACCGGTGTGTTCGCGCCGATCATCGGCAAGATCTCGGACAAGGTCGCGCCGCGCGTCATTCCGACCATCGGTTTCGCGCTCTTCGCGGCGACCCTGTTCGGGTTCGGCGTCCTGATGAAGCCGGACGGCTCGATCCCGCTGTTCATGATCGTCGGCGGCATCTCCGGTATCGCCAATGCCTGCATCTGGGCGCCGCTGGCCACCACCGCCACCCACAACCTGCCGGTGCAGCAGGCCGGTGCGGGCGCGGGCGTCTACAACACCACCCGTCAGATCGGTTCGGTGCTCGGTTCGGCCACGATCAGCGCACTGCTCTCGGCTCGCATCTCGGCGCAGGGCCTGCCCAGCGGCCCGATCGGCGAGGGCGGTGGCGGCAAGAGCCTGAGCAGCCTGCCGGCCGAGGTCCGAGGTCCCATCCTGGAGAAGCTCAGCACCGCGCTGAGCCAGTCCATCTACCTGCCCGCCCTGATCCTGTTGATCGGCGTCGCCGCCTCGGCGCTGTTCATCGGGCACGGCAAGGCGGAGGGCGATGAGCGCGACGATATGGCGAAGGCCGATATCGGGGTGCACTGATCCGCCGACATTCGAAAAGCGCTGCCCGCCGGGGGTTTCCCCGCGGGCAGCGCTGTCCGTGCGGTGGGATCGGCAGGCTCGCTGGATTCCGCTGTGCCCTCAGCCGATTCGCACGGTGAGCGAGGGATATCCGGTCGCGCCGTCGGGGACGACGTCCTGTTCCTTGTCGGTCTGGGTCTCCCCGGTGCCGTCGGTCGCGCGCGCCCATACCGTGTGCACGCCGGTGCTGCCGGTGGCGTCCCAGTCGTAGGCCCACTGCACCCAGGTGTCGATGGACGGGGCCACCGCCAGCCGGGCGGGCCGCCAATCCCCTTGATCGATGCGGACTTCCACGCCGCGAATGCCGCGATGCTGCGCCCACGCCACGCCCGCGATGGTGACCTTGCCCGGGGTGATGGTGCCGCGGCCGCGGGGGGTGTCGATGCGGCATTCGGTCTTGATCGGGCCCTTGGCCGACCAGCCGCGCTTGGTCCAGAACGCCTCGGCGCGATCGAATCTGGTGATCTCCAGTTCGGTCACCCACTTGGTGGCCGACACGTAGCCGTACAGCCCGGGCACCACCAGCCGCGCGGGATAGCCGTGCGCGGTGGGCAGCGGTTCGCCGTTCATGCCGACGGCGAGCATGGCGTCGCGGCCGTCCATCAGCACGGCGAGCGGGCTGCCCGCGGTGAAGCCGTCGATGCTGTGCGAGAGCACCATGTCGGCGTCGGGGTGCGGTCCGGCCGCGGTGATCAGCTCGTCGAGCCGATAGCCGAGCCAGCGGGCATTGCCGATCAGATCGCCGCCGACCGGATTGGACACGCAGGCCAGCGTGACCAGCCGTTCGATGGGGGTCTTGGCGGCGAGATCGGCGTAGCTCAAACGGATCTCGCGATCGACCATGCCGTGGATGCGCAGTGACCAGTCGTCCTTGCTGACCTGCGGCACGGTGAGAGCGGTGTCGATGCGATAGAAGTCGGCGTTCGAGGTGAGATACGGCGTCAGGCCCGGAATCTGCAGGTCCGCGCCGGGCTCGATCGACGGCTCCGCGCCGGTGGGCGTCGGCAGTTGCACATCCGCGCGCTCGGCCGACACATCCCGCGACCGCAGCCCGATGATCCGTCCCGCGATGCCGCCGACCGCCGCGGCCACGCCCGTGATCACGATTCCGCGCACCACCAGCCGCCGCTCCACCGCCAGCTCGGCGGGCGAAAGCCGCTGCGGCTCGGCGGTTTCCGCGTCCGCGGCGGTCGCGGTGAATTCGCCGAAGCGGGTGACCCGGCCGATCAGGCTGCGCAACACCAGGATTCCGGCGACCATGCCGAGAATGGAAGGCAAGGCCCAGGTCCAGGTCGCATTGGGGCGACCGAGCGCGGCGATGGTGGACAGCAGCCCGAACATCGCGAACAGGATCGACCCGAGCGGCCGCCGCTCCCGCTCCACGATCCCGGCGACTGCGGCCAGCACCACCGCGACCACACCCATGCACACGAACAGCAGCACTTTGTCATTGGTGCCGACCAGGCCGATGATCCACTCCCGGAACCCGTCCGGCGTGTGGTCGACGATCCACGCTCCGACCGCCTGCAAGGGCGTGCTGTCGGGGCTGACCAGCACTGACACCAGCTCCGCCACACCCAGGGTGACGCCGCCGGCGACAATTCCGCCGGCCGTCCGTAATCCGCGATCCGCCACGAAACCGACCCTACTGCGCGGGTCGGCTCATGGAACGGCTCGAAGGATTACGGAAGCGTGACGCCCGGGGTCCGCAGTGCCACGGCGGCGATCACGGCCATGACCAGCAGACTGCCGCCCGCCACCGCGAAGGCGTGGTGCAGGCCGGTCACGCTCAGAGCCGGTCCCGAATAGGCCAGCGCGCCCAGCACTGCGACCCCGAGCACCTGGCCCAGCTGCCGCAGCGCATTGTGCACCGAGGAGGCCATGCCCGCGCGGTGCGGATGCACGGCGGCCAGTACGGTCGCGGTCATCGGGGTCAGGCACAGCCCGATGCCGAAGCCGCCCACCGCGAGCATCCACCAGATCGAGCCGATGCCGGTGTCGCGCTGCACGGTCAGCAGGCCCGCGACGGCCAGACCGCCGAGGGTCAGTCCGGTCACCATGGGAATCCGGGGACCGAAGCGGCCGACCAGTCGTCCGGACAGTGGTGTCGCCAGCGCGAACGCGACGCCGATGGCGCACACATCGAGCCCGGCCCGGACCGCCGAATGTCCCTGCACCTGCTGGAAATACGCGCTCAGGTACACGATCAGCCCGACGAAGGCGAAGAACGCCACCGCACCGGCCAGGTTCGCGGCGGCGAATCCGCGGTGGCCGAACAGCGTGAGATCCACCAGCGGATCGGCGTGCCGCCGCTCCCAGCGCACGAACACCACCGCGGCGACGGCGGCCAGCCCGAACGCGGCCAGGATCGGCGCGGAGGCCCAGCCCTGACCGCGGCCCTCGATCAATCCGAACGAGAGCGCGGCGATGGCCGTCGTGGTCAGGAGCGCGCCCTGCCAGTCGAACCGGCCGGTGGCCGGTGTGCGGGGCAGGCGCGGCACGACCAGCGCGGCGACCGTCGCGAACACGGCGACCAGCGGCACGTTCAGCAGCAGCACCCAGCGCCAGCCCAATCCCGTCACGACGACACCGCCCAGAATCGGCCCCACTGCCAGCGCCAGGCCGGACGAGGTCGACCAGGCCCCGATCGCGACCGCGCGCTCGCGTTCGTCGGGGAAGGCGGCGCGGACGACGGCGAGGCTGGTGGGCACCAGCAGGGCGGGGCCGACGCCCTGAATCACGCGGCCCGCCAACAGCATCGGGACGTTCGGTGCCAGGCCCGCGATCAGCGCGCCGACTGCGAAGGTCAGCATGCCCAGGAGGAAGACGCCCTTGCGGCCGAACCGGTCGCCGAGTCCGCCGCTGAGCATCAGCAGGCTGGCGTAGACCAGGACGTAGGCATTGACGATCCACTCGGTGGCGGTGGCGTCCGCGTGCAGGTCACGGCCGATGGTCGGCAGCGCCACGCTCATGACGGTGGTGGACAGGACGGCCAGGAACTGACCGCCGGTGACGGCCACCAGCGTGATCCAGGGATTGGCTGCGGCCGTGGGAGCTTCGGGACGGGCGGGAACGTGCAGTGCGGTCATAGTCGAACGGTAGGACTGCCCGGTCATAGCTTCCACGACCAAAAGTGCTATACGCCAATGCCTCTAGAGTTATAAGTGTGGATCTACTGCAGCTGCGCTATTTCCGGATGGTGGCCCGCACCGAGAACGTCACCCGGGTGGCGGAGGAACTCCGGGTGGCCCAGCCCTCGCTGAGCCGGACCATCACCCGGCTCGAAAACGAGCTGGGCGTACCGCTTTTCGACCGGCAGGGACGGCGGTTGCGGCTGAACCGCTTCGGCGCGGCCTTCCTCGCGCGGGTGGATCGCGCCCTGGACGAACTCGACGGTGCCCGCCGGGAGCTCGACGATCTGGCCGGGCTGGAGCGGGGTGCGATCACGATCGGGGCGGAGAATCTGCGCGTCGTCCAGAATGTGATCGCGGACTTCCTGCAGGCGTATCCCGGTGTGCGCGTTCAGCTGTTCTCGGGCACCGCCGCGCAGGTGTCGGCCCGGCTGGCGGCCGGCGACCTCGACCTCGGGGTGGTGTCGCTGACACCGGACGCACCCGACCTGGCCGGGCAGGAATTGCTGGACGAGGAAGTGCTGCTGGCCGTTTCGCCCGGCCACCGGCTCGCCGACCGGGATCGGGTCACCGTTGCCGAGCTGGCGACCGAACCCTTCATCACGACCTCACCCGACTACTGGCAACGCACCGTGCTGGATCGCGTCTTCGCCCGCGCCGGGCTGCGCCCCACGATCGTCTGCGAAGGCGACGAGCCGTCCGCGATTCGCGGCCTGATCGCCACCGGCTTCGGCATCGGCCTGCTCCCGGCCATGGCGCGCGACTACTCCGGCCCGGCGGTGGCCTGGCTGCATCTCGACGACGTCTACTGCCGCCGCACCCTGCACCTCGTTTGGCGCACGGACGCCTATCTGCCACTGGCCGCCAGGCGTTTTCGCGAACTCGCGGCCGACCGCTTCGCGAAGGACCGACCTGGCGCGCCGGGGTGAATCACCTCTGCGCGGTGATGGCCTCTTCGGCATTGCCATTGACGAGTGGCCACGCGAAAATCATCGGCCCCCGCCCGGGAACTTCGCGTGAACCGGCGCGGAATTCGGTGAATCAGTCGGTGGCCCGGTGGCGCTGGTAGTAGCGGGCGACCCGGACGCGGTTGCCGCACCGCTCGGGCGAGCACCACTGGCGGCGCGGATGCGCGGGCAGGAAGAGCATGACGCAGTCCTCCGCACCGCACTGCCGCAGGCGATCGATGGCCGGATCGGTGAGCAGGGTCGCGGCGGCATCGGCCAGGTGCGCGGCCAGCCGGGCGACCGGATCGCCGAGACGCGCCACGGTTTCGGTGACGGCATCGCCGTTCCAGTCCAGGCGGCGAATGGCGGGTGCGGCCGATTGCGCCTCGGCGAGGCCGCGCAGTGCGGCAGCCGGCGGGCGGCGAGCGTGCAGCATCGCGTCCAGCGCCGCGGCGGTGTGGTCGCGCACCGCGTGGACGGCGGCCAGGTCGGCCCCGGTGAGGCGCTGCGGCGGCGGCTCGGGTAGGCGATCGGCCTCCAGGCGCAGCCAATCCGCCAGCCGCTCAGGGGTTTCCAGCAGGTCGGCACCTGTGGGCCGGGTGTTCACCAGGTCCAGTGCGAGGGGTTCACCGATCAACGGTTCGAGATCAGCCACGTCGCTAATGCTACCTCGAGCCGTTGACACATTAGCCGGAATCGGCGTAGAACTAATGCAACATCGCCGATAGAAAGCATGTGAAGCCGTGAGCGCACTCCCCCAGGTCCTGCACCCGCTCTCCACCGTCCGGCACGGCCGCCTCGAGGTCGATGGCTTCGAGGTCTTCTACCGGGAGTCGGCGCCCGCCCGCGCGGACGCCCCGGTCCTGTTGCTACTGCACGGTTTTCCCACCGCGTCCCACCAGTTCCGCCGCCTCATCGACGCCCTGGGCGACCGCTACCGCCTCATCGCTCCCGACTATCCCGGTTTCGGAAACACCTTCGCCCCCGCGGATTTCGACTACAGCTTCGACCACCTGGCCGACATCATCGAGGGTTTCGTCCAGCGGCTGGGCCTGACCAGCTTCGCCATGTACATCTTCGACTTCGGGGCGCCCATCGGCCTGCGCCTGGCCACCCGGCATCCGGACTGGATCACCGGTCTCATCGTCCAGAACGGCAATGCCTACGAAGCCGGTTTGTCCGAGGCCGCACAGGGTTTCGTGGCCCTGCGCCCCGACCATGAGGGCGACGAGGAGGTCATCCGCGGCCTGCTCACCCTCGAGGGCACCCGCGGCCAATACGAAACCGGCGTCCCCGACCCGGCCCTGCTCGACCCCGACGCCTGGACCCTGGATCAGCACTACCTCGATCTCCCCGGTCGCAAGGAAGCCCAGGTGGCCCTGGCCTTCGACTACAAGTCGAACGTGGCCCGCTACTCCGAATGGCAGTCCTGGCTCCGCACCTACACTCCCCCCACCCTCATCACGTGGGGCGCGAACGACCCCTTCTTCCCCGCCCCGGGCGCGCACGCCTACCTGGCCGACCTCCCCGATGCCGAACTCCACCTGTTCGATACGGGCCACTTCGCCCTGGAAACCCATGTCTCCGAAATCGCCGGGCTCATCGCCGATTTCCTCGACCGTCTACCCACACCCGCACGGTGACGCGAGGAACCTCGCCCCGCCACGACGACAGGCCCCGCGCGGGCGGGGCCTGTCGAATGATGCTGGCGGCGTGGATCAGTGGGCCTCGCGCGGCGCGTGCGGGAGCAGGAAGGCCAGGCAGAAGGCCGTGACGCCGAGCCCGATGCCGACGAGCGTGACGTGCTCCATGCCGATCAGCGCATTGCCGCGCGGGGCGCCGCCGAGGTGGGTGAAGCGGTTGAAGAACACGGTGCCCAGCACCGCGACGCCGAGCGCGCCGGCCAGCTGCTGCACAGATTCCAGCAGGCCCGAGGCCGAGCCGACCTCGTCGTCCTCGATCTCGCCGACGATGATGCTGAACATCGGGACGAACACCATGCCCATACCGAATCCGACGACCAGCAGCGGACCCGCCAGCTCCCAGGCGTTCAGGCCGGTGCCGACCAGGTGCAGCACCGCGTACAGGCCGGCCAGTCCGGCGGTCATGATGCCGACGCCCAGGTGCAGCACCTTGCGACCCAGCTTCGGGGCCTCCGCGCCGATGGCGGAACCGAAGAAGGAGCCGAGGGCCCAGGCCGCCATGGCGATGCTCGCGCCGATCGGTGTGTAACCGAAGCCGAGCTGCAGCATCAGACCGAGGCCGAGCGAGAAACCGATGATGCCGATGAAGAACACCGTCTCGAAAAGCACTCCGGCACTGTAGGACCGGCGCCCGAACACACTCAGCCGCACCAGCGGGGTCCGGCCGGCGGCGGTCCGGAACCGCTGCTGCGCAACGAAGATCCCGAGCACCGCGACACCGATCACCGGCATGATCAGGCTCCAGACCGGCCAGCCGTGCTCACGACCCTGCATGAGCGGATAGATCAGCAGCCCGACACCCGAACCGGCCAGGACGACACCGAGCAGATCGAGGCCACCGGTGCGGTCCCCGCCGCGCCGGGGCAGCGCCGCGATACCCCCGATCAGGGCGAAGAGCCCGAGCGGCACATTGATCCAGAAGATCGACCGCCAGCCGGTGCCGAGCAGATCCACCTTGATGAGCAGCCCGGCGACGATCGGCCCGAGAATACTCGCGACGCCGAGGGTGGTGCCGAACGCCGCCCATGCCCGGGGCTGATCCGCGGTGTCGGGGAACAGATCCCGGATCATCCCCAGGCACTGCGGCACCATCACCGCGGCCGCCGCGGCCTGCGCGACCCGCCCACCGATCAGCGCCTCCGGCGAGGCGGCCAGCGAGCAGGCCACCGAGGCGAGCACGAATCCGACTGTGCCGCCGAGGAACATCCGCCGGCGCCCGAACAGGTCGCCGAGCCGTCCACCGGTCAGCAGCCCGACCGCCAGTACCAGCGTGTAGGCCGCGGCGATCCACTGCATCGTGGCGTAGCTGCCGCCCAGATCGCGCCGGATCATCGGCAGCGCGACGTTCACGACATTGGTGTCGAGCATGTTCATCAACGTCGCGCCGATGATCGCGGACAGCCCCAGCCACCGGCGGGCGGGTGTGGCGACTGGTGTGGATTCGGCCGTGACGGGCGGTGTGAGGGCGGTGGCGGTGGACATTGCGGGCTCCTTTCGATGGAGCAATAGTATCTACAACACTAGTTTCTAAGCAACTAGTTTCGAGGATATGCCCTAGCGCGACCCGGGACCGGCAGAAGGACGCCGGACCCGCGAGCCGGGATCACGAGGCGGTGTGGCCGATCCCGTTGTCGCTCATGGCATCAATGCTTCCGGTAAACACCGGGCCGCCACATCACGAGGATTCGTTATTCACCGGTGCACCCGCGGCCGTGACCCAGGAAAGGCAAGGGGCCCGCGGAAATCCGCGGGCCCCTTGCCTTTCCGGATGTCTCCGGAGCCGATCAGGAGTTGTAGATCGCGTCCACGTCGGCCGCGTACTGCTTCATGACGACGGCACGCTTCAGCGACAGCTTCGGGGTGAGCTCGCCGCCCTCCTGGGTCCAGTCGACCGGGAGGATGCGGACCTTCTTGATCGCCTCGGCGTGCGACACCAGCTTGTTGGTGGCCGCGACCGCGTCATTGATCTCGCCGACCAGGGCCGGGTTCTCGATGACGTGCTCGATCGGGGTGTCGGCGGGAATCCCGTTGCGCGCCTTCCACGCCGGCAGGGCTTCCGGGTCGAGGGTGACGAGGGCGCCGATGAAGGGCTGGCCATCGCCGACCACCATGACCTGGCTGATCAGCGCGTTCTGGCGCAGCGAGTCCTCGAGCATGGCCGGGGAGACGTTCTTGCCGCCGGCGGTGACCAGGATTTCCTTCTTACGGCCGGTGATCGAGACGAAGCCCTGCTCGTCGATGGCGCCGAGGTCGCCGGTCTTGAACCAGCCGTCGGCGTCGAAGGCGTCGGCGCTGGCCTCGGGGTTGTTCCAGTAGCCGCCGAACACGACCGGACCGCGGATGAGCAGCTCGCCGTCCTCGGCGACCTTGGCGCCGTGGCCGGGCAGCGGGCGGCCGACCGAACCGACCTTGATGTACTTGGGGGTGTTCACGCTGACGGCGGCGGTGGACTCGGTGAGGCCGTAGCCCTCGTAGATGGTGACGCCGGCGCCGCGGAAGTAGTGGCCCAGGCGCGCGCCCAGCGGGCCGCCGCCGGAGACGGCGGACTCGCACTGACCGCCCATGGCCTCGCGCAGCTTGGCGAAGACGAGCTTGTCCAACACCATGTGCTGCAGCTTGAGCACGATGTTCGGGCCGCCGTTCTCCAGCGACTGGCTGTACTGGATGGCGATCTCGGTGGCGTAGTCGAAGATCTTGCCCTTGCCGCCGTCGTGCGCCTTCTGCTTGGCGCCGTTGAACACCTTCTCGAAGACGCGCGGCACCGAGAGGATGAAGTTCGGCTTGTACTGCCCGAACTGCTCGACCAGGGTGGACCAGTCGGCGGTGTGGGCCACGGTGACACCGGCGTCGAAGGCGGCCAGCGCGACCGCGCGGGCGAAGACGTGGGCCAGCGGCAGGAACAGCAGCGACTTGCGGCCTGGCAGCAGGAACTCGCTCATGGCGGAGCGGTCGGCGGCCGACTCGGCGTACAGGTTGGCGTGCGAGAGCATGACGCCCTTGGGCCGGCCGGTGGTGCCGGAGGTGTAGATGAGGGTCGCCGGGGAGGCGGCCTTCACCTGGGCTCGGCGCTCGTGCACGACGGCGTCGTCGAGGTCGGTGCCGCGGGCGACGAGGTCGGCGATGGCGCCCTTGTCGATCTGCAGGACTTCCTTCAGATTGCCCAGTCCGCCTTCGATTTCCGCGATGGTGGCGCGGTGCTTGTCGTTCTGGACAACGGTGAGCTTGGTGGCCGAGTCCTCGAGGATCCAGCGCGCCTGCTCGGCGGAGGAGGAGTCGTAGATGGCGACGGTGCAGCCGCCGGCCGCCCAGATGGCGAAGTCGAGCACGACCCACTCGTAGCTGGTCTGGGCCATGATGGCGACGCGGTCACCGAGCTCGACGCCGGAGGCCACCAGGCCCTTGGCCACCTCGGTCACGGTCTTCGCGAACGTCGCCGCCGTGACGTCGTTCCAGCCGCCCTTGCCATCCGGGGTATTGAAGACGACCAGGTTGGGGGTCTTCTCCGCATGCCGGAACGCACCGTCCGACATGTTGGCGTTCTCCGGAATGGTGTAGGTAGCCGGGACTTCGAACTCTCGCATCGCTGCCCTTCCACAGTGGGTTTACTGGCGGGTAATCTACGCCACGCTCACAGGTAACTCCCGGCGGACCGCCCGAACCGGTTGTCGGACGGTCCCGCGTTATGTCTTTTCCCTATCCTATTGACCGGCTCTGCGCTGGTCGAAGGGCGTGCCGGAGGAACTGTCCGAGCTCGACGGTCACGGCCGCGGCGGGGGCCACGAGACTCGCCTGCAACTGGGCGACGTGCCACAGTCCGCGGGTCTCGGTGAATTCGGCCGGCACCCCGACCGCCCGCAGTTGCGTGACCAGCCGCGTGCACTGGGCGTGCAGCAGTTCGTCCACGTCGGCCTGGACATAGGTGGGCGGCAGCCCGGACAGGTCGGCGAGCAGCGGCGCGTATCCGGTGTCGGTGCCGTCGCCCGCACCCAGATAGGCGGCGGCACAGGCCCGCGACCACAGCTTGTTGATGACCAGATCGCGGTTCCGGACCGGTAGCTCGTTCGGGTCGGCCCAGGGCGCGATCAGGCCGAGTGCGGCCGGTACCAGCCGGTGCCGGTCGCGCAGCCGCAGCGCCAGCGCCAGCGAGAGCCCGCCGCCGGCCGAATCACCGGCCACCGCAATGCGTTCCGGCCGATAGCCGGCCGCCACCAGGTCCAGGAAGGCCGCCTCGGCATCGTCGAGCGCCGCCGGGAACGGGTGCTCGGGAGCCAGCCGGTAGTCCAGAACCTGGACGGCGCAACCGGTTTCCCGCGCCAGATAGGCCGCCAGCGACCGGTGCGTGGCCGGCGAGCAGACGGTGTAACCGCCGCCGTGCAGGTACAACACGGTGGCGTTGTCGGAGACCGGCCCGACCGTCACGCGTTCGGCCGGGCGGCCACCGAGTTCGACGTGCTCCACGTGGGTGCCCCGCGGCGCGCGCTGCGCCACCGAGCCCCAATCCATCAGCGCCCGTTGGACACTGAACGGCAGCCGGTGGTTGAGCACGATCCGGAAGAGCGGATTCAACGCGGCGCGGACGATGGGCAACGGCAGTGTCACATGGGGCATGACCGAGCGTCCTCTATTCGTCTCTGGCTTACGGCAGGAAGCGCTTCTGCACCACGGCGGAGATGCGCTGGTAGTACGAGGCGGTGGTGCGCACGAAAAGGTCGAGGGCCTTGGCCTCCCAGCCGATGAGCACCCGGCCGTGGCCCTTGCGGACGGCCTCGGTAATGGTCTGCGCGGCCATTTCCGGGGTGTGCAGGGCCAGCTTGCTGTCGAAGAGGGCGGCCATGTTCTTCTGGTTGAGGCCCTCGGCGACGGTGGCATTGCGGGCGACGGCGGTCTTGATGCCGCCGGGGTGCACGCAGGTCACCTTGACCGGGGTGCCGTTCATGAGCATTTCCTGGCGCAGCGCCTCGGTGAAGCCGCGGACCGCGAATTTGGCCGAGTTGTAGGCACTCTGGCCGGGGACCGCGATCAGGCCGAAGAGGCTGGACACGTTCACCACGTGGCCGTCGCCGGATTCGATGAGGAACGGCAGGAACGCCTTGGTGCCGTTCACGACGCCCCAGAAGTCGACGTCCATGATGCGCTCGATGTCCTTGAAGGCGGTGTCGAGCACATCGCCGTGGTGGGCGATGCCGGCATTGTTGTAGATCTGGTTGACCTTGCCGAAGTGCTTCTTCACCTCATCGGCGTAGACGAGCACGGCCTCGCGCTCGGCGACGTTGAGCGGGTCGGATTTGATCTCGACGCCGTACTTCTCGCAGCGTCGCACGGTTTCGGCGAGGCCCTCGGCGTCGATGTCGGACAGCGCCAGGTGCGCGCCGCGCCGGGCCAGGTTCTCCGCCAGGGCGCGGCCGATGCCGGAACCCGCACCGGTGATCACGCAGACCTTGTCCTTGAAGTAAGCGTCATTGCTCACGGTTACCGCCTTCGGTTGTCTGGGTTGGGTGACTAGTCGGCCTGTGCGACAGGCTCGGTGGTCGTGTCGTACGCCGAGACATCGAAGTGCTCGAGCAGAGTGCGGAACCGGAAGGTGAAATCCGGCCACAGTGTGGTGTTGTTGCCGTGCTTGTCGAGATACCAGGAGGCGCAGCCGCCGGTGCTCCACACCGCACCTTCCAGTTTGCGCTGCAGGCCGGCGTTGTATTCGTCCTGCACGTCCCTGCGGACCTCGACGGTCCGCAGGCGTAGCTTGTCGAACTGCGCGATGGCGTCGGAGATGTAGTTGATCTGCGACTCCAGCATGAACACCATCGAGGTGTGCCCCAGGCCCACGTTCGGGCCCAGCATGAAGAACATGTTGGGGTAGTTGTTGATGGCCGAGCCCTTGTAGCCCTGCTGGCCGATGGCGTCGAAGACCTCGGAGAGCGTGCGGCCGTCGCGGCCGGTGACGGTGTCGTAGACCGGCGAGTCGGTGACATGGAAGCCGGTGGCCACGATGATGGCGTCGACCTCGCGCTCGGTGCCGTCCTTGGTGACGATGGAGCCCGGGCGGATCTCCTTGATCCCGTCGGTCACCACGCCGACGTTGTCGCGGCTCAGCGCCGGGTAGTACTCGTTGGAGATCAGCATGCGCTTGCAGCCGATGCGGAAGTTCGGGGTGACCTTGCGGCGCAGCTCCGGATCGCGCACCTCGGCGAACAGCTTGGCGCGGGCGATGGCCTCGAGGCCGAGCATGGCGGGCGGGAACTTGGCCAGCCCGACCACCTGGGTCTCGCGGGAGGCGTAGATCCCGGCGCGGTAGAGGCTGCGCAGCGCGGGAATGTGCTTGAGCGCGAACTTCTCCGGGGCCAGGTACTCGCGGTCCACGCGGGGCAGCAGCCAGGGCGCGGTGCGCTGGTACACGTCCAGGTGCGCGACCTGGCCGGCGATGCTGGGGACGATCTGGATGGCGGAGGCGCCGGTGCCGATGACGGCGACGCGCTTGCCGGTCAGATCGGAGTCGTGGTTCCAGCGGGCGGAGTGGAAGATCTCGCCCTGGAAGTCGTTGATGCCCTTGATATCCGGCAGGTTGGGCTCGCAGAGCGCGCCGACGGCGGAGACCAGGATGTCGGCGGTGAAGGGGCCCTGGCTGGTCTGGATCTCCCAGCGGGCGTCTTCGGCGTTCCACCGGGCGCCGGTCATCTCGCAGTCGAAGATGTGCCGGTCGCGCACGCCGTACTTGTCGGCGACGCCCTGGATGTAGCGCTGGATCTCCGGCTGCTTGGAGAACGAGCGCGACCACTCCGGGTTGAGCGCGAACGAGTAGGAGTACAGCTGGGAGGGCACGTCGCAGGCCGCGCCCGGGTAGGTGTTGTCGCGCCAGGTGCCGCCGACATCGCTGCCACGCTCCAGCACGAGGTAATCGGTGCGCCCCTGCTGGCTCAGCCGGATGGCCAGGCCCAGGCCCGAGAACCCGCTGCCGACGATGATCACGCGGGAGTGCCGGACCGGCCGGTTGCCGACAGCTTTGTCTGTAACCTTGCGACTCATGTATCCGAGCGTAGGGTCTTATTGAGCAGGAGTCAACAGTATTGACTCACGTTCAGTAAGACCTGAGACATGACAAGATGGCCTGACGTTGGACCGATGACCAAGGAGCGCGCCGTGAGCAGCAGACCGGACAGCCGGGGCAAACGCGTGCGCCTGAGCCCCGGCGAACGTCGCGAGCAGTTGATCACACTCGGCGCCCGCATGCTGGGTGAGCGTGCCCTGGACGACATCTCCATCGGCGAGATCGCCGAGCAGGCCGGCATCTCGCGCGGCCTACTGTTCCACTACTTCCCCACCAAGCAGGATTTCCACCTGGCGATCATCCAGCACGCCAATGCCGAACTGCTGGAACGCACCTCGCCCGACCCGACGCTGGCGCTGTTCGACATGCTCCGTGACTCGGTCGAGCGCTACATCGACTACGTCACCGAGAACCGCACGTCCTACCTGGCCCTGCTCCGCGGCCCGGCCAGCGCCAGCCCCGAACTGGTCGCCCTGGTCGACGCCACCCGCATGGCCCTGGTGGACCGCATCATCGCCGAGGCCCCCATCCCCGCCGACGACCCCGACCGCCCACGCCTGGGCCTGGCCGTCCGCGGCTGGATCGCCTTCGTCGAGGAAACCACCCTGACCTGGCTCCGCGAGGAACCCATCACCCGGGAGTCCCTGGTCGACATGCTCGTCGCCTCCCTCCCGGCCCTGGCCCTCAACGCGGATCTCGCTGCGGCCCTGCGGCAGTGACGCGGGAACCTAACGGACTCTGACCGCGAACGCGATGGCCGGCTCGTCCCGGTCCGGCCACCGCCCCGTCACGGCGGCGACGATGAGCGCGGCCGCCAGCGAGCTGTGGACAATGGTCAGTGCGCGATAGAGCTCGTCGACCGCTGAACATCCGGACGGTATTTCGGGTGCCGACATCGGTCACACCTCCCGAGGGTTTTGCCCCAGATCCATGATGGGGAGACTCCTCGAGGGTGACACGGTGCGGGTGTAAGAACGCCTGAAAAATCAGGTCTCTCAGAAGGATTTCGGGAATCATTCATCCAATTCCGCGAATCGACGCAGTTTTTCGAGGTCCCGGACGTGGACGTGCCGGTTGTTCAGGCGCACCAGGTCGGCCTCCCGCATCTCGCGCATGGCCAGCCCCACCGCGTCCACACCCGCGCCGACGAGATTGCCGAGCTCCTCGTAGGACAGTCGCACGGTGATCTCCCACCCCGCTTCCGCAGGCCGCCCGCAGGATTCGACGAATTCGACCAGCAGGCGGGCGAGCCGGATGTGCACGTGGCAGCCGCCGAAGTCCAGGCGCCGCTGATCGGACCAGGCCAGCCGATCCGCCAGCGAGCGGCACAGCACCAGCGAACCGTCCGGATGGGATTCCAGGAACGCCATGAACACCGGTCCCGGAATGCGGTGCGCGATGGTGGCGGTGCACACCGTCGCGGTATTGGACCGTGGCGAATCCGGTACCAGCGCACCCAGTTCGCCGATCACGTCGCCGCTGACCCGGATCGCGAAGAGCTTGCCGTCGGCCGCGGTGATCTTCACGCACGCCGACAGCGTGCGATCCCGCGAGCGCAGCAGGTACACCGTGGTGCCGGGTTCGCCCTGGCGCATGAGCACGGTGCCCGGCGGGCAGTAGGTCTGCACGCCGAGCTGGAGCAGGTCCTGGCGGCTGCGCGCACACAGCCGTT
Source organism: Nocardia sp. NPDC059154 (assembly GCF_042755705.1). Classification (NCBI taxonomy): domain Bacteria; kingdom Bacillati; phylum Actinomycetota; class Actinomycetes; order Mycobacteriales; family Nocardiaceae; genus Nocardia; species Nocardia sp. NPDC059154. The sequence continues at coordinate 160,606 of NZ_JBHZCS010000012.1, forward strand.
CCATGAAAGTCCCCGTAGGCCAGGGCCAATCGCCCAGATGCCCGCCGCCTGGTGGGTTCACAGTCGTATCCGGTTCCGTACCGCCGTGGGAAGCTGCCCCGATCCATCCACGGTAGGCGAGCGAAACCGGTTGCGACGCAGGGGACGCCGAGGTGTTACGGATTCACGACCGGACGGGGGTCACAGAGCGTGCGCGTCGAGCCAGACCCGGGCGACGGCGGCGGGGACGGCACCCTGGTCGCGGACCTGGTGGATCATGTCGGCCAGGTCGGTGGTGGTGAGTTCGCCGGCAACATAGTTGAGTTTGCGGAGTTGCTGGTCGGTCAGGGCGGATTTGCGGATGACCGGGAGGACCATGGCGGCGCGGAACGCGTAGTCGGGGTCGGCGAGTGGGGCGAGGTCGGCGCCGCCGTCGGGGAGGAAGGCGGGCGGGCCGGGCAGGACGGCCAGCTGGATTTCCCCGTCGGAGAGGGCTTTTCGCAGGTCGGTGTCGGTGTCGAAGGTGACCGGGTGGGTGATCGCGCAGTGATAGACGGTGCGCAGCGGGTCCAGGACATCGCGTTGCGTGTCGAGCGGGGCGCGCAGGGCGTCCAGCGGCGCGCCGGTGTCGATGCCGATGGTGAGCTCGGCGCAGCGCGCGCCCAGGTCCTTCAGCGAGGACGGCAGGCCGTCGGGGCGGGCGGCGGCGGCGACCACGGTCGGGCGCAGGTCGGTGCCGTCGGCGGCATCGGAGTCGACGACGCCCTCCGGAAGCGCCTTGGACAGAGCCGCATTCACCTCGTCCGGTTTGGTGGCGGTCGCGGTGGAGTTCAGGGCGGTCAGCAGATCTCCGCTGACATCGCCGAACAGCGCGATCCGGTCGGCGTCGAGGGCCGCGAGCAGATCCGTGCGCTGTCCGATCCGATCCTCGACCCGGGTGCGCAGTCCGGTGCGGGCCAGCGCACCCGCGTAGATCTCGGCGATCATCATCGATTCCGCCGAATTCCCCGCTCCCACCGTCAATACCGGTCCGGTGCCCGAGCTGCCGCAGGCCACCGCCGCCGCGGCGACCGCGACGACCAGCAGCGCCGACCCGAGGCGGGGCCGCCGCGCGAGGCGGAGCGAGCGGGCGCGACGGCCGAGGGCGCGCGGTGCGGAGGAGTCTGTGCCGGACACGCGCAACAGTCTGCCGCCCCACCCCTCCCCCGTGCGAAACCGACCCGCGCATGAGCGCACCGCGGGGTTCCGCGCAGCTCGAGCCGAGAGGTTCCGCCGCTGGAAACGACCCGGCAGGATGGCTCGACCGTATCCGCCAAATGCACGAAACCGACCACAGGTAGGCAACGTTCGCAGGAACAGCCGGGCAATATGGACAGTTGAGTCTGTTTCAGGGGTGGAATCCGCCCCGCCCGCGCAGGCACCCCGCTCGGAAGGACGACAGTGCACTCGCTCATCACCACCCGCGCCGACGGCAGGCGCACCGCCCGGACCGTACTCCGAATTCTGGCCGCGTCGGTGGCGCTGGCCGCGGCCATGGCGCTGTCCGCCTGTGGCGGCTCCAAGTCCAATCCGCTCGGCGGTGGCGGCGACTGCGGCAGCGACGCCAACAAGGTGACTGTCGGCTCGGCCAATTTCCCGGAATCCGAGACGGTGGCCGATGTCTACGCGGAAGCCTTGCGCACCAACGGTTTCGGTATCGACACCAAACTCAATATCGGCAGCCGCGAAGCCTACGTCCCCGCGCTGAAGCAGTGCGCCATCACCCTCATCCCGGACTACACCGGCAATCTGCTGCAGTACCTGGACAAGTCGAGCACCGCCACCACCCCCGACGAGGTGAACGCGGCACTGGCCAAGGCGCTCGGCGATCAGCTCGCCATCGGCACCCCCGCGCCCGGTGAGGACTCCGACGCCGTCGTGGTCACCAAGGCCACCGCCGACAAGTGGAACCTGAAGAGCATCGCCGACCTGGCGGCGCACTCGGCCGAGGTGAAATTGGCCGCGCCCGCGGAGTTCTCCGAGCGCCCCGGCGGCCTGCCCGGCCTGAAGAAGAACTACGGCCTGGACATCGCGGCCGCGAACTTCGTGCCGATCGCCGACGGCGGCGGCCCCGCCACCGTGAAGGCGCTGACCGAGGGCCAGGTCACCGCGGCCGACATCTTCACCACCTCCCCCGCCATCGCCGCCAACAACCTGGTGGCGCTGACCGACCCGAAGCACAACTTCCCGCCGCAGAACGTGGTGCCGCTCTACAACACCGCCAAGAAGAGCGACAAGCTGACGAAGGTGCTCGACGCGGTCTCCGCGAAACTGACCACCGCCGAACTCATCTCGCTCAATACCGCTGTCTCCGGCAGTAGCAAGACCGAACCGGCCGCCGCCGCCAAGCAGTGGGTGGCCGCGCAGGGGCTCGACAAGCCGATCGTCTAGGGAGGGCCGAACACGGTGTCCGACATCGAATTCACCGGCGTCAGCAAGACGTATCCGGACGGCACCACCGCCGTCCACGACCTCGACCTGCGCATCGAATCCGGGTCGTTCACCGTGTTCGTCGGGCCGTCCGGCTGCGGCAAGACCACCTCCATGCGCATGATCAACCGCATGATCGGGCCCACCAAGGGCACCATCACCGTTGGCGGGCGGGACATCTCACGCAGCAATCCGGTCGAGCTGCGACTCGGCATCGGCTACGTGATCCAGAACGCGGGCCTGCTGCCGCACCGCACCGTGGTCGACAATGTGGCCACCGTGCCGGTGCTGCGCGGGCAGTCCCGTCGCGCGGCCCGCCGGGCGGCGCTCGAGGTGATGGACCGGGTCGGGCTGGATCGCGGCCTGGCGCAACGCTATCCGGCGCAGCTGTCGGGTGGCCAGCAGCAGCGCGTGGGCGTGGCCCGGGCGCTGGCCGCGGACCCGCCGATCCTGCTGATGGACGAACCGTTCAGCGCCGTCGATCCGGTGGTCCGCACCGAACTCCAGAACGAGATGCTCCGGCTGCAGGCCGAACTGCACAAGACCATCGTCTTCGTCACCCATGACATCGACGAGGCCATCAAGCTCGGCGACCACATCGCCGTCTTCGGCCCGGGCGGCTACCTCCAGCAGCACGATGTGCCGCGGACCGTGCTCGCCCAGCCCGCCACCGACTTCGTGGCCGGCTTCGTGGGCCGCGACCGCGGTTACCGGGAGCTGTCCTTCCGGGCGGCCGATACCGTTCCGCTGCACGAACTCTCGACGGTCACGCCGGAGGAGGTGCCCGGCGTCCGGCTGGCGCTGGGCGAATGGCGGCTGGTCATCGACCGGGCCAAGCGGCCCATGGGCTGGATCGACACCACCGGCGTCGAGGGCGTGCGCGCCGGGCACGCGCTGACCGACAGCATGGCCGCGGGCGGCTCGCTCTTCCCGCAGGACGGCGATCTGCGCCAGGCGCTCGACTCCGCCATCTCCTCGCCGTCGGAAATCGGTGTGGCGGTGGATGATTCCGGGGCGGCGGTGGGCGCGATCTACGCGCGGGACGTGCTGGAGCAGCTGCACCGGCAGCGCACCGCCGAGGAGGCCGAACGCAATCGGGTCTTCTTCGAGGAGCCCCGGTGAGGTACCTGATCGATAATTTCGACGAGATCGCCGGATACGCCCGCACCCATCTGTATCTGGCCCTGCTGCCGCTACTGCTGGGCCTGGTGATCGCGATCCCGGCGGGCGCGCTGGCGCATCGGGCGCGCTGGCTGCGGCGGGTCACCACCACGGCCGCCAGTGTCGCGTACACGATTCCGTCGCTGGCGCTGTTCGTCATACTCCCGCCGCTGCTGGGCCTCGGCGTCATCGATCCGCTGAATGTGGTTATCGCGCTGACCATCTACTCGGTGGCGCTGCTCATCACGGCGGTCCCCACCGCCCTGGATTCGGTGCCCGCCGACACCCTCGACGCCGCCGATGCCATCGGCTACCCGCGCTGGCGGCGGGTGCTCACCGTCGACTTCCCGCTCGCCCTACCGGTTTTCATGGCCAACCTGCGGGTCGTGGCCGTCACCAATATCTCGATGGTGACCGTCGGCGCGCTGATCGGAGTCGGCGGGCTCGGCAAGCTGTTCACCCAGGGCTATCAGCGCGACTATCCGGACGAGATCGTCGCGGGCATCATCGTGGTGCTGGTGCTGGCCCTGATCGTGGACCGCCTGCTGTATCTGCTCGGCCGGGTGGCGACGCCGTGGCTGCAAGGGCGTGCGGCATGAGCCTCTTCCTGGATGCCTGGCACTTCCTCACCGATGGCGCGAACTGGTCCGGCCCGGCCGGCATCGGACGCCGCATTCTCGAACACCTCTGGTACAGCCTGCTGGCCGTGGGCCTGTCGGCGGTGATCGCGGTGCCGATCGGCCTGCTGATCGGGCACACCCGCCGCGGGTCGGCCGTCATCGTCGGCTTCGCCAACTCCATGCGCGCGCTGCCGACCCTGGGCGTGCTGACCTTCGTGGTGTTGCTCATGGGTCTGGGCCTGACCCCGCCGCTGCTGGCGCTGCTCACCGTCGGTATTCCGCCACTGCTGGCGGGCGCGTACGCGGGCATCGCGAATGTGGACCCGATCGTGGTCGACGCCTCGCGGGCCGTGGGCATGAGCGAACCCCGGGTGCTGTTGCGGGTCGAGCTGCCCAATGCCATGCCGGTGCTGCTCAGCGGCTTGCGCGCGGCCACCCTGCAGGTGGTGGCGACCGCGACCATCGCCGCGTACGTGAACCTGGGCGGGCTGGGCCGCTACATCTTCGACGGCATCAGCCTCTACCGCTACGACAAGGTGCTCGTGGGCGCGATCCTGGTGGCCGCGCTGGCACTGATTCTGGACGGTCTGCTGGCGTTCGTGGTGTGGCTGAGCGTGCCGGGAACCGGCCGGTTGCGCCGGCTCACGGGTCGCTTCCGAAACGTGCGCATTGACCTTCGGGTGTGATCGGGGTCACGATGTCTCCTGGCACACCCATCCCGAGACAGGAGGTTGCAGTGAAGGCTCGCGACATCATGCACCGGAGTGCGGAATGCATCCCCGCTGATGAAACCCTTGATCGCGCCGCTCAGCTGATGCGCAACATGGACGTCGGCGCGCTCCCCATCTGTGAGGGCGACACGCTGATCGGCATGCTCACCGACCGTGACATCGTCGTGCACTGCGTCGCCATGGGACACGACCCCAGCCGGGTCCGGGCCGGTGATCTGGCTCAGGGCCGCGTGTGGTCGGTCGATGTCGACACGGATATGAGTACCGTCCTCGACGTCATGGAACGGAACCAGATCAAGCGCATGCCAGTTCTCGATATGCGCAAGGGCAACCAACTGGCCGGCATGATCTGTGAATCCGACCTTGCCAAGAACATCGACGACAGGAAGCTGGCGGAATTCATTACCGCCGTCGCGGTCCCGCACTAAAGCCCGGGAGGCGTCCCGGTTCGCAGCGGATTCACAGGCGCAGGCCTGAGAATTGCCGGGTGCAACCGGGACGCATTCTTGTCATCGAAGATGCCGAGGCCATTCGGGCCGCGGTAGGAGCCGGACTGTCCGCCGCCGGGCACGAGGTGCTCACGCGTGCGGACGGCGGCCTGCTGGAACAGGACCTGGCCCAGTTCCGGCCCGATGTCGTGGTCCTCGATGTGATGCTGCCCGGCCGCGACGGCTTCGCCCTGCTGGAATCGGTGCGGGCCCGCTCGGCGGCCGGCGTGGTCATGCTCACCGCCCGCGACGGCGTCGAGGACCGGGTGCGCGGACTGCGCGCCGGCTCCGACGACTACGTGGTGAAACCCTTCGACCTCGTCGAACTGGTGGCGCGGGTGGACGCGCTGCTGCGGCGGATGGGAAAACTCCAGAGCCGCATCATGATCGGCGACCTCGAGGTGGACGTGGACGCCGGTGGCGCGCGGCGGGCCGGGCACGAGCTCACCCTGACCGCCACCGAATTCAAGCTGCTGGCCTACCTGGCCGCGCAGCGGGACCGGGTGCTCACCAAGACCCAGATCCTCACGGCCGTCTGGGGATACGAGGACTACGACCCCAACCTGGTCGAGGTGCACGTTAGCGCGCTGCGCCGCAAACTCGAGGAACACGGTGAGCGGGTGGTGCACACCGTGCGCGGCCTCGGCTACACGCTGCGGGTGCCGCGGTGAGAACGGTCTCGCTGCGCGGCCGCGTAACCCTCACGGCCGCACTGGTTTCCGGCATCGTCCTGGTGCTGGTCGCGCTGAGCGTGCACGCGCTGTTCGGGGTGGTGGTGACCCGCAGCGAGAACACCGTGCTCACCGACCGCGCCCAGCTGGCCAGACAGCTCGCGCAGGAAGGGGTTTCGCCGGAGGATCTGATCACCCGGGTGGACACGCATTCGGTGCGGGTCCGGCTGGTGCTGCCCGACGGACGCACCTTCGGCAGCCTCGACCACCGGCTGGCGGAGGACAGCACCACCAAGACCCGCCTCATCAAACTCACCGGGCCCGGGACGCTCAACGACGGCCGGCTCACCCTGCAGGTGGACACGCCGCTGATCGCCCGGGTGCAGTCGCGGCTGGGACTGCTGCTGGCCCTGGCCACCACCGGTGCCATCGCGGTGATCTCGCTCGGGCTCTGGCTCGGGGTGCGCCGTGCGCTCGCGCCCCTGGACGCCATGACCCGGCTGGCCCGCGATATCGCGCACGGCCACCTCGGCCGCCGCCTCGAACCATCCCGCACCGATACCGAATTGGGCCGCACCGCAGCCGCTTTCGACGAGATGCTGGATGCCCTGGAGGGCGCGCTGCGCGACACCGCCGCCGCCGAGGCCCGCGCCCGCGCCTCCGAGCAGCGCATCCGGGTGTTCGTCGGCGACGCCGCCCACGAACTGCGCACCCCCATCACCGGCGTGCGCTCGCTGGCCGAGGCGGTGTTCCAGCAGCCCGCGGACACCGATCCCGAGGACCGCCAGCGCATGCTGCTGCTCCTCGTTCGTGAGACCCAGCGCGCGGGCCGCCTGGTCGACGACCTGCTGGACCTGGCCCGCATCGACGCCGGCCTGCAGCTCCGGCTCGAACCGGTGGACCTGTACGAGCTGACCGCCACGCATCTCGACCGTATGCGAATGCTGCACCCGCACACCGAATTCCGGCTCACCGGCGAGGCGGCCACCGTGCCCGCCGATCCCGAGCGCATCACCCAGATCCTGACCAACCTGTGCAGCAACGCCTGCCAGGCCATGAAGGACGACGGCAGCGTCACCGTCGAGCTGCGCGCGCATGCCGATGCCATCGACGTCGTCGTCTCCGACAGCGGCCCCGGCATTCCGGCCGGGGATCGCGAGCGTATCTTCGACCGCCTGGTCCGTCTCGACCATGCCCGCCACCATCGCCCGGACGGTTCGGGTCTGGGCCTGGCCATCGCGCGCGGCCTGGCCCGGGCGCACGGCGGCGACCTGACCTGTGCCGGCCCCGCCCCCGGCACGACCGGAGCCGTCTTCGTCCTCCGCCTGCCCCGCAGCGCACCGCCGGCTCGCCCGTGATCACCGGGGTTGCCGAGGTTGCCAGCGTGTGGCTGAAGATCACCTGAAGATGGCCGGCCGATTCAGGCCGCCTTCAGCTTTCGCGGGCAGATTCGGTGGGGACCACAACCCACGAACCTGGAGTGAGAATGAAACGCACCCTTGCCGCGGCCCTGGTCGGCGCCGCCGGAGCGGCCGCCATCGCCCTGGCCGTGCCGGGCACCGCCTCCGCCGACACGCCGCAGTGCAGCCCGCAGGCCGCCGCCGCGGCCCGCGCGGACGCCGCCCCCAAGGTGGCCGCCTACCTGGCGCAGCACCCGGATGTGGCCGCCGAGATCGCCAAGGTGAAGACCCTGCCCAAGGACCAGCGCCGCGCCGAACGGCAGGCGTGGCGGCAGGCCAACCCGCAGGAGGCGCAGGACCTGAAGGCCGCCCGCCAGGCCGTGATCGACTATCACAAGGCCTGCGGACGCCACCAGTAAGCGGTCACCACGTACGGGCCCGGTCGAAATGACCGGGCCCCGTGCGCATTTCGGCGCGCTTTCGATCGATCAAACGCGGGACAGGTCGAACTTCCCCGCCATGACCGCGCCCACGAACGCATCCCACTGACCGGCGGTGAAGACATGCGCCGGCCCGGCGGGATTCTTGGAGTCACGGACACCGACCCGGCCCCCGACCAGGAACGCGGCCTCAACACACTCCTTGCCGCCGCCGCTCTTACTGCTCTTGAACCAAAGTGCTTCGCGTAGTTCGTCGTTCACAAAAACTCCCTTACTGCATTGCGCACCAGTTGCCTGCTGCTCATCTCGTCCAACGCTGCTCGCTGGAGAATCCTGAAGGCGGATGCGTAGCTTTCAACGATGTCCGACTTCTCCGTGTACATGTCCGTCGAGAACCCCTCTCCGTACACGGTCGGCGGCTCGGCCGGATCGCCTCGGCTGTCGAGCTTCGCCTCGAGGATCACGAATGGACCGGTCTGACGACCCGTCGGCATTCCCGCGGAGAACGGAAGGACCCGGAGGGAGACGTTGGGCCGGGTGCTGGCTGTGGCGAGGTACTCGAGCTGGTTTGCCATTACCTTCGGCCCTCCGATGACTCTGCGCAACACAGTTTCTCCGAGGATGACGTTGAACTGGATCGGGTTGACATCACGGGTGATCGCGCGTTGTCGCCGGGCCTTCAACTCGAGTCTGCCGCCGAGCTTGGCTTCGTCGTCATCGGGATAGGCGTCGCTGGTCAGGACCCGCGCATAGGGACGAGTCTGGAGCAGGCCAGGTACCAGATCCGGCTGGAACGACGTCACTATCCGGGCGTTGTATTCCATGTCGACATACAGCCGGAAGTCTTCGGGGATAACCGAACCGAACTCGTGATACCAGCTCTTGACCGCCGCCTGCTGTGCCATGGCACGCAGGGTGACCGCCCAGTGGTCGTCGACCTCGTACAGACTGATCAGCTTGTCTAGGTCGTGTATGCGAATCTTGGCCGTTTCGCCGACCTCGATCCGCTGGAGAGTGCTTGTGCCCCACTCCATGACCTTCGCCGCCTGACTCAGAGTCAACTTCGCCGACTCCCGCGCTTCGCGCAGGTACCGCCCCAACTGGCGGCGCGTGAGGGTACTCGTGTTCTCGGGCATGGGTTTTCCCGTTCTGATGCCGTCGCAGTTCCCAGATTTCGCGGGCCTTGATTTCAGGATCGAGAAAATCGTCCCACCGACTTCGGGACGCGCGCTGGGGAAACAGGAAACTCGATCTGGATTTCCAGTTTTCAGTTTTCATGCCGCCGGAACAGGAGTGAGCTTCGAGGCAGACCACGACGCCGCCGAGAGGACTTCAGATGGTCACCTACCCGCAAACGGTCGGAGGATGGGTCGCCGACGGTTGTCACAACGACCGCATCTGGCCGGTCAGTCGCCAACGCGCCGAAGGGATTCTGGTAATCCACGCCACCTGCGAACCGCCGTGCCCGCGCTCGGAGAGTGCCCGCAAGTATCTCGAGGAAGGTGCGAGCCGATGCCCACATGCGCAGGCATGACCGGTGAGAGTCCGGTCGAACGGCAGGTGTGGCTGTACCGGGAGCTCTACGGTCTGCCCTGTCGGGTATCGGGCACCCGAATCACGCTGTCCACCAGCGATGTCAGCGCGATCAATGCGCCGAGCGGCCTTGCGGCGCTGATCGACGATGAACTGTTCTGGAGCAAGAAGGTCACGCCGATCCTGGACGAGGGAACCGGCAGCGGCGGCTTGATCCTGCTGGCCGCCCCGAGCCCGCTCGACATGACCGGCTGCGCCGCCGATCTCCGCCGTCGCGCGCAGTGCGAGTTCCTGCCGCCGGGAAGGCAAATCACCCTCCCCTCCACGCTCCCGCCCAGCGGACCCGAGCCCCACTGGTTCAGATACCCGCAGTCGGAGAGGCTCCAGCCCATCACGGCGGTCCTACGAGCGATCCGCATCGTGCTCCGCGACATTCCCCGCACCTACCCCGCCTAGCCAGGAGAGGACATCATGGTCACCGAAATCATCACCACCGCAACTACTTTCATGTTCCTCGCATGGCATCTCGCGCAGACCGGCCGACGATACCTCCCCAGCCCACGCATCCCCGACCACCGCTCGGTCGCCGCAATCCGAGCCCGCATCGAAGGCGAAAAACGCGTGGCCGCGGCCGCGAGACGCGAGGCCGCCCGATTGGCGACCCAGCTCACGACCACACCATGACAACCCGGCCGCCCGCCACCCCAGAACCTTTCTATCTACTGCGATTTACGTTGTCGGCAAACGCAATTCATGCACTCCAAAGGCTGGTGCATGAGCCACCGCTCCGACTCGGCGCCCTCGCACCCATCTGTTGAACCCGGTGCGCCCTCAGCAGCGGGCAGATCAGCTCTCGCGCCGGGCCGCGTCCACGATCCACGCCGCGATCTGAGCGCGAGAGGTGAACCCGAGCTTGGTCAGGATGTGCTCGACGTGGGCATCTGCGGTGCGCTGGGAGATCACCAGCCGGGATGCTATCTGCTTGTTGGTGAGCCCGTCGGCGACCAGGTCCGCCACTTGGCGTTCACGTTTGGTCAATGTCGTC
>NZ_JBHZCS010000013.1:0-160606 GCF_042755705.1 Nocardia sp. NPDC059154
GTTCGGACAGTGGGTCCAGGGTGGTGGCGGCGCCGACCGGGTCGGTGCCATGGTCGGCGCCAGGGATGATGTCGAACTGGACCGGGGTGCCGGCGGCGCAGTAGCGGTCCGCGGTCTCGAGGGCGAGGTCCAGGGGGACCTGGTCGTTGCTGCCGTGCCATTCGTAGAGGGGTTGGCGGATGAGCTCCGGGACGACCTCGAGGGCATTGGCGTGCATGGTGTGGATCAGGTCCGGGTCGTTCTCCTTGCCGGGGTGGAAGACGTCGCCGATGCTGTGGTTCGCGCCGACCGTAATGATGTCGTCCACACAGGAATTGGCGATGCGGTCGCGCATCCAGAAGCCGAAGGGGGTGAGCGAGCTGTCCAGCTGGATCTGGGCGGGGTACTCGCGCTCCATGCCCACTGCCACCGCGAAGCCCAGGCCGAACAGCGGCTGGGGCGTATTGCCCACCTGGATGGCCAGTTTGCCCGGATTGACCGGCACGCCGCCCTCCGCGACGCCGACGATCGGCAGCTCGGGCGCATAGTTGGGGGCGATGGCGGCCGCGAAACCGGTGGCCATCGCACCGCCGGAGTAACCGGCCAGGCCGACCGGCGAATCACCCAGTCCCGCCGGGGCGAAACGCTCGACGGCGCGAATGCCGTCGAGGGTGATCTGCCCGCCCATGCGGGCCGCGCCGTAGGCGCTGTCGGGGCCGAGGTGATCGGGCACGGCGATCGCCCAGCCGCGCGCCAGCAGCAGCGGGAAAGCGGCAGCCTCCCGCACGCCGCCGTTGAACAGGGCGTGCGACGGCGCGCATTGCATGCCCAGGGAATTCACGAACGGCTGATACGACACCAGCGGTCGCGGGCCGGGGCCCGGGGTGATGAGGGTGGTCACCGCGGCGATGGGCACGCCGGTGGAGTTCGTGGAGCGGAACTTCAGCTGCCACACCGTCGCTCCGGGCCAGGGATGGTTGGGCACCAGGCGGGAATCGAGGACGTCACCGTTGTGGGCGGCGGCGAGATTCCCTGTGGCGTAGTAGAACCCGTCCGGGTCGGAAACCGGATAAATCGCCCCGGCCTGGGCCGCGGGGGTGGCAGCCATGGCGGCCACCAGTACCGTGGCGATTCCGAACCCTTGAACCAGCAACTTTCTGATCGACTGCCGCACCGCCAACTTGACTCCTCGAGGCCGATGGGACAACTCCGGGCAAGCGGCACTATCCTCGCAGTTCCGGGCTGCTGTTCGGGTTCACCAACACGCCGAACAGCAATTATTTGGCTAATTGGAGAGGATGGGCGGTGGCAGCGAGAGTCGCGGGCGTGGACGCCGCCCTGCTCGGTGTCATCGCCCTCGGTGGCGCAATCGGCGCGGAAGCGCGCTACGCCATGAGCCTGTGGGTGCCGCACCACGGCTCGATTCCGTGGCAGACCTTGGCGGTCAACGTGATCGGTTGCTTCCTCATCGGGGTACTGATGGTGTGTATCACCGAGATCTGGGTGGCGCACCGGCTGTTGCGGCCCTTTCTCGGGGTCGGGATTCTCGGCGGATTCACCACCATGTCCACCTACGCGGTGGAAGTTCGTACACTGCTCGAGTCGGGCCGGGTCGGCGCCGGACTGGCCTACCTCGGGGGAACGGTGGTGACAGGACTGATTTCGGTCCTGCTGGGCGTGAGTGCGACACGATGGGTATCGGAGATGGCACGACGATTGGGGGCAGGCGATGAGTGACATGGTTCGGCAGTGGGTACCCGCGTCTCGGCTGACGGTGCTGCTCGGCGAGGACGACACCTATCGGCACCGGCCCCGGTATCACGAGATCGTGCGGCGTGCCCGGGATGCCGGATTGGTCGGGGCCAGTGTGTGGCGCGGCGTCGAGGGTTACGGAGTGTCCTCCCATATCCACACGGCCCGGCTGCTCGATCTGGCCGAGCGGTTGCCGGTGATGGTGATGATCGTCGACGACACCGCGCGGCTGCGGGCGTTCGTGGAAAGCAATGCGGACCTGCTGGATTCGGTGACGGTGGCGCTCTCGCCGGTCGAGGTCTTCGCCGGAGTGCGGCGGTGACAGGGCTGCTGGTGATCCTCGGCGCGCTCTTCGGGGCGCCCGTCCGGTATCTGGTGGATCGCGCGGTGGCCTATCGATTCGATAGTGTTCTCCCCCTGGGCACACTGGCGGTGAACATGGGCGGTTCGGCCGTGCTGGGCGCGTTGATCGGTGCGGGAGCGAATCATTGGCTCCTGGCTGCCGTGGGAACGGGGTTCTGCGGCGCGCTGACCACGTTCAGTACGTTCGGGTACGAAACGGTTCGATTGGCCGAGGAGGGCGCTTACAGCTATGCGGTGGCGAACGTCGTGATCGGCGTCGGCGCAAGCCTGGCCGCGGCCTACCTCGGTGCCTTCCTCGGGCAGTGGGTGTGGCCGTGATTCTCATGACCAGCCGGGCGCAGGCGATACGGAAGGGAGGTGCGAGCATGGCCCACGATCGAGCCGGACGACCGGCCCGGGCCACGGACCTCGAGGACATCGCGCACTTGGTGACGGCCTACTACAGCCGCATTCCGGATCCGTCGGATCCGGCGCAGCTGGTGTCCTTCGGCACCTCCGGGCATCGCGGGTCGAGCCTGGACTGTGCCTTCAACGAGGCGCACATCCTGGCCATCACCCAGGCGATCGTGGAATACCGTGCCTCGCGCGGCATCACCGGGCCGGTGTATCTGGCACGGGATACGCACGCGCTGTCCGAGCCCGCCTGGACCACCGCGCTGGAGGTGCTGGCCGCCAATGACGTCACCGCCGTCATCGACTCGCGCGACAGGTACACGCCCACACCGGCTTTGAGTCACGCCGTGCTGCGGCACAATCGGGGCGGGACCCGGCACCAGGCCGACGGCATCGTGGTGACGCCCTCGCACAATCCGCCGCGCGACGGCGGGTTCAAATACAACCCGCCGCACGGCGGTCCCGCCGACACCATCGCCACCGATGCCATTGCCGCGCGCGCCAACGAGCTGCTGCGCACCGGGCTCGCCGACGTCAAGCGCACCTCGCTGGCGCAGGCGCTGGCCACCAACGTGGAGCGCTACGACTACCTGGACCGCTACATCTCGGACCTACCCAATGTGCTGAACCTGGACGCCATTCGGGGCGCCGGGATTCGGCTGGGCGCGGACCCCATGGGCGGAGCCTCGGTGGACTACTGGGAGGAGATCGGGCAGCGGTACGACCTCGAGCTCGAGGTGGTGAATCCGTTCGTCGATCCGACCTGGCGATTCATGACGCTGGACTCCGACGGGCGGATCCGGATGGATCCCTCGTCGCGGTACGCCATGGCCTCGCTGGTGGCGATTCGCGATGATTACGACATTTCCACCGGCAACGACGCGGACGCGGACCGGCACGGGATCGTGACTCCCGATGCGGGACTGATGAATCCGAACCACTACCTGGCGGTGGCGATCGAGTACATGATCGCCAATCGGATGGGGTGGGACGCGCTCACCAAGATCGGCAAGACGGTGGTGACGTCCTCCATGATCGACCGGGTGGTCGGTGTGCTCGGCCGCGACGTGTACGAGGTGCCGGTCGGGTTCAAGTGGTTCGTGCCCGGATTGTTCAGCGGCAGCCTGGCTTTCGGCGGCGAGGAATCCGCGGGCGCGTCGTTCCTGCGCATGGACGGCACCGTGTGGACCACCGACAAGGACGGCATCCTGCTCGCACTGCTGGCCGCGGAGATCACCGCCGTCACCGGGCAGAGTCCGTCCACCCGCTACACCGAACTCGAAAAACGCTACGGCTCACCCGCCTACGCCCGTGTCGACGCCACCGCCACCCCGGAACAGAAGACCCGCCTGGCGGCGTTGACGCCCGACATGATCACTGCGACCGAAATCGCCGGCGAACCCATCACCGGCATCCAGACCCGTGCCCGCGGCAATGGCGCGGCCCTCGGCGGCGTCAAGGTCACCACCGAGAACGCCTGGTTCGCCGCCCGCCCGTCGGGCACCGAGGACAAGTACAAGATCTACGCCGAATCCTTCCAGGGGCCGGAGCACCTCGCGCAGGTCCAGGCCGCGGCCGAGGAGATCGTCGGACACGCCCTCACGGGTGAATAGCGCGGCCTTCGGTCAGGTGTGGCGAATGGATGGATCGATGTGTGCGCCGGGCGGATCCGGGTGGGCGGTGCGTCGTGGTGAGTGAGGTCGAGGGGCCGGTCGGCGGGCGGCATCGGCTGCCGGTGGAGATCTGGGTGCTGGTGGGGTCGGCGTTCACGATCGCCATCGGGTTCGGGTTGGTGGCGCCGGCGCTGCCGCAGTTCGCGCGGAGTTTCGATGTGGGAGTGGCCGCGGCCTCGTTCATCGTGAGCGCGTTCGCGCTGATGCGGTTGATCTTCGCGCCGCTGGCGGGTCGGCTGCTACAGAAGCTGGGGGAGCGGCCGGTCTATCTGACCGGGCTGTTGATCGTGGCGGTGTCGACCGGTGCGTGTGCGCTGGCCCAGAGTTATTGGCAGCTGCTGGTATTGCGGTCACTGGGCGGGATCGGGTCGACGATGTTCACGGTGTCCTCGCTGGGGCTGGTCATCCGGATGTCCCCGCCCGCCGAACGAGGCCGGGTGTCGGGGGTGTACTCGACGAGCTTCCTGATCGGCTCGATCAGCGGGCCGCTGGTCGGGGGTGCGCTGTCCTTCCTGGGCCTGCGTGCGCCGTTCCTCATCTACTGCGTGGCGTTGCTGATCGCCAGCCTGATCGTGTATGTGGCGCTGCGGGATTCCCCACTGGCCCTGCCGGAGAAATCGAACGGCGCGCCCGTGATGACCTTCCGTGAGGGGCTGGCCCGGCCCGCCTACCGGGCCGCGCTGTGGGCCAACTTCGGCAATGGCGCCGCCGTTTTCGGTGTGCGCATGGCGCTGGTGCCGCTCATCGTGGTGGAGGTGCTGAAGCAGGACGCCGCCCTCGCGGGCGTGGCCCTGACCGCCTTCGCCCTCGGCAATGCCTCGGTGCTGTTCCTGTCCGGGCGGTGGTCGGACACGGTGGGCCGCAAGCCCTTCCTCATCGCAGGAACCCTGGTCTGCGCAGTCGGCACCGCGGGCATCGGCCTGGCCCCCACCCTCGTCTGGCTTCTGGTCGCCTCCTGCGTGGCGGGCATCGGCTCCGGCATGTTCACCCCCGCCCTGCAAGCGGCGGTCGCCGACATCATCGGCCCCGGCACCCGCGGCGGCCCGGTCCTCGCGGGCTACCAGATGTCCGCCGACCTGGGCACCTTCCTGGGCCCCTACGCGATCGGCATGCTCGCCGACCGCGTCTCCTACGGCGTGGCCCTCGGTGTGACCGGCGCCCTACTGGCCTCGGCATCGGCGGTCTGGCTGCTGGTACCGGAAACCCTCCGCCGAAGAGAACCCGCCGCATCCACCGCCGCCTAGCGGGTCGGCCGCAGATTTTGGTGGGGCGGGGTGGGTGTTGCTCGGGTGGGGGCGTCGGGCAGAGTGTTGCGGGTGAGCAAACCGACTTCGAAGCACACACCGCGGCCGGTCTCGAGCAAGACCACCTACGCGCTGGCCGGGCTGGCCGTTGTCGTGGTCGTGGTGATCGTGGCGGCCCTCTACCTGTGGAATCGCGGCGGCGGGGACGAGGTGCGCAACGACGGGTACGGTCCGGTGCACGATCCTGCGGTGTCGGTGGCGCTGGATTCCGACGGAGCCATTGTGCTGGGCAAGCCCAATGCGAAAACCATTGACATCTATGAGGATCCGCTGTGCCCGGCGTGTGGTCAGCTGGAGAAGATCTACGGGCAGGAGATCGCCCAGCAGGTCGACCTCGGCAAGATCGCGGTGCGGTACCGCCTGGTGAACTTCCTCGACCCGCGGTCGAGCAGCAAGGACTACTCCACCCGCGCGGTGGCCGCCAACGAGTGCGTCGCCCAGGCCGGTGACGGTCCGGTCTACTCGAAGTTCCACTCGCTGCTGTTCACCACCAAGCAGCCCGCCGAGGGCGGTTCCGACCACGACAACAAGGAACTGGCCGCCATCGCCAAGGAGGCGGGCGCCGGTGACGATGTCGCCAAGTGCATCACCTCCGGCGACCGCGCCGACACCGGCCGCGCCCACGCCGAAGCCGCGCTCAAGGCCCTCAACGACGCCCTCAACAATCGCGCCGCCACCCCGTCGGTCTTCATCGACGGCAAGAAGGTCGACGTGAACAACAAGAACTGGGTCCTCGACGCCACGAAATAGGCTGGGCGATAAGGCTTCAGGCGTCGAGGACGGGCCGGCGCAGGCGACCTGTGTAGGTGGCTGCCCGGCCCAGCGCATCCTCGGCGGCATCGAGTTCGATGAGGGCCTCGTCGAACACCTCGGCGGCGCCGGCGACGCAGTAGGCCGGGGTGGTGAGTGCGCCGGTGCCCGGCGTATCGAGCAGCAGGCCGGAGTCGGGGAGATCGCGGTAGGCGGCGGTCAGGTCCGCCAGGTCCGCGCGGAGGGTCTGCAGCCGATCTTGCAGTAGCTGCCGCCGCTGCTCCAGCAACAGCGGGTCCCGCAGGTCGGCTTCCTGGCTCGATTCGTGGTCGCTCATGTGACCAGCATGCAGTGGTGGGCCAGAACATGCAGTGGTGCACAGGAATTCGGATGTTCTTGTGCACCACCGCATGCCGGGCGGAATGGGTGGGGTGCGGCCCTCGGGGGAACGGAGAAGTGAGCCGCACCCCGGGGAGGGAGCCGGGCTGGGGGCTCGGCTCCGTGGTCGGGGAGGGGATCTTGCGGGTCAGCGCGATGCGGCTCGGGTGGGGGTTTCGGGGATGTCGTTGTCCGGGGTGGCGCGGGACAGCTGGGGGTGGATGAGGATGTGGGATTCCATCGGGTAGGCCAGGTCCTGGGTGAAAGCTGCTCCAGCCGTGGCGGTTTCGATGGGGTCGGGAACGACGCGCAGGGGGTGTGGCCTGGCGGGTGCGTCGATATCGGTGTGCGGGAACAGGTAGCGCGCACCTTCGCGCACGGTTTCGTGCGACTCGCCACTGGGGTCGATCCAGCGCATGCGATCGGTGTCCGAGAGATAGACGCGCCAGGGGTGTTTTCCGCTGTCGGCCAGTAACTTCAGCCGATGGTGATGGGTGCACAGGACGGCGCGGTAGGCGGGATTCGGGCCCGTGGCGCCGCGCGAGGGATGCGGCTCGAACTGGACCAGAGTGGTTTCCGCCGCGGGCATGGTGCAGCCGGGGAAGCGGCACAGGCCATCGACGGCGCGGACCTCACGGGGTGGCGCGCTCGAAAAAGCTCGTACCGCCACTGGTTTCGAATCCAGAGCGGTCATGGCGCGTTCCCAGGGAGCTTGCCGGACCGTATTGGTCCGTGACTCCGGCCTGCGCGAGGTGCGGGGGCCCGGCGCGCCGGCCGGTTCGGCGCGCTGGGGGGCCGCTCCGTCCGTCGCGTTCGTCTCCTGGACGGCCTCGTTCGGGAAGTACTCCGGAATCACCTGGAAACGTGCGTGTTCGGCAAGGGTGCGTGCGAGGGCGCCGTCGACGGGGCCGTAGCCGGCGAGGAAGGCCGGATCGTCGCGCAGTCCGAGCAGGGTTTCGGCGGAGACCCCGACCTGGATGAGCGGGCGGCGGGGCGTGGTGGGGGCGTCGGCCTTGGGGCAGTCGAGTCCCCGGCCGCAGCCGCAGCGCAGGCGGCCGGAGCCGTCGGCGAGCGCGACCAGCGCGTCGGTGCGGCGCTGGGACATGGTGCGGGGATCGGCCTCACAGACCTGGAGGCTCATTTCGCGTAGCCGCATGGCGAGCGCCTGGGCTCCGGCGGCGGGCAGCAGGCCGTCGAATACGGCCATGCCGTCCTGCACCGCGCGAATGCGGACGTCGCGGTCCTGCTCGCGCTCCTCGCGGCGGCGGGTCTCACCTTCGGGGTCCAGGCGGGTGACCCAGCGCTGGGCGGTCTGGCGTAATCGGGCCGGATCCGAGCGCAGCGCCGCCTCGATCAGCTTGGGCTCCAGCACTTCTCGCACCTCGTGCGGCAGGCCGCGCAGACTGTCCGCGATCACCTGCACCCGCGACAGGTCGATCCGCCCGGCCGCGAAGGCGTGCTTGGTCTGCGGTAGGGAATCCAGCGCCAACCCGATATCGATGAGGGCCGCCGCCACCGCCTCCGATACGTGCACCGCCACGGCGATCTCCGCCGCGGCGAACTCCCCGGCACGCACCCCGCCCGCTCCCGGCGCGGCATTCGCGGCCCGATGCCGGCGATACACCTCCCGCACCGCTGTGATTTCCGCCGCCTGTGCGAACGCCGCCGCCCCGTGTGCCCGCCGCAGCGCGTCGATCAGCTCTTCCTCGCCCATCGCCTCCACCTCTCGGCTATCGAACATGCGTTCGAGACTACATCGAGAAGATCGCCGCCGCCAGCCTCTGTGCAGGCGATTTGGTTTGTTCGACACCAGTCGTGTAACTTCGTTCAAGCAAGCAGGGCAACGCCCGGCTGGCAGAGAAGTGAACACGGGGCTATGGCGCAGCTGGTAGCGCACCACACTGGCAGTGTGGGGGTCAGGGGTTCGAGTCCCCTTAGCTCCACAGAACGACAGAGTCGCAGGTCATCGACCTGCGGCTCTGTTGCTTTTCCTGCGATGCATGAATCCGGGGCGGTCGGCAGGCTCGGACAGCGCCGCCTGGCCGATTACAACACCTACGGGCTGCAGGCCACTTCGGCTGGTTCTGGATGCCGCCGGCCCGGAGCCCACCAGTTGAGGCGGCCCATGGTCTGCATGAGGGCTGGGACCAGGATGGTGCGGATGATCGTTGCGTCGACCAGTACGGCCAGGGTGAGTCCCAGGCCGAAGAGCTGGACGAAGGACACCCCGGAGAACACCATGCCGACGAAGGCGATGGCCAGCAGGGCCGCCGCTGCCGTGAATATCCTTGCGGTGCGGGCGATTCCGACGGCGACGGCGCGACCGGTTGCGCCGGAGGCGAGATGCTCCTCCCGAATGCGTGACAGCAGGAACACCTCGTAGTCCATGGATACGCCGAATGCCAGGCAGAACATCAGGATCGGCATGGTCGGGACCAGATAGCCGGTCGAGGTGAATCCCAGTACGCCCGAGAGGTGTCCGTCCTGGAAGATCCACACCATCGCGCCGAAGGTGGCCGTCAGCGACAGCACCGTCAGCGCCAGTGCCTTGATCGGTAGCACCACGCTGCGGGTGAACATCAGCAGCACCAGGAACATCGACACCGCGATGATGCTCAGCGCCAGGGGAACTCGCCGGGCCAGGGTGGACACCGAGTCGGCATTGCGGGCCGCCGGTCCGCCGAAGAGCACCCGGCCCGGGGCGGGGACCGCGCGCAGGCGGTCGAGTTGAGTGGTCGCCGCCGTGGAATAGGGATCGAGGCGGGTGCCGATCCGCAGATACGTGCCCGCGTCCCCGGCCAGCGCGGATTGTGGTCCGGCCACCTGGAATCCGCCGGCGTAGGCCCCGGCGCTGGACAGCACCGACGTGACATCGGGAATCTGGGACAGCGTCTTCGCGTAGTCGCCGACCGCCGCGGTGTCACCGTGATCGTCGGGCAGGATCGCCAGGATGCCCGCGGTCAGGTTCTCGGAGAAGCCGGACCGGGAGGCGTCGCCGACATCGCGGCTGGAGCCGGCGGCGAGCACCCGATCGTCGGCCCAGCCGAAACGCACGGTGAGGAACGGCGATCCGAGCAGCAGCAGGACCGCCACCACGGCGGTGATCCACAGCACGGGACGGCGCATCACACCCATGGCGAAGCGGTACCAGCGGTCGTCTTCGACGGGAACGGGTACGGGGTCGGGGCGTCCGAGACGGCGGCGCAGGAACCGCCGCACATCCCAGGCGTCGACCCGGGGACCCATGAGCGCCAGGGCCGCGGGGAGCACCAGCAGCGTGGTGAACACCGCCGCCGCGAGCACGGCCAGCCCGGCGTAGGCGAACGAGCGCAGGAAGTACAGCGGGAACACCAGCAGCGCGGACAGCGACAGGGCCACGGTCAGACCGGAATACAACACGGTGCGCCCGGCTGTGCGCACCGTGCGAACCACGGCCTCGGCGGTGTCCGCGCCCGCCGCGATCTCCTCCCGGAACCGGCTCACCATGAACAGGCTGGAGTCGAGCGCCACCGCGAACCCGAGCGCGGTGGTCATGTTCAACGCGAAGATCGAGACATGCCCGACGGCGGCCAGCCCGCGCAGGACCGCCAGCGCGGCGCCGATGGTCACCACACCCACCAGCAGCGGCAGCATGGAGGCGATCAGGCTGCCGAACACCAGCACCAGGGCGATACCGGCCAGTGGGACGGCAATCGATTCGATGAGCACCAGATCGAGGGTCACCTGGCGGCTCATCTGGGCGAGCGCGACCGCTTCTCCGCCCGCCCGGATCTCGACCCCGTCGCGGGTGCCGTTGTACTTCTCGGCGATGGCGTCGGCCACCTTGGGTGCGGCGGTGTCATCGCCGCGCGCGAAGGCCACGATGACGGCGCTGTGCTGATTCTTGCTGCGCAAGGCCGGCCGCATCTCGGTCGCGACGCTCCAATACGACTGCACGCCTTGCAGATCCGGATCGGCGCGCAGTTCATCGGTGAGTTGCTTTCCCACGGTGGTGGCGGCCGGACCGTCGATGCCGTCGGGCGCGGTGAGCAGTAGCACGACGTTCGGCGCGGCACCAGGGAAATGCTGTTCGAGATACTGGTCCACCCAGGTGGATTCGGAGTCGGGCGCCTGAAAGCCACCGGACTGCAGGTGCATCGGCGCGGACCAGCCGACGGCGTAGCAGAGCACGGCGGCCAGCCCCGCCACCGCCAGCACGGCCCGCGCGCGGTGCTGGGCGAAGAGCGCGATTCGAGTCAGCATCGGGCTCACCGCCGTTCGGCGGGCGGCACGTGTCGCCCGGCCCGGACCAGATCTTCGGAGACCCACCAGAGTTCGGCGGCTCGCTCCTCGTCGTAGGACTCCGGTGCGCTGGGCACCTCCGCCGCCCCCGTGAAGTATTTACCGGTGGTGTCGGCGAGTTCGGGTGCGGTGACCAGCCAGGCGAGGTCCGCCGCCGACCGGGTGACGGTGCGGGCGATGGGCATGACCCGAATGAGAACCGGTGCGAGGAACCGGAATCCGATACGCGCAACAGTCGGGTAGCCGCGCGACAGCCCGGTCTGCGGCATCAGCCCGGGATCGAAGGCATTGGCCGTGATGCCCCGGTCGCGCCAACGCCGAGCGAGCTCATGGGTGAAGTAGACATTGGCGAGTTTGCTGGTGGCATAACGGATTCGGCCGTGCGCACCCGAGTCCCGCTGGTCGTCCGGGTCGGCCAGCTCCCGGGGGTGACGCCATTGCGGCGCGGGGAAGCCCATGGACTTGCGCGGCCCCTGGTGTACATCGCTGGACACCACGACGACCCGCGCGCCCGGCGCGAGTAGATCGGCGCACCCGGTGACGAGCGCGAAATGCCCGAGGTGATTGACCGCGAAGGTGAGTTCATAGCCGTCCTGGGAGGTCCGCACGCGGTCCACGATCTGGAGGCCGGCATTGCACACCACCGCGCCCAGCCGCGGATTCTTCCGGCGGCGCAGTTCCGCCACGGCCGCGTCGACCGAATCGAGCGAGGCCAGCTCCAGCCCGACCAGTTCGATCCTGGCATCGGGCGCGAGCGTGCGGATCTGCTGAACCGCTGCCTCGGCCCGCTGCGGGTCACGGCATCCGAGGATCAGCGGAATACCCTCGGCGGCCAGGCATTTCGCGGTCTCCAGACCGAGGCCCGAGGTCGCCCCGGTAATCAGCACGGGGTCGTTCATTCCGCGTTCTCCAGCCACTTCATCGTGAATTCGTCGATGGCGGCGGCGGTGTTCGCGAAGGTCTTGCTCATATCGGCCTCGATCAGCCTGCCGATCAGGGGAACTCGCGCCTCGATCGAGCCCGACATGGTGAACTCGCAACCGATCTCCGTGCGGCGCACCACCAGATCGGCGGTGAGCGAGATGGTCATGCCTTCCACCTGCCCCTGCATCCGTCCCCGGGCCACGCCGTCCTCGGGTTCGTGCCACGACTCGCTGTAGCGGTAGCGCACCCCATGGGGCCGGAAGGTCGCGGCCGGACCGGGCAGCGCCGAAGCGGGGATGACGGTGTTCACGGTGACCATTGCCAGGCCGCCCGCCGCATCGAAGGCGGCCAATTCCGCATCGGGACCGTCGATTTCGTGAATGCGCTGCTCCCAATAGTCGCGGGAGCCGAGCACGCGATGGAACAGGGTGTCCGGGTACGGGTAGGGGGTGGTGTGTTGCACGGAACGCGACATGATCAGTCTCCGAGGTTCTTGGCGTAGATGCGGTGGATGTCGAGCATTCGGTAGCGGGTGCGGTCGGCATCGTCGCGACCGACCTCGGACAGCAGGTAGGCGTCGACGAGCCGGTCCAGGGCGTCCTCCACCTGATCGACGCGCAGATCGGCCAATGCCGGTGCGGTGAACTCGGTTCCGGCCGGTATCCGGCGACCGAGCTCCCGGAACAGTCCGGCGGCGGTGGGGTCGAGCCGGTCGAAGGTGAGATCGAGGCTCGCGCGCATGTCCAGCGCCTGATACGACACCACTTCGAGGCGGCGCTGTTCATCGCTGATCCGGGCGAGCATGTGGGCGAAGGTCCAATGGGGCCGCGTCGTCATGCGGCAGGCGACGGCGCGCAAGGCCAGCGGAATGCCGGAGCAGTGGTCGGCGACCGTCCCGGCGTCCTCCCATTCGGGCAGCACGCGGGCGCGCCCGACGGTGGCGACCAGCATCTGCAGCCCCTGGGTGCGGGACAGCTCGTGCAGGACGAAGGTGCGAACGGTGGTGAGCCCCAGGGCGAATCGGCTGGTGATCAGGGCGGTGCCGACGCCGCCCGGGGGCAGCAGCGGGATGACCTGGGATTCGGTGGCCGCATTGTCCAGAATGACGAGCACCCGCCGATGCGCCAGTCGCGCCCGGTACAGATTGACCCGCTCGGCCAGGGACTTCGGCATGGCGTCGGCCGGTATGCCCAGCGCCGTGAGCAGCCGTCCGAGCACCGTCTCCGGGGTGGTGCACGGCCCCTCGGCGAGGTCGGCGTACAGCAGTCCTTCGGGAAAGCGGTCGCGCAGGCAGTCCGCCGCCTGCAGGACCAGCGCCGTTTTGCCGACCCCCGCGCCGCCGGTCACCAGCACCGGCCGCGGTGCGGGATCGTCGGTCAGCATGCCGGTGAGCGTCGCCAATTCGGTGTCCCGGCCGCTGAATCCGAGCGGAGCCAGCGGCAGCGTATCGGGCGCGACGGCCAGGCCGTGCGGCCGGAGCCCACCGGATTCGGCGCGCACGGTGAGCGGCGGGTAGGCCGGTGCGTCCAGCTCGGGCAGGTCGCCGCGCAGGATGCGGCTGTGTAGATCCCGCATCCCCGGACTCGGGTCCGCGCCCAGTTCGTCGGCGATGAGCCGGCGCGCCAGCTCGTACTGCCGCAGCGCCTGGGCGGTCTCGCCATTGAGGAAGTAGGCGCGAATCAGCCGCTCCTGCAACCCCTCCACCAGCGGATCCTCGAGGAGCGTGGTGTGCAGCCGGTTGATGACCAGCGAGTGATTGCCGCGCCGGATCTCCGCGTCGGCCCAGTCCGCGGTCACCTCGTGCTTGAGCCGGTGCAGGGATTCGCTGAGCCGCCGGGCCCATTCGCTGTCCAGACCCGTCATGGCACTGCCGTTCCACAGGTTCAGCCCGGCCGACAGCCGCTCGACCCGATCGGGATCGTCGATGTCGGTGGCGCGGGCCCGGTCGACCAGATCCATGAAGTGCCACAGGTCGACCG
Organism: Nocardia sp. NPDC059154; assembly: GCF_042755705.1. NCBI lineage: Bacteria > Bacillati > Actinomycetota > Actinomycetes > Mycobacteriales > Nocardiaceae > Nocardia > Nocardia sp. NPDC059154. The sequence continues at coordinate 13,777 of NZ_JBHZCS010000013.1, forward strand.
ATTCCGGCGGGGTGGAGAGCATGTAGCCGCCGGGGCCGCGGTGCACCTGGACCGGGTCCGCGCCGGTGCCGGAGGTGGCCTCGGTGAGCAGACCGCGCAGCCGGGCGACGTAGGTGTAGACGGCGTCGCGCGCGGCGGCCGGCGGGGAGTCGCCCCAGACCCGGTCGATCAGGGTGTCGATCGACAGCGGCCGGCCCGAATCCACCAGCAGCGCGGCCATCAGGCTGCACTGCCGGGGCGGACCCAGGTCCACGATCTTGCCGTGCACGTGCAGCTGCACGGGCCCGAGGAGTTTGAACTGAATCATTGCCACGCCTTCGTTTCCCGTCGTCACGCGCGAACGCGCGGGCGGGTTATGGTGCGGCGCACTCGATTACACCGAGAGCGCCGCGAGAAATAGTGCAACCAGGGCGATTCCCTGCAGGATCACGCGGACCACGATGACGCTGTCCCAGGTGCGCTGCATGTCCCGGACGTCGACCGGCACCCGGTCGGCCAGCACCGCGGCGGTGAGTTCCTTGTTGACCGGCGCGCTGACCCGCGCGTAGATGCCGAGCCAGATGGCCAGGGCCACCACGGCCGCCGCTGTGAGAATGCCCGCGGCCGCCTTCCCGTCCAGGAAGGCGGCCCCGGCGGCGACGACCGCCGCGACCACGCCGACGGCGCCGGGAATCGGCATGCGCTTGTCGGCGACCTCGTGAATGCGTCCGGTGGCGGCCGTCAGCGCGCGGTCGTCGATGCGAGCCAGCGCCGTGCGCAGCACCAGGGCGCAGAAAAAATCCGTCCCGTAGACCACAGCCGTCGTCATGATCGAAATTCCGATGGCGGACAGTAAGAAATAATTCATGGGAAGAATCCTCGGCGTAGTTATCGTCGCAAGGTGTCGTGAATAGTATGTTGCACCTTGCGGCACAACAGGTTTCACCGAACTGTGATTGTCACGATGTCCAGTTCCTGCCCGGTGTGGGCTGTGATCCGATATAAGCGGACTTGGTCAGGTATTTACTCGCGCAAGGCCGCGGCCACCATAATTCCGCCCGCCAATCCGGCCGCGGTGAGCAGCTCCCAGGTGTCCGGCGGGCCGGTGAGGCCGAGGCGGGCGCGCTTGTTGAGCGTCACTGTCGCATCCACCAGTTCGAGCGCGACGCCCAGGACGAACCAGTGCCGCACCGGATGTCCGCGCCGCAGCGACCAGAGGGTGCCGAGCCCGATCACCACGTCCCGGGTGCCGAACGCGCGGGTCGGCAGCGAGGAGGCGTCCTCGTCGTACTCACCGGACCAGGACTTCGCGACGGCCGCGGGCGCGGTGAGCATGCCGGTGCCGATGGCGATGCGGGCCAGTGCCTGGGACCACGCCGCCTGCCGCACCATCGCCTGGGTGCGTCGGACGAGCATCGAATTACCGTTCATCGTAAGGTCTTTCCTCCGCACAGGCGGCCACGTCCACGGCGACCACCACTTTTCCGCGGGCATGCCCGCCCTGACTGAGCAAGTGCGCCTGCGCGGCGTCGGGCAGCGGGTAGACCGCGCCGACCGGCACCCGGAACACGCCCTTGCCCGCGAGCGCGGCCACCACCGGCAGATCCCCGGTGTCGGGTCGCGTGAACACGTACGCGCCGCCGAGTTCGCGGGCCTTGGGATCGACCACCGAGGCGAACCGGCCGTGCGGCGCGAGCAGCGGCAGCACCGTGCGCTGTATGCGCTTGCCGACCGCGTCGAGCAGCACATCGACCCCGGCCGGCGCGAGCGCGCGCACCGAATCTCCGAGTCCCACAGCGTAATTCACCGGCTCCGCGCCCAGTTCGCGTAGGAAGGCGTGATTGCGGTCGCTGGCCGTGCCGATCACGCGCGCGCCCAGGTGCACCGCCAGCTGCACCGCGACACTGCCGACGCCACCCGCCGCGCCGTGCACCAGCACCGTCTCGCCGCGTCGCACATTCAGCACCCGCACCAGTGCCTGGTAGGAGGTGAGCGCGGCCAGCGGCATGGCGGCGGCCTCGGCCCAGCCCAGATTCGGCGGCTTGAGCGCGAGCGCTCGCACCGGGGCGGGCATGACCTCGGCGAAGGCGCCCCGGCTCAGATAGTCCTCGCGGACACAGCCGACGACCTCGTCGCCCACGGCGAATTCGGTGACGCCGATTCCGATTTCGCGCACCACCCCGGATACGTCGGCACCGGGGACGATCGGGAACACGGTGTCGGCGAAGGGATCCAGATAGCCCTCGCGCGCCTTCCAGTCGATCGGGTTGACCGAGGCGGCCTTGACGTCGAGCAGCACCCCGTCGAGCGCCATCTTGGGCACCGGCAGTTCGCCGTATTCGAGGACCGACGCGTCGCCGTAGCGCCGGTAGAAGACCGCCTTCACGACCGCACCGCCGCGCCGATGTAGGTGGAGGACAGGTCCGGGGTGGTGAACATGAGCAGGTTGCCGTCGCGCCGCTTGCCGAGAATGGTCAGCCCGCGCTGCTTCGCCAGCGGTGTCAGGCCCGCCGCGTCGAGGTGGCGGCGCAGCTCCGCGGGCTTGATGAACTGGTGGTGATGGTGGGTGCCGCGGGCCACCATGCCGGTGAGGTACTCGGGGATCCAGATCATGACGATCCGGGCCATGAGCGTGCGATTGATGGTGTCGTAGCAGAAGATTCCGCCGGGGCGCAGCACGCGGGCGATCTCACGGACCGCCAGCGCCGGATCGTCGACGTGCTCGAGCACGTCGACACAGGTGACGACGTCGAAGGCGGCGTCGGGGTACGGCAGCTTCTCGGCCCGCCCGACCGCGTACTCGATGGCCTTGCCGGTCGCCTCGGCGTGCGCGCGGGCGGCGGCGACCAGGCGGGCGGACGGGTCCATCCCACTGACCACGGCCCCGCGCCCGGCGAGGAACTCGGTGGTGAAGCCACCCCCGCAGCCGACGTCGAGAACCTTCTTGCCCGACCAGTCCTTCACGAATCGGTCGAAGTACTCGAAGCGCGGGCGCTGGAAGGAGGTGAGCCCCTTCATGGCGGAATCGTCGTCCCACCAGGATTCGGCGAAGTCGCCGAAGAAGTCGCTCTCCGTCTGGGATTGCTTCATGTCATGCTCCGTCTGTCTGAAAACTCTTGTCCGGCAGGGGTTTCGCTGGTGTGCGCCAACGGGTGGCGTAGGCGATCTGGTCGCGCTCGGCGATCCGGAACACCAGCCGCGGCCACACCGCGCGCATGCCGAGTTCCCGCAGCCGAATGAGCAGGGGGTTCTCCAGCGCGCCCAGTCGGCCGATGCGGTGGGCGACCTGCTGCAGACCGGCCGTGCGGGCGCGGCGCTGTTTCTCGTAGCGGCGCAATGCGTTCACGGGATCGGTGGTGTCCAGTTCCTCGGCGAGCACCAGCGCGTCCTCGAGCGCCTGGCACGCGCCCTGGCCGATATTGAAGGTGATCGGGTGGGCGGCGTCGCCGAGCAGGCTGACCCGGCCGGACCCCCAGCGCCGGTCCGGCGGCCGGTCCAGCACATCACTGCGGATGATGGCCTCCGGCGGCGTGGCTTCCAGGATGTCCGCGATCGGCGGCATCCAGCCGCGATGACGCTCGAGCAGCATCGCACGGACGTCGCCCGTATCGCGGCCGCCGGGTGCGCCGTTGGCGACGCTCATCCAGTGCACGACGCCGGGTGCGACGTCGTAGAAGGTGAAGCGGGTACCGGGACCGAACAGGGCGTAGAAGGTGCCCGGCGGGATCTTCTCGTGTCGCAGTTCGGCTTTGCCGCGCCAGGCGATGTAGCCGGTGTAGCGCGGCGGGCGCTCGCCGAGCAGTCCGGGGCGCACCGCGCCGTTGATGCCGTCCGCGCCGATGAGAACGTCGCCGCGCACCCGCTCACCGTCGGACAGTTCCACGGTGACGCCGGCGTCGTCCTGCTCGAAGCCGGCAACTCCGGCGCCCGTGCGAATCTCGGTGCCGCCCGGATACGCCGACACCGCCGCGCTGAGCACCCGATGCAGCACCGAGCGTTCGACCGCGATGGTCGGAGCGCCGTACCGGTCGGCGAAGTCGCCGACCGGCCATGCGCCGAAAAGGTCGCCGCGCCAGGTGCCGAAGTGGGTGATGTGCTGGATCGGCGCGGTTTCCAGCACCTCGTCGAGTACGCCCAGCCGTTGCAGCGCGATGGTGCCATTGGTCCAGATGTGCAGTCCGGCACCGCCATCGCGCAGGTCGGTGGCCCGCTCGAACACCCGCACGCGGATGCCGCGCTCCCGCAGGGCGAGTGCGGCGGCCAGGCCGCCGATGCCGCCGCCGGAGATGAGGACGGTGAGCGGTTGGGCCGTCACGGCTGTTCCGTCGCGGTCAGCGCGGTGGCGGCCGCCGCCAGATCCGCGAGATCCATCCCGCCGCCGCGGCGGCGGCCCTTGCGGGCCAACGCGCCGGACATCAGCCAGCCCAGGCCCAGTGCCTCCAGCATGGAGGACTCGACGCCGATGCCCCAGCGCTCGGCGATCAGGCCGTTCGCCAACCGCCACACCACGACACCGTGGAATTCGATCCGCTCCCCGGTGGGGTCCATTCCCAGGAACTCACCGGTGAAGGTGCCGCGCCAGGTGTTGTGGATGACCACGTGGTCGGCGTGCGCACTGAGCGCTTCGATGGTGACGTGCAGGTCCGGAAAGCCTTGGCGCAGACCGGCGATGGTGTACTTGACGCCCTCGGTGCCCTCCGGCGCGCCGGGCAGGGGCTGGTGATCGACCATGTCCGGCGCGTAGATCTGGTCGACCACGGAGAAGTCGCCCGCGTTGACGAACTCGTCGAACACGCGCCGGATGATGCGGGCATTGTCCTCGGGGGTGAAAACCGGCTCAGGCGTGGACATTCGCGGTCTCCTCACCGGGCGCGGGCGCTTCCCAGCGCAGCGACAGGCCGGCGTACAGGTAGCGGCTGGCCTCCACGGCCAGCAGCAGGACCCGGTCGCCCGGCCGGACGCGGCCCTGTACCCAGCCCTCGTCGAGGGCCAGCGGCACGGCGGCGGAGCCGGTCGCGCCGACGGTGGCGAGGTTCTCCACGATGTTCTTGGCCAGCACCGCCTGGTCCTCGGGAGAGACTCCGGCGGCATCGAACTCGGCGGTGAAGTAGTCGGCATTGCCCTCGGGCAGCACGCAGGCGTCGATCTCGGCCACCGTGAGCCCGGTGCGGGTCAGCATGTCGCGCATGCCCGCCACGAAGACCTTCGGCCCGAAGGTGGCGGTCCCGGAGACATCGAGTTTCATCTCCACCAGGCGCTTGCGTTTGGCCTGATCGGCCACGGGCTCGTGGGTGCCGCCGCCCACGATCTGCATGCCGGGCTTGCGGTCGCCGCCCAAACAGGCGGTGGCGAACTGGAATTCGCCGTTCGGGTCGGCGCTGCCCGGTTCCCCGGCGCGCAGCACGACCGCCCCGGCCCCGTCGCCGAAGGAGTTGATGACCAGCCGGTCACGCATGCGCACCGACTCCGGGTCCATGCCCAGGTACATCGGGGCCAGCAGCGGGGAGATCGCCTCCGCGCCGATCACCACGGCGGTGCGGTAGGTCCCGTCCGCGAGCATGCGCCGCGCGTAGTCCAGTCCCTGCACGAAACCCGTACAGGCGGCCCGGAATTCGATGGACGCGCAGTGCGCCAGGCCCAATTGCTCCTGAACATAGGTGACCACCGCCGGCAGCTGGTATTCGGGGCTGGCCGAGGACACCACCAGCAGGTCCACCTCCGCCGGATCGATGTCCGCGCGGGCGAGGGCGCGTCGTGCGGCGGTGGCGGCCATGGTGTTGGTGCCGGTGCCGTGCTCGCCGGTGGCGGGATCGATCATCCAATGCCGTTGGCGTACTTGGATATTGTCGAGCACCTCGGCGGGCAGGGTGCCGCACAGGCGCTCCAGGGTGGCATTGTCGATCGGGTCGCCGGGCAGGAACGAGCCCGTGGCCAGGATCGAGACGTGACGTGGTTCGGGATTCGGCATGTGGTGTCTCCGTTCACGAGTGGATGACCGCGGCGGGGTGCCGCAGCACGAAACTGGTGTGGGTGCCGCCCAGTGAGGAACCGTTGACCAGCACCGGGCCGTGGTCGCCGCCGCGCTGCCAGGCGGTGATGGCCAGCGCGGCGGCCAGTTGCGCGCCCGCGCCGATGGGATCGCCCAGGACCCGCTTCGGCTCGGGCCGGGCGCAATTCGCGCTGAGACCGAGCCGGTCGATGGCACGCCGCTCCGGGCCGTCCACCACGGGCAGGCCCGCCGCGGCGGTCCAGACGGCGGAGAGGTCGGCGGGGGATACCCCGGCCGCGGCCAGGGCGTCGCGCATAGCCCGCTCCATCCCGCGGCCGCGCGGATCCCACCGGGCGATGCCCAGGGCATCGGAGGTGGTCGCGTACCCGGCGAGCACCGCGATCGGGGTGACGCCCCGCTGCCGCGCCACCGAGGCCCGCTCCAGCAGCAGGGTGACGCTGCCCTCGGCGAGCCGGAAGCCCCGGCCGTGGCGGCCGGTGAAAAGCCCCGCGCCCCGGTACGCATCGAGGGCGTAGGGGGACAGCTCGTCCGCGCCGGTGCACAGCACGGCGTCCGCGCGTCCGGCGCGCAGCAGGTCGAACGCGGTCCCGAGGGCAGCGGCCCCGGCGGCGTGGCCCGAGGTCAGGGTGGAGGTCGGGCCCTTGGCCCCCAGGGCCATGGCCACCTGTCCGGCGGCGGCATTGAAGACGGTGTTGGGGAAGATGGCGGGGCTGCCCTGGGTGGGTCCGCCGAGCACGGTCGGTTCGAAGAATCGGGAAATGCTGCTCATCGGCCCGATACCGGTGCCGACGACCACACCCACGCCTTCGTGGGCGGTGAGTCCGGCCGCGGCGAGCGCCTGCTGACTGGTCGCGACTGCCAGCTGCCCGAGGCGGTCCATGCGCCGGCGGGCCTTGGCCGGAATATCGGCACCCGGGTCGGTGCTGACGCGGGCGAGCCGTAATCCCTGGTGCGACTCCGTCGTCACGGTGTCACCGGTCCAGGCGTCCCAGAGTTGATCGGCATCGGATGCCCCGCCGATCAGCACGCCGATCCCGGTGACGACGACCTCGTCGGCGGCGACGGGCTCGAGATCGGTGCGGGCGGTACCGGGCCGGCCGTACACCACACAGGCATTGGCTCCGGCGAATGCGAAGTTGTTCGACGCCGCGACCCGCATGGGCAGCGCCCGCGCCTCGGGTGCGGGGTCCAGGCCGCAGCCCGGGTCGGTCTCGGCGAAACCGGCTGTCGGCGGGACCATTTCATCGCGCAGTCCGAGGATGGTCACGATGGCCTCGACCGCCCCGGCCGCACCCAGCAGATGGCCGATCATGGACTTGGTGCTGCTGAGCGCCACCGTCGACGCGGCCTCGCCCAGTGCGGCCCGCACCGCATTGCTCTCCGCCGCATCATTTTTCGGCGTGCCGGTGCCGTGGCCGTTGATGTAGGGCACGTCCTCGGGCGCGAGACCGGCGGTGTCGATGGCCGCGCGAATCGCTCGGGCCGCACCCGCGCCCTGCGGATGCGGGGCCGTGGCGTGGTAGCCGTCGGCCGACATGCCGTAGCCGAGCACCTCGGCGATGATCGGCGCACCGGCCGCCAGCGCCACCTCGGCGGCCGCCAGCACCATCATGCCCGCGCCCGCGCCGAGCGAAAGCCCGTCACGATCACGGGAATACGGCCGGGCCGGGCGCGTGGACAGCGATTCGACGCTGGTGAATCCGTAGTAGGCCATCTCGGTGAGCGCGTCGCTGCCGCCCACCAGCATGGCGTCGGCCCGGCCCGCGCGGATCTGCTCGACCGCATGCGCCAGCGCGTGCGCGCTGGACGCGCACGCGGTATTCACCGACAGCACAGGACCTTTCAGCCCGAACGCCGCGCTGAGCGCCTCCGCGCAGAACTGTGGCGGCACCAGCAGCAGATGCCGGTCGTCGCCGAGACCCAGCCCGTCCGCGTCGACCGTCCGCCCGGCGTCGACCGCGCGGCGCACAGCCTTCTCGGCACTGCGGATTCCGCTGTTGCAGCTGCCGAACGCCACCCCCCACCGGTGCGCGGGCAGGGCGTCCGGTCGTGGTGGCGCGCCGTCCTCGAGCACGCCCAGACCCGCGCCCGCCATGGCCTCCTCGGCCGCGATGAGCGCGTAGTCGACGGCGGGTTCCGGGTCGGTGAGACCCAGCGGCGTGAGGTAGTCGTATTTGGGGCGCGGCGGGTCGAGGATCTCGCCGCCGATGGCCCCGGCGAGTCCGGGCACCGCGAGCTCGCGCAGCGGCCGGATGGCCACCTCGCCGCCGCGCACCCGCTGCCACAGTTCCTCCGCGCCGACGCCGTACGCGGTGATCGCGCCGAGCGAGGTGATCACGATGCGCCGGTGCGGCGCGAGATGAGGGGTTTCGTGCATGGCCGAAGTTCCTGTCGGTCAGTTCGATGCGGTGAGGGTGAGCGCCACGGCCTGGCCCTCCAGGCCGCGGGCCAGGGCCAGCGCGACCCGCGGATTCGCCTGGCGCGCGGCGCCGGACACGATGTCGAGATCGCAGCCGGGCGCGGGTGTTTCGTGGTTGCCGGTGGCGGGCACGACGCCGGAGTCCAGGGCCAGTCCCGCGAGTGCGGCATTCAGCGCACCGGCTCCGCCCACCAAGTGACCGGTCTGTGGTTTGACGCTGGTCACCGCGGCCCTGTGGGCTTCGGGACCGAGGGCGGTGCGCAGGGCGCGCACCTCACTGGCATCGCCGAGCGCGGTGGCGCAGCCGTGGGAGAACACGGCGTCCACCGCCGGCGCTCCGGCGTCGGACAGGGCCGTCGAGATGGCGCGGGCCAGTCCCCGTCCGTCCCGATCGGAGGCGGGTACGCGCACACAGTCATTGCCCATGCCGTAGCCCGCGAGCTCGGCATAACAGCGCGCGCCGCGTCGCAGTGCCCGGTCACGCTCTTCGAGGATCAGGATCGCCGCGCCGTCACCGATGACCGAACCGCTGTGTTCCCTGTCGAAGGGGCGAAAAGCCTTGCCGCCCAGATCGTTGCGTGGCGAGAGCACCCCGAGCCCGTCCAGTTTGGCCATTGCCCACCAGTTGGTGGCGTCGTCGTACCCGCCCGCCACCGCGATATCGGCCTCGCCCCGGCGGATCGCCCGCATGGCCCGCCCGATCGCGGTCGCCCCGGAATCCGCCGCGCCCGCATAGAAGGCATTGGGTCCGCGCAGGCCGAACAGCGAGGAGATGTGGTAGGTCCCGCCGTTCTGCAAACCCTCCACGTACGCCAGCGGCGGCACGATCGAGCGGGCCAGCTCCCCGAGCCGCCGCATGTCCGGTCCGCCGTCTGCGCCGCGGATGGCCTCCAATTCGGTGATCGAATCGTCGCGCTGGCAGATGTCCTTGTTCCCACCGAGATACAGGCCGGTGCGGTGGCCGAGGTCGCGTTCCTCGAGTCCCGCGTCCCGCAGCGCGAGGGTGGCCGCCGCGACGCCGTACTGGTCGCCGCGGGTGGAGGTGCGCATGGAGCGCAGCGACAGGAACCGGCTGGGATCGAAGTCGGGGATCTCCGCGCCGAGCCGGGTGCGCAGCGGCGACGGATCGTAGGCGCGCAGGGGGCCGATGGCGGTGCGCCCGGCCACGATCGCCGACCAGGTGTCGTCCGCACCCTCGCCGAGCGCCGTGACCAGACCGATCCCGGTGATCACGACGCGCCGCGCGTTCACGACTTCGCCTCGGCGGTAAGCCCATTCGCTTCCGCGGTGCTCCCATTCGCTTCCGCGGTGCGCCCGTTCGCTTCCGCGACCGGCCTGCGGACCAGGCGGAGGGTGCGGACGGCCGCGACGGTGGCCTCGCCCACGCGAGCGGTGGCCTTCCACCGGGACTCGGCGGGATCCGCGCCGGCACCGGCCGTTTCGACGGTGATGCGCACCTGGTCACCGGGCGTCACGAAGCGCCGGAAGCGCAGCCCCTCGGCGGCCCGCAGCCGCAGCAGCGGATCACCGGCCGCGAGCACGGCCAGCGCGATCATGCTCTCGGTCAGCAGCACGCCGGGCAGGATGGGGCGGCGCGGGAAATGGGTGTCGAAGAACGGCAGGGTGCCGGTCACGTTCAGCAGGGCCTCGGCGCGAATTCCGGGACTCACCTCCAGGATTCGATCGAATCCCGGGGTGCCGATACCCGCGGCCGGGACTTCGGCGGGCGTCGGGAGTGCGGTGGGCACGGTGTAGGACGCGGTCATGGCAGCTCCTGGGGTCTGCCCACCACGAGGCAGGTATTGGAACCGCCGAACGCGAGGGCATTGATCATGGCCGCGCGCACCGGCATGGAGCGCGCGCGATGGGGGACGTAGTCGAGATCCAGTGCCCGGTCCGGGGTGTCGAGATTCAGGGTGGGCGGAACCACCGAATCCCGGAGCGCGCCCAGCGCCGCCAGCAGATTGAGCGCCGCCGCGGCGGCGGTGAGATGCCCGGTCATGGATTTGGGGGAGGACACCACCAGCCGGTGCGCGTCGTCGCCGAAGACCTTCTTGATCGCCCGGGTCTCGGAGACGTCATTGCCCGGCGTGCTGGTGCCGTGCGCGGCAATGTAGTCGATATCTGCTGTGCCCAAGCCGGATTCGCCGAGCGCGGATTCCATGGCCTCGATCGCGCCCGAGCCGTCCGGTGGCGAGTCGGTGATGCGCCAGGCGTTCATGGTGGACCCGTACCCGAGCAACTCGCCCAGGATCGGTGCACCGCGATCCAGCGCGGACTCGAGATCCTCCAGGACGAAGGCCACCGCGCCCTCGCCGATGACGAACCCGCTGCGGTCGGCGTCGAAGGGCCGGGACGCCTTGGCGGGATTGTCGTTGTAGCGGTCGGTCATCGCGCCCAGCAGACCGAATCCGAGAATGTCGGCCCAGGTGGTGAGCGAGTCGTAGCCGCCCGCCACTATCATGCGGGCATCGCCCTCCTGGATCAGCCGGAACGCCTCGCCGAGGGCGTGCCCGGAGCCGGCGCAGGCGGTGTGGATGCCCACCATGGGCCCGGTCGCGCCGATCAGCCGCACCATGGCATTGAGCGCCAGGTTCTGATTCCCGGTCAGGGTCGCCGACGGCGCGGGCCGCACGAAGGCGTCGGGTTGACCGGTGCGAGAACGCAATTCGGATACCTTCAGCACCAGGTTGAGATCCGGGCGGCCCACGCTCGCGCCCATCGCGACACCGCGATCCGACGGTGCGTAGGGGGTCTCGGTGAGCGGGTCGAGGCCCGCCGACCGCAGGGCCTCGCCGGTCGCGGCGAGCCCGAACAACCCCGGTCGCGACACCCAGCGCCGGTCAGCGGCTGCCGGGACGGCGGTGGCCGGATCGAAGGAGTCGGGCACCAGCCCGGCGATCCGGACCGGGAAGGTGGTGCAGTCGAAAGTGGTCAATGTCCCGATGGCATTGCGGCCCTCGATCATTCCGGCCCAGGTGGTCGGCGCGTCGACGCCCAGGGGGGTGACCGCTCCCACGCCCGTCACGGCTACCCGCCGCAGTCCCGCCGCGTTCGTGGCGCTCATCAGACCAGCTCCTCGCCGAGCAGCTGGCGCGCCATCCGTTCGGTGTCGACCGGATCGTCGAGCCGATCGGCCTCGATGAGGGCACACATGATGTTGCGGGCGAACAGGATTCGCTCGCCGTCCACCTCGATCCAGCCGTCCACCACCGCCGCCTCCGGCGTCGCGTGCACCACCTGTGCGGTCATGCGCAGCACGTCACCGGGCACCGCGTCGCGGTACACGGTCACCTCACCCACGGTGAGCAGCGCGGCCCGGCGGGTGTGCGCCGAACTCAGCAGCACCAGCCAGGCGCCGGCCTGGCACAGCGCCTCCAGCGCCAGGCCGAAGGGCAGCACCGGGCCGGCGGCGGAGGGCTGCCAGACGTTCTCGTAGACCGAGGTGAGTTTGCGAGCGGTAATGTGCTGCAACGGTTCCCAGGACTCGATGCGGTCGATGAGATGAAATCGCATGGCAGTCACTCCTTTTCCGATTCAGCGGGAGACCAGGCGGCCATTGCTGAGCTGCACCGCCAGTCCGCCGTCCACGCGCAGCAACTCGCCGGTCACGTAGTCGGCGGCCGGACTCGCCAGGTAGGCCACCGCCTCGGCGACCTGCTGGACGGTCCCGTAGCGGCGCATGGGGACATGGGTGCGCCCGCGCCCGCCGTCGCGCTGCAGCAGGTCACCGATCAGATCGGTCGGGATCACGCCGCCCAGAACGGCATTCACGCGGACCCCGAACCGGGCCATCTCCACCGCGCAGGCCAGTGTGAAGGCGTTCATCGCGCCCTTGGAGGTGGAGTAGTTGGACTGCCCGGTGAGCCCCTTCTCGCCCATGATCGACGACACGTTCACGATCGAGCCCTCGCCCTGGGCCATGAGGTGCCCGGCCGCGGCACGGGTGCAGTTGAACGCGCCACCCAGGTTCACCCGGATGACCTCCCACCACACCTCGGGATCCATGTCGTGCAGCAGGCCGTCGCGGGTGATGCCCGCGTTGTTGACCAGAATGTGCAAGCCGCCCAACTGTTCTCGCGTCTGCTCCACCAGATCACGGGCCGCGCCACCGTCGGCGACATCGGCCCCGATGGCGACCGCGCGCCCGCCGGAGCGCTCGATCTCGGCGACCACCTCGAGGGCCTCGTCCTTGTGGGACCGGTAGTTGACGGCCACGGCCGCGCCGCGACCGGCCAGGGTCAGGGCCACGGCCCGCCCGATGCCCCGGGACGCGCCGGTGACCAGCGCGACCCGGCCGGTGAAGTCGCCGGACATCAGGCGACAGCCTCGGCGTCGGCCGGACCGGCGGCGGCGCGCTGGGCGACCAGGTCCACCAGATTGCGCACGGTGACCAGGCCGAGCACCTGCTCACCGCGCAGTGGGCCGTTCAGCTCGGTCCGATCGAACTGCGGCAGTACCTTTTCCAGGTGTGCGAGGCCGATGTCGGAGACGATCTCGTTCTCGTCACCGAACTCGTCGTCGGGGATGCCGCCCTGCAGCAGCTCCTGGACATCGGCGACGGCGATCTTCACGCCGGTGTCGCGGTGGATGCGGAACAGGATGTCGAGCAGGTCGATGGATTCCGCGCCGAGCTCGTCGATGAGGGTGGCGTCGAGGGTCACCTCGGACTGGTCGATGCCCAGGGCGTCGGCGATCGCGTCGATGACGGCGGGAGCGAAATCGGTGCTGGTTTCGGGCATGGTTATCTCTTCCTTCGTGGTGGGGACACCGTTGGGTCCCCTGGGGCGCGGGACGCCACAGGGGTGGGGAAAGGCCGGGAAATCGGTCGGATTCGGTGGATCAGGCGTAGGCGGCGATGGCCGCGGCGATGCGGCGGGCGTCCTGGGTGCTGCGCACGGTGGCCGTGTCCAGCATGCGGTTGGCTAGCCCGGACAGCACGCGTCCGGGACCGATCTCGAGGTAGTCGGTGCAGCCGAGATCGGCGGCGGTGCCGATCACCTCGATCCAGCGGACGGGGGCCGTGAGCTGTCGGCGCAGTAGGTCGCGGGCGTCATCGCCACTCGAAATCTTGTGCGCGGTAACGGAACTGAGGACATCTATGGCGGGATCACGGAATTCGGCGCGATGCAGGTCGGCCGCGAACCGCTCCTCCAGCGCGGCCATGAGCGAGCAATGGAACGGCGCTCCGACCCGCAGCGCGACCAAGGAGCCCGCGCCTTCCTCGCGCAGTAACTCCACGGCGGCGTCCACCGCCTCCGCCGTGCCGGAAATGACCGACTGATCGGGGGCGTTGTAGTTGGCGAGTTCGACCACGCCGGCCACTCCCGCGCAGATCTCCTCGATCCGCGCCGCGGGCACCCCGGACACGGCCGTCATGGCACCCGGTATCGCCGCGGCGATTTCCGCCATCAGCTCGCCCCGGCGTCGCACCAGGGTCAGCGCGTCGGCGAGGTCCAGCACCCCGGCCGCGACCAGCGCGGTGAACTCGCCGAGGCTGTGCCCGGTCACCATGTCGGGGGAGAAGCCCTCGGCGCGCAGCACCTCGAAGATGGCGAAGGAGGTGGCCAGGATCGCGGGTTGCGCGATCTCGGTGGCCCGCAACTGTTCCGCGTCACCCTCGGCGCACAGCTTGGCCAGGGGCAGGCCCAGCACCTCGTCGGCGCGCTCGAATACCACCCCCGCCGTGGCGGGGTGTTCCCGGATCAGGTGGGCGGCCATGCCCTCGCGCTGGGAACCCTGGCCGGGAAACATGGCGATCACACTGGCGTTCATGTTGTCTTCCGAATCCTGCTGGTAGCCACGGCTACTGCGAGACATATCCTGAACGTCGCTGTTCTCGCCCCGAGTATGTGAATCCCGGCTCGAGCAGTCCTCGAGGAAAACCAAACACGCAGTAACTATCTGAGCGAAGCCCGCTTTTCGGCCGGCCGCTGCTCGTGCGGTAACTGGACATGGCCGCGACGCTAACCAGGGGCGGTTAGGACCGGGTTAGGGGTCAGCGAGCGCGATCGGCCTCAGCCGCAGTGGCTTTCGAGATAGAGCCGCAGTACCAGCCGGCCCTGGCTGACCGCCCACTCGTTGCGGGGAGCCTCCCGATAGGCGTGTTCGATGGTGCCCTCGGCGATCGCGATCGCGACCCCGAACACCCGGGGATCGGTGTGTGCGGGCATCACCCCGGATTGCAGCAGCAGGTGGCCGAACGAGTGCGCGCAACGGCGCTGATGGACGTGGACCACGTCGCTGTCGCCGTAGGCGAAGTAGAGCGCGACGAATTCGAGATGCCGCAGGAAGTGGGTGCGATGCACGGCGGCGAACAGGTCGATCGCGTGCGGGATGCTGTCCGCGCGAAGCGTTTCGATCTCCGCCGCGACCCGCCGGTCGATCCGGTCCATGTCGCGGTCGAGTAGCTGGCGGAACACCGCCTCCCGATTGGCGAAGAACTGGTAGAGCGTCGCGATCGGCACGCCGGCGCGCTCGGCGATCGCGCGGGTCGTCACGGCGTCCACGCCGTGCTCGTCCACGAGTTCCCGTGCCGCGTCCAGGATGCGCTCGACACGTTCCCTGCTGCGCGACTGCACAGGTGCGCGTCGGAGGCGCGCCGGCTCGGACACGCGATCATGATCGCAGACGACTCGGCGTGGCCGCAAAACATGAGCGGAACATGACTTTTCGTCCGATCCACCAGGTAGCGGCGTGAAGGAAACATTACTGTTTCGTGGGTCGCGTAAAGAATTCTCGCGGCTGGGGTCAATTTGCGAAACATCCACTTGCGCAGGCAAGTTGGTCATGCGAACATTGCCGCCAGCGGAAATGGGATGCGAGATGGATTGTGGCGAAATACATTTGAATATTTCTGCGGTTCGCCCATGGCGCAAGGAGTTTCATTGAGAGCATCTGGTGAACGGGCGATCCATGTCAAACTGATGGGCGAGTTCGCCATTTCGGTCTCCGGTGCGGATTGTGTTCGGTGGCGTGCGAGCAAGGCTCGATCACTGTTCGGAGTGTTGCTCGTGAACCGCAACAGCGTCGTGGGCAAGGAGCGGCTACGAGAGTTGTTGTGGCCGGACATCGATGGGCCCAGTACGTCGTTGAAGGTTACGGTGCACGCCCTGCGCAGAACGTTGGATGCCCACTTCGGAACCGAACGGCGAGACCTGCGCATCGAGTTCCGGGATTTCGGCTACGTCATGGACGTGAGTGACGATGTGATCGTCGATTGCCAGGAATTCGAGCGGTATACGGCGGCCGCACGTGACGCCGCCGCGCGGGGCCTGCGGGAGGAGGCGCTGGGCCTGTATCGACGGGCCGCCGCACTGTACTCGGGCGAGTTTCTCGACGGCGAATCCGACAGTTGGGTGATCGAACACCGGCACTGGCTGCGCTCGATGATCCTGAGCGCGTTGAACACGCTGGCCGAATACGCGCTCGAGGCAGGAGAACTCGCCGACGCCGCCGACGCGTGCCGCCGCACGCTGGCCATCGATACGGCGAACGAGGCGGCTTTTCGCCGACTGATGACGATCCACGCCCGGCGCGGGGAGCTGCAGCAGGCGGAACAGTGGTACGCGCTGTGTGCGCAACGTCTGCGGGAGCAGTTCGAAATCGATCCCAACCAGGACACGCGGTCGCTGCGGCATCGCCTGCTCGGCAGCGAATTCCTGGAGGGTTCCCGCCCGGTCGGTGCGGGCCGCCGGGCTCGCGACGGCGTCTCGAATCGCCTGGGCTCGATCGCCTGACCGCGGAGACCGAGCGTGCCGTGCATGAGCAACCCTGCTCATGTGAAAGGGCCCGGTCCTGATGGACCGGGCCTTTCCGCATTCAGAGGGTGCCGTTTTCGATGTCGCGTTTCAGCGCCGCCTGGTACGCCTGGTGGGATGAGACGCCGTTGTCGACGGTGAAGTTGATGAGCAGCGGGTTGGCGATGAAGGTGAGGTGTTCGTTCACCGAGGTGGTGCCGTTGCCGTTGTCGACGAAGGTGACCTTCTGATGGGTGATGATGCCGGGCGAGTCATAGCTGTCGGTGAGGTAGTAGTGATCGACCGGATAGAGGCGCTGTTCTGCCTGGGTTTTCGCGGGGTAGTCGACCGAGCCCATCGGGATGTTCTCCAGCGCGGTGAAATCGATGGTCTCGGTGGCGCCATCGGTGCAGGTGCGATGCACGATGATGTCCTTCAGGAACGGATGCCGCCCGATGTCGTTGCGCAGGTTCGAGTACACCGTCCATACCTTGGCGATCGGCGCATTGATGGTGATCGGCAGATCGACCGTCCGCGACGACGTGCCGGACGACGGACTCTTCTGCTCGGCCTGATACGTGGCCCAGCCGGTCTGCCAGCCGGCGGTGTAGGCGTTCGGGGTGTCGGTACAGGCCGGTGCGGAATCCGCCTGCGCCACCGGTGAACCCGCCGCGAACGACAGGGCCATTGCGCATCCCACAAGATATTTCACGGGCGGACTGTAACGTGTTCTCGCGCCCGATCGCGAGGCGCTCCCGAATTCGAGACCGAACCGTTTGAATTGTGCTGTGCGGCCCGCCTACCAGCAATGCACGGTTCGAATGACTGTCCGGCCGGCCGCCCGTCGGAAGGACGAGCCGGCCGGACCCGCGTCAGCTCCGCACGGCCGGCACGCCGAGCAGCGCGGCCAATGCCGCGGCGGTGCCCGGGAATCGGTCGAGCAGGCCGGCAACCTCGTGGTTTCCGGCCGGTCCGGCCTCCTGCCAGCCGCCCTCGATGCCGAGCAGTCCGCTGAGCGCGTCGCACGCGGCGGGGTGGGCGGCCAGCAGTTCGGTGACCGGCCCGCGCGGTGCGGCGGCCACCGGCGGTGCGGCCGTGGTGAATTCGACCGACCAGGGCGGGACGAAGGCGTCCACGGCGGGCAGTGCGCCGGGGAAGGTGCGGCCCGCTTCCCGGACCAGGCCCGGGATCAGGTCGCCCGCCTGATCCTTCAGGGTGGTGATCAACTTCGGCAGCCAGGGCAGCAGCACCACGTCCGGCAGCGTGCCGAAGGCCTTCGACAACAGCTCCACCACAAAGGGTTTCAGTGCCGGAGCCGGGTCGATGGCCTGCACGAAACCGCTGACGTACTGCGGAACCGTCGGCAGCACCAGCGGATTGGCCAGCATCCCGTCGCACCGCGCGCGCAGCTCGGCCATGGTCAGCAGGCCGAGCTGGAACCGTGCCGCCCACAGCAGGGCCACCTTGGCCGGCGCCTCCGGATGTGATTGCAGCACAGCCAGTTCCAGCTGCGTGTGATCGCAGCCCAGCGACAGCGCCAAATTCTCCATCCCGAACAGGAAGCCCAGCATGGCCGCCACCTGCGCCGGCCCGGTCTCCTCGGCGGCGAAGGCGGTGGGCAGCAGGGTGCAGTAGTGCGCGTACCCGGCTGTCACGAACCGTTCGCACCACGCCGGTAGGCCGTCCTCGGTGGAGCGGAAGTAGTTGAGCAGCACGCGGATCCGCCGCAGCACGACGGGCGCGTCGTCCACTGTCCGTTCGGCGGCGAGGAGTTCGACCGCGCGATGGCCCAGCTCATCGGCGAGCCGGACCGATCCCAGATACACCAGCGCGTCCTCGACCGCGCCCAGCGCCACGGCCGCGGTCGCGTCCGGCGCGGCGACCGCGCGCCGCAGGCGCTGCTCCAGCACCTGCTCCACCGACACGCCCTCGTACCCGAGCTCCACCAGTGAGCGCTGGTGTTTGCCGAGCCCGATGTCCCAGCTCTCCTGGATCGAGGTCTCACCCAGTCCGCGCGAGCCCATGATCGGCCGCAGCGCGTCCTGCGGCAGCAGCCTGCGCAGCAGCCACAGCAGATCCGAGCAGGGCCGCAGGTCCGGATTCGCCTTCAGGTCCAGCAGCGCGCGTTGCAGCGTCCGCTTGGACAGATCCAGTCCCAGCGGTGCCAGCCGGTCGAGCACGTCGCGGGCCAGCGGCGGCAGCGCCGCGTACCCGACCTGGCCGATGCGGTCGCCGCCGAGCAGGATCTCGCACAGCCGCCGCACATCCCGCCGCCCCGGCACCCGGTCCTTCTCGAGGCAGGTGACGGCCGCGTCCTGGAAGTCGTACGGCGTCGGACGGGCACGATTGCGCAAGCCCGCCAGCAGGATCGAGGTCTCGAAGATGGCGATGGCGTCGGCGGTGCTGGCCAGGTAGCCGTTGCGCCGGGCCAGCCGGACGATATCCACCGACCATTCCAGGAGCTCGGCCTCGTCGAGCGGGTCCAGGACCGGTGGCCTGGACAGGAAGCGCGAAAGCCGGTCCGTCACTTCGGCTTCCGGTTCCGCCGGAAGCGGCGGCCGCTTGGCGCGCTTCTTCGCTCCCTGCTGTCCTTCCAGCTGGAACGACTGCAATTTGCCGCGCCGCAAGCCCTTCGCCCAGGTGGCCGCCGCGATCGACACCGCGCCGCCGGCCAGCCCGAACTGCGCCTCGATGGCGGAGTGGCTGGACGGGATCAGCCCGTAGTGCCATTTCGTGGCCGAGCGCGGCGAGATCTCGAACGGCTCCGCCGCGGCCAGTCCGAACTGTTCGACCGGGCTGGCCGCATGGGCCGCGCCGCACACGTATAACGCCTGTGCCGGATCGATGTCGTTGGCGGCCAGGTGTTCCCGCATGCGGGTCCACATGTACCGTTCGCGGTCCTCGTCCTCGACGGTGCTGCCGCGCCGCAGCCGCCGGAACAGGCTGCCGATCATCACCATGACCTGGCGGTAGGTGTCGTAGTCGGCGTCCACCAGGGGCTGCTCGACGTACTGGTCCCACCATTCCGACCAGTGCCGGACCTTGCCGTGGTGCAGCAGGTGTTCTTCCAGTTCGGCGAAACGCGGTCGCAGATCACCGATTTCGAGGCCGACCGCGCCGCCGTGCAGGCCGTCGTCCTCGGGCTGCTCACCGTCGGAGGGTGTCTCGGACTGCTTCGCTTCGGGAGCCCACTGGAAGACGTGATCGGTGGACCGATCCACCAGCACCAGTTCGACGCCCGGCGTATCGAGCGCGTAGGCGATGGCCTGGTACTCGGCCGACGATTCGGTGATCGGCGCGACCACCGACAGCGGCGCCCATTCCGCGGGGAAGCCCTCGATCTCGGTGGCGAAGGCCTGCAGCGCAATCGGCAGGCGGCAGTTGCGCAGCTCGTCCAGCAGCGGCCGCATGTCCTCGCACAATTCCAGGTAGATCACGCTCGGCTGCTTCTCGCGCAGCCGTCGCACCATGGCCAGACCGGAGGCGGGCGAGTGGTGACAGACCGGGAAGATCTCCAGCCGCTCCGACAGCGCCCGGTCGACATCGTCGACGATGCCCGCCAGGATGTCGCCCGCCGCCCCGGGTGCGCCGGCGAACGCGACGGCCGCGTCCGCCAGCTGGTCCCGCAGCGCGGCAAAGGTATTCGGCGCGGGCCGGGTATCGGACATGCTCACGACAGCCTCGCGATCGCCGCCCGGCCGCCCTCGAGGAATTCGCCCCAGGCGGCATCGCCCTTCTTGTCCTTGGTGCGCGGCTCGACGACGCCGTGCAGGTACTTGTTGAGAATGGCCAGGTCCTCGGGCGTGCGCCGGGCCAGCGACCCGACCAGCGAACCGGCGAGGGTCTCCGCGCGCAGTTCCTTCGCACCGAAGAACTGACTGTGCAGGATGGCGTCCTCGAGTACGCCGATCTGCTCGGCGGTGGACAGTGCCGACTCCAGCTTGTCGTCGTCGCTGGTGGCGGCCGCCGCGGCGGCGCGCAGATCGGCGAAGCTCTCCAGCAGGATGTCCAGCAGCGTGGGCGGCAGTTCCAGCTCGATGGAGTGGCGGCGCAGCAGTTCCGCGGTGCGGAAGCGCACGATCTCCGCCTCGCTCTTCTTGTTGGACACCACCGGAATTCGCACGAAGTTGAAGCGCCGCTTGAGTGCCGAGGACAGGTCGTTCACGCCGCGGTCGCGGCTGTTGGCGGTGGCGATGATGGAGAAGCCCGGCTGCGCGAACACCACATTGTCGTCATCGAGCTCGGGGATCGAGACGTACTTCTCCGACAGGATGGAGATCAGCGCGTCCTGCACATCGCTGGTGGAGCGGGTGAGCTCCTCGAAGCGGCCGATCACGCCCTGCTCCATGGCGGTCATGATCGGGGACGGGATCATCGACTCCCGCGACTGACCCTTGGCGATGACCATGGAGATGTTCCACGAGTACTTGATGTGGTCCTCGGTGGTGCCGGCGGTGCCCTGCACCACCAGCGTGGAATTGCGGCTGATGGCCGCCGACAGCAGCTCGGCCAGCCAGCTCTTGCCGGTACCCGGATCGCCGATGAGCAGCAGACCCCGGTCCGAGGCCAGCGTGACAATGCTGCGCTCGACGAAACTGCGGTCGCCGAACCACTTCTGCTCCACCTCGCGGTCCAGTCCGTCGGCGCGTTCGGAGCCGAGGATGAACAGCCGCACCATCTTCGGGCTCAGCCGCCACGCGAACGGCTTGGGGCCGTCGTCGATGGACTCCAGCCAATCCAGTTCCTCGGCGTACTTGACCTCGGCGGGGGCGCGCAAAACGTCGTTCATGATGGCTGGTCTCCTAGTCGAGAAAGTTCTTGAGTTCGTGCACAAGCTTCTGGATGCGTCCGGAAATCACCGGGGTGCCAAGGTTTTTGAACCGCTCGCGGAACCACGGGTTGACACTCTGGTGGCCGGAGCTGTTCACCGAGCCGACCGGGATGAGCTTCACCCCGGAGCGGTGCACCGCTTCCATGGCCTCGAACAGCGCCTGGGAGCGATCGAACTCGTAGAAGTCCGAAATCCACACCAGCACGGTGTTCTTCGGGTCGGTGATCTTGGGCTGGGCCATGGCCATGGCGACCGGGCCGTCGTTGCCGCCACCGAGATTGGTGCGCAACAGCACCTCGAACGGGTCGTGTACCCACGGGGTGAGATCCAGGGCGCGGGTGTCATAGGCGATGAGATGCACATCCACCTTCGGCAGGCCCGCGAAGATCGACGCCAGAATGGTGCAGTTCACCATGGAGTCGACCATGGAGCCGGACTGGTCCACCACCACGATCATGCGGGCGGGGACGGTGCGCTTGGCGGTCTGGCGGTAGTAGAGCCGGTCGACGTAGAGGCGCTCGTCCTGGGGGTTCCAGTTGGGCAGGTTCTTCCAGATGGTCCGGTCCACATCCAGGTTGCGCAGGATGCGCTTGGGCGGGACCGAGCGGTCGACGGTGCCCACACTGGTCTGCTGCACCTGGGTGCGCAGCACTTCGGCGACCTCGTCGATGTAGCGGCGGATGAGGCGTTTGGCATTGGCCAACGCCACGCCGGACAGATTGTGCTTGTCGCGCAACAGTTGTTCGATCAGCGACATGCTCGGGGTGAGCTGGGCGGCCAGGTGCGGATCGGCGAGCACCTCGCGCAGCCGCATGCGGGACACCAGCTCACCTTCCAGACCGGTGAGCACGCCTTGCACGGCGCCGGCCTGCTCCTCGCCCAGGCAGCGCCGCAGCCAGTTCGCATCGGACTGCCAGCCCGCCAGCTGGGTGGCGCTGACCTGGCCGGAGCCGGTGGCGAAGACGTTCAGCAGCAGCTTGGAAACCAGTGCGGCGGTGCGGACATCGGCCGCGCCGATGGATTGGGGCGCGGCGGCTTCGGCCTCGTTCCCGGCGTCTTCGGCTGCCGCTCCCTCGGTCGCGGAGTTCCCGGTTTCGGAGAAGTCGAGACTTTCGAACTCCGCCTGCATCTCCGGATAGCGTTGCACCACATTGTCGATGGAGATGCCTGGATCGAGCACGGCCAGCGGCAGACCCAGGTCGTCGACGATGCCCGCGCTGGCCTGCTCCAGCGCCGGTTGCTGATCTCCGGTGAAGACACCGGCCAGGAGACGCCAGTACAGGATCTGGCGTCGCGTTTCATGATTCGTCATTTGCGCAGCAGCCGTCCCGCGCGCTCGCGCAACACCGCCACGGCATCGCCCGACTTGGCCTGTGCCTTGGCGACCTTCGGGTCCGTCGGGCCGAGCGCCCAATCACCGTTGTGGAAGGCGGTGAGCGCGCCCTTGACCTTGCGCTGCACGGCCAGCGGCCGCACCGACCAGACGCCCGCATCCCAGCGCAGCAAGCCGATCATGGCGCTGGACCCGGTCACCCCGGCCGGAGTGAGCGGACCGGCCGACGGCAGCGCGTCCAGCTCCACCCGGATCCGCTGGTCACCCATCTCCAGTACGCCGTCGCGGAACCGGTACCCCTCGAGCACAACCGGTTCGGCGATGTGCACCGGATCGCGATCCAGCGGCGCGACGGCCGGGGCCTGCGCCTGCGGCAGTTGCACGGTGGCGGCGACGAACGGATCGGCGGCCTCCCCAGCCTTCGCCCGATCGTCATCCCACAGCAGGTCACCGGTCGCCGTCAGCGGCATATCGGTGAGCTCCAGCGCGCGCTGCCCGGCCAGCGCGGTGAGCAACTGGCGATGCGCACCCAGCAGCTGCCACACCGCCGGTCCCACAATGGTGTCCACCTTGGCCGCCGCCACCGACACCCGCACCCGGCGGGCCGGCGCGCCCGCGACCTCGAGCACGCCGTGCAGCTGTGCCTGTACCGCGGTCCCGTGCTCGTGCAGGTCCACGCCGAGCGGGAGCAGGCGACCCGAAACCGGCTCGGTGGCAGCGGATTCCGCGCCGCGCCAGGACAGCAGCAGGGCGCGCGTCCACAGATCGGCCCAGCGTCGCGCGGGCACCCGGTCCATGGTGGCGATCGGCGCGGACGCGCCCAGTTCGGCGGTGAAGCCGTCCAGCAGCATCGCCAGCCGCCGCAGCGCGGGTTCGGCCAGCAGCGACTCCACGGTCTGATCCGCGGCCGCCACCAGGTCGTGGTCCACGCCGCGCCATCCGGCGATGGCCAGTTCACCCAACCAGGCGCGGGAACCCGCCGCGAGCGGGCTCGATGCGGCAGCATCCGGCGTCGCCGTCCACTCGGATCGATTGCGGCCCATGGCCGTATCGGCCTGGTCGACCAGTGCGTCGTGCACCGCGCCCAGCAGGGCGGCCCGCGCGGCGGCCAGCGCCGACAGCTCATCCGCGCCGATCGCCCCCGTGCTCACCTTCGACACCGCCGCCGAAACCGTGTCGGCCAGAGGCGAACCCGCCACCGCCGCGGCCAGTGCCGCCAGCGCCGCGCTCTGCGGTTCGGAAACCCGGGCGAAGCCATTGACCAGAGCGGAATCGAAGCCGCTCACCGCATCCAGGGCCGCCTCGACGCCGGCGGGCGCATCCGTCAGCGCGGCCAGTTGTACTGCCTGCATCAGCGACCCACCCCCGCCGGGAACCAGTGCAGCTCCGGAATCGGCGTCGCGCTACCCGGCAGCTCCAGGTAGGTCAGATGCCGCAGGAATCGGCTGAACACCGCGGCGGCCGGAGCCGGATCACGAGTTCCCTCGAGACAGTGGGCAAGTCGAGAACCATCCGGGACCTCGACCCGCAGGAACCGTGCCACCCGATCCTGCCCGTACTGGAGCACCGCTTCATCGATCAGCGCGTCCAGATGCTTGCAGCCCCACCCCTGGTTCAACCCGCCGCACGGCCGGTTGTTGTTGGTGCTGCAGCTCAGCCCGTGCGTCCCCGCGGTCACCGATGCCACGTACACCCGTGAGATATCGGAGCCACTCGACACCACCCCCTGCAGGCGTCCGTCGGCCAGCTCGACGAACGGCACCTTGTTCAATTTCCGCGGCGCGACAGCGGGCAAAACCCGCACCACAGCAGCGCTTTCCCAAGCCGGTTCACCCGGCGTGGCACTCGGATTCGAGGCCATCGTTCTCCCTCCCGGTCGATCACGATGCGCCCAAGGTATGTGACCCCACCGACAAGTCCCGTCCCACCCCCGAAACGGCTGGTGAGGATCCCTTCCCGTGGCAGCTCCCGGGCCCATCCGCCGGCGACGGCGGCTGCCGTGAACGGAGTCGTGCCGCTCGAAGCGGACGTATTTCACTGACTCGCAACGCAATTCCGATGCCTGGCTCGGAATGTTTTGCAATTCACCGCCATTCGCATCATCCGGTGCCGTGACCCGGCTCGTCCACCGGCAACGGTCACTCGGATTTCCGTCGCATCCGTGCCTATGGATGGTCCCCTCAGCTCCACGAAGATCGGTGCGCTCTGCAAATCGCCGCGCGATAAGATCGATCATGGCTCGGGGTTTCAGCTCGGGGTGATGCGCAATGGGTGATCGGCCGACCGGCGATGCCACCGCTGCCTTCGATCCATTGGCCGATCGGGCGGTGAGTGAGCGGTCGAGCGCGCCGATCGCGAGTGACGAACTCGAGCCCGGGGATCGGATCGACGATTTCGATCTGCTGCTGGAGCTGGGCCACGGCTCGTTCGCCCGGGTGTTCCTGGCGCGGCAGCGCTCGATGCAGCGACTGGTGGCGGTGAAGGTTTCCACGGACCACGGCATCGAACCCCAGACGCTCGCCCGGTTGGAGCACGAGTACATCGTTCGGGTCTACGACCAGCGGGTGCTGCCGGAGCGCGGGCTGAAACTCCTGTACATGCAGTACCTGCCGGGGGGAACGCTGGCGGCGGTGCTGAAGCGGGTCCGCGAGACCCCGCCGGAGCTACGCAGCGGGCGGTTGCTGCTGGACGCCGTGGACGCGGCATTGGAGGAGAAGGGCGAGATCCGCACCACGGGCATGCGGGTGCGTGAGGAAATCGCCGCCCTGTCGTGGCCGGAGACCGTGGCCTGGCTCGGACGCCGGCTCGCCGAGGCACTGGACTACGCCGAGCGACAAGGTGTACTGCACCGCGACATCAAGCCCGCGAACATCCTGCTCTCCGCCGACGGTGTGCCGAAGCTGGCCGATTTCAATATCAGTTTCAGCGACCACCTTGCGGGCAGCAGTCCGGTGGCGTATTTCGGCGGGTCCCTGGCCTACATGTCGCCCGAGCATCTCGCGGCGAGCCACCCGGCGCTGCCCGGCACGGTCGACGACTTGGACACGCGCAGTGACATCTACGCCCTCGGCGTCGTGTTGTGGGAGCTGCTGACCGGGCGGCGACCGTTCCCCCGGGTCGAGGCGAAGGATTCGCAGGACTATGTCGAGCAGGAGCTCGCGATCCGCCGCCGCCCGGTCGCCGAGGAATTCCTGGACGACCTGCCCGCCGACTGCCCGGCCTCGCTGCGCCGCGTGCTGCTGACCTGCCTGTCGCCACGACGGGATGATCGGTGGGCCAATGGCGCGGAGCTGGCTCAGCAATTCGAGCTGTGTCTCGACCCCCGGGCCCGGGATCTGGTCGATGCACCGCAGCACTCCCGGCGGCCGACCGGACCGCTGTGGCCGCTGCCGATGATTGCGATAGCGATCGGGATACCGAATGTGGTGGCGGCTGGGTACAACTATTACTACAACAAAACGCTCATCGTCAGTAAGCTCGCGCCCGCAGCCCAGCGGTCCTTCGACTATGTCGCCTCGGTGCTGTATCCGCTCGCTATCGTGGTGGGCGGAATCCTGATTCTCTATGCGTCGCGCCGCCTCATTGTCGTACCCATTGGTTTGCGGCTCGGATGGAACTACAGCGACGAGACCCTCACTCGGACGCGTATCGATGCACTGCGGCTCGGCAGCCGGGCGGCGCGGATCGCCTTCGTGTTCTGGGTGCTCTGCGGCGTGATCGTCCCGGTGATGCTGAACCTGATCGCCGGCGGCGTTCCACGCGGCACCTACGTGCATTTCCTGCTGTCGGTCGTCGTGTGCGGCGCAATCGCCGTGGCGTATCCGTACTTCGCGGTCACCTGGTACGTGGTGCGGTGCCTGTATCCCGTCTTCCTCGTGCACGGACGGTCCGACGCCGCCGATATCGACCACCTGGGCCGCCTCGCCGGGCGCACCGGTTTCTACCTCACCGCGGCGGCCGCGGTGCCGCTGGTCGGCGTGACCGGCATAACCTTCCTTCCGGGCGCGGAGATCGAATCCATTATCTGGGCGGTCCGGATCCTGTGCATCGGCGGCATCATCGGCTTCGTGCTCGCCTATCTGCTGTACGGCGTCATCGAGAAAGACCTCGAGGCACTCGAACGCGTTGCCTCCGCATCCGATACGTGTGCCGCAGGCGCGGACGGGCCGAGCCCCGATACGGCATCAGAGACGACTCGGCGGCAGCACTAGCGGTCAGGAGTCCCACACGGGCACCGCGGTTGCGCTGGTCCGAGCGGTTCGCGGGGCCGTCCGCGACCGGCATCGATCCCCATCGGCGAGTCTCGGTGGGTGCGGGTGTACGCCTGGGAGGGGACGCCGATAATGTGATGTCGGATGAGTTGTTCTACCGCTGTTGCTGACCCGAAGTCGCTGACCCGCCGTTTCGGGCGGGTGATGTGGCTGGTTCCGGCGTTGTGTGTGGCCTTCACCGCGCTGTGCCTGATGCTGCCCGTGTGGCCCTTCAAGCAGATCACCGGTGGGTTCATCGACCTGCAGGTATATCGGCTGGGCGTGCAGACGCTATGGCACGGCGGGGATATGTACGGGCAGTTGCCGCAGACCACGATCGGGATCGGGCTGCCCTTCATCTATCCGCCGTTCTCTGCGCTGGTGCTGTCGCCGTTCGCGGCGTTGCCCTGGGATGTGGCTCGCACCGGGTTCTTCGTGACCTCGGTGGCCGCGCTGGCGATTTCGTTCTATCTGGTGGCGCTGCGGGTGTGGCCGGGGGAGAGCCGGCAGCGGCTCGGGCTGTGGGTGACCGCCTGCGCCACGCCGCTGGCCCTGCTGCTGGAGCCGACCCACTCGACGCTGGATTTCGGGCAGGTCAATCTGCTGCTGATGGTGCTCGTGGTGGCCGACTGCCTGACGGAGAAGCCGAAGTGGCGGCGCGGCATGCTGATCGGTATCGCGGCCGCGGTGAAGCTGACGCCGGCCGCGTTCATCCTCTACTTCCTGATCCGGCGTGATTACAAGGCCGCCGTCACGGCCGCGATCACCGGTGCCGTCGCGACCGCGCTGACCTTTGCCGTGTTGCCGCAGGCGTCGGTGAAGTACTGGTTCGGCGGGTTGGGCAATGTGTCGGGGCTCAGCGGTTCGGCATTCCACACCAATCAGTCGATTCAGGCGGTGCTGGCTCGGTTCGAGATCCACAAGCCACTGCTCACGATTCTGTGGCTGGTGCTGAGCGCCGCACTGCTGGCGCTGGTGGTGCCCGCTATGCGCCGCGCGGCGGACTTCCCGCCGCTGGCCCTCGGGATCAACGCGGTCTTCACGCTGCTGGTGTCTCCGATCTCCTGGTCGCACCACTGGATCTGGATCGCCCCGGCCCTGCTGGCGATGCTCGGCTACGCGACCCGGTTGCCCTGGCGCCGTGCCGCGGGCTGGTACCTGGTCACCGCGATCACGGCCGCGATCTTCGTGATCGGCCCGCAGAATTGGCTCCCGGACGGTGAACACCGCGAATCGCACTGGACGCCTTGGCAGCACCTCATCGGCAACACCTACGTCTGGTTCAGCGTGCTGCTGGTGGCGCTGTTCCTGCTCGGCACCCGGCGTGCGCGGCCGGTCGACCAGAACCATGCGGTTGGTGCGCTGGTCCGTTAGGCCCCTTCCTGTTTCACCATTTCCTGTTTCGGCTCGCGGCAATGCGTCGCGGCTGGACCGGAGCGGGGGAAGGGGTTATTCTCGGCCAGGTGTCGACTCCTTCTGAACAAAGATTGGGGGTCCCGTTCGTGCCAGGTGAGTGCTGATGCGCACTTCGAGTACGAATAGGGACGATTCCCGCTTTTCCTTCTGGCTACGCGTGCGTGACTACGCCGTGCCGCCGTCCATGATCGAGACCGCGACTGCCCGGCGTTGTGTCGGCGACTGGGCTGGGGCTTGTGCCGCAGCGGGTTTCGATGTCGATATCGATCTGCGTTCGCTGGTGCGCGCCCACGGCCGGGACCTCGCCGCTCGGGTGCGGGCCGATCTACGCCACTTGGCACCGGACCTGTTGCGCTGGCACATGCCGCGGATTGCTCCTGACGGTCTGCTTCGGCCGGGGCTGACGATCACGCTGGCGCGATACGATCCGGGAGACTCCAGAATCCCTTGTGGCAGAGAGCGTTCCGTGCATCTGATCGTCCGGACCGCGCCCGCTTGGGCGGATGCGGGCCAGCGAATCAGCCTCGCACTCTGGGACGGATCCCGCTCCGGTGCCGGCCTGCACCCGCATTCCCGTCCCAACCGGCGGTTCCGGCTCGATCTGCACCGTCATCTGTGGGATGCCCGCAGCAGTGATGAGCTGCGGATGCGATCCGGTGCAGCGCGACTCGCCGACGAAGGCACACCGGGCTCCGGGCTGTCGGAGCTGGTGCCGCCGGGGTGCGCCGTCGACCGGTGGGCGGCGGAGGCGGGAATACTGCTGCGGGCCCATACGCGCCGGGCCGGGCCGGTCCTGGTGCGGTGTGGTGCACGGCGGCGGATCGTCGTCGATGTGTCTGTGCCCGAGGATGATTCGCCGGTATTGCGGATCGAGGAGAGGTATCCGCGCGGCGGGATATCTGCGTTGCCGGTGCTGCCGGACGCGGCGACCTGGGTGTTGCCCGATCTGGAACTGCTTCGTGCCGGTGCCATCACGCCCGATCGGCTGCATCCACTGGTTGCGTCGGCGCTGGTAACGGATCATTCGCCGGCCGATATCTCCCCGATTGCCGACCCGGCGGGCCGGCCGCACCTGGTGGACTGCCGGGGCGAGCTGCACCGCATCGGACTGGTGAACGGAGTGCTGGCCGCACTGGACCACGATCCGGCGGAGATCCGCAGGGAGGAGCTGCTGGTCGCGTTGACCGGCACTCCGCTGCCCTGTCTGCAGGCCATCGACCGGGCGCATCGGCATCCGGATTGTCTTGTCGGCGTTCGTGAACGGCTGGACTACGGCGACACCGCCGGTGCGCTGGCTGTCGTCGAAGGTCTGCTCGGACCCGACGCGCTGCTGCGTGCGGGAGCGCTGCGGGACGAGCTCGAGGCTTCCGCGCAACGGCGGATCGGCTACGGACTGTTCCGGGCCGGGCTGACCAGAGCATCGCTGACCCCACCGGCGGCCGAACACGATCATGCTCGCCGATGCCGCAGCGGACGTCGCGCGCATCCGCGCCACGCGACCTCACGCTGATCCTTCCTCAATTCCTTTACACCCATAGGTGATTCACACATGTCCGTAGATACCTCGTGCGCTCCGACCGCGAACAGCCCCCATATTTCCCAACTCGACGTCGCAGGCGAACTGCTGAACCTGCTGGGCGCGGTGACCACCGAGCCGCGCCCGAACATCCAATTGGACGCGCTGACACTGGCGGTCGCCGCCGACCTGCCGGTGCTGCTGTGGGGCGAGCCCGGGATCGGCAAGACCGCGGCCCTGACCCAGCTCGCCGCATCCCTGGATCTTCCACTGACCACCGTGATCGCGAGTGTCCATGAGCCGTCGGACTTTTCGGGCCTGCCCATCATCGGAGACGACCCGGCGACGCACGGCGTGCCGATGGCGCCGCCGGACTGGGCCGTCCGGCTGGTGCGGGCCGGTCGCGGGCTGCTGTTCCTGGACGAACTGTCGACCGCTCCGCCGGCCGTGCAGGCCGCCCTGCTCCGTCTGGTCCTGGAGCGGCGGATCGGTGCACTGCGCCTGCCCGACGGTGTCCGCATCGTCGCCGCCGCCAACCCGCGTTCCTCGGCGGCCGACGGCTGGGAGCTGAGCCCGCCGCTGGCCAACCGCTTCGTGCACCTGCAGTGGACGCACGATCACGATGTGGTGGTCCGGGGCTTGGGCGGCACTTGGCCGCGCGCGACCTTGCCCACGCTCGCTCCGGAAAAGGTCACGGAGGCAGTGGCTTTCGCCCGCCGCGCGGTGTGCGCGCTGCTCGCGGCGCGTCCCAAACTCGTCCATCAACTGCCCAGCACCGAAACTCGAAGGGGTGGCGCCTGGCCGTCGCCGCGCAGCTGGGAGATGACCGTGCGGCTGATCGCCTTCGCCACCGCGGCCGGCTCCGGACGGGACGTGCTGTCCCTGCTGGTCCGGGGCGCCGTCGGTGACGGTCCCGGTTTCGAATTGCTGACCAGCATCGATCGGATGGACCTGCCCGATCCGGAGGTGCTGCTCGCCGATCCGGCCGCCGCCGAGCTGCCCGAGCGCGGCGATCTCCGTCAGGCCGTGCTCGACGGTGTGGTGGCGGCAGTCCGCTTGCGGCCGGAGCGATCCCGCTGGGACGCGGCGTGGGCGCTGCTGGTGAAGGCCGTGGAATCCGGTGCGCCGGACCTGGTGGTCGTCCCCGCGACGACCCTCGCCACCCTGCGCCGGGACGACTGGGACGTGCCCGCCTCGATCGAACGACTGGCCGGCATGGTGTCGGTGTCGCAGGGCGCGGATCGCGCCGCGGCCCGGGTCGCCGCGCAGGCGGGCCGATGACACCGGACACCGCGCGGCTCGACTTCGACAAGCTTTTCGCCGCCCGGCTGCTGGCCGCCCGGGCCCGGCCGTATCTGGCGACCGCGCTGTTCGCGCTGCACCTGGTCGAGTCGCCGCGGGTGCCGACGATGGGCGTGGACCGGTACTGGCGGTGTTATGTGTCGCCGGCGTTCGTGAACTACACGCCGGTGGCGGACCAGGCCTCGGTCCTGGTGCACGAGGTGTCGCATCTGCTGCGCGAACATCACAGGCGCAGTGACCGATTCGCCCGGGAGCACGACCTGACCGGCCCGGCGGAGCGACTGCGGATGAATATCGCCGCGGATGCCGAGATCAACGACGACGCGTTCGGCGACGGCCTGGTCCAGCCCGAGGGGGCGGTGCTGCCGTCGACGCTGGGGTTGGACTCCGGTGAGCTCATGGAGGACTACCTGCGTCAGTTCCGCCTCGGGCCGCGCACCGCGGACCTGGCCTGGCTGGACTGCGGCAGCGGCGCCGACGGCCTCGACCGGGAATGGGAACTGGGGCCGGACGGCGCGGACGGACTGAGCGAACAGGAACGCGACGCCGTCCGATTTCGCGTGGCGCAGGGCATCATCGGCCGTCCGGGGCACGCACCCGAGGGGTGGCGCCGGTGGGCGGAGGAGGCGGTGCACCCGCCGCAGCCGTGGCGAGATCTGCTGGGAGCGGCGATCCGCTCGGCGGCTTCCGCCCCCGGCGTCGGCGCGGACTACAGCTACGGGCGGCCCGCGCGGCGCTCGGCCGGAGTGCCCGGCGTCGTCCTGCCGAGCCTGCGGCGCACCCCGCCCCGCGTCACCGTGATCATCGATACCTCGGGGTCGGTCAGCGACGCCGAACTGGGCAGCGCGCTGCTCGAGACGGCAGCCATCGCCCGGACCGTGGGCGGCCGCCGCGACCTGGTCACCGTGCTGTCGTGCGATGCCGCGGCCCGGATCGCGGATCCGCTGTGCCGTGCCGAGGGCATCCCGCTGATCGGCGGCGGGGGAACGGATCTGCGCACCGGCTTCGCCAAAGCGCTACGCGCGCAACCTCGTCCGGATGTGGTCGTGGTGCTGACGGACGGTCAGACACCCTGGCCGGCCGCCCGCCCCGGGTGCCGCACGGTCGTGGGCTTGTTCCGCCGGGACCCCGCCTGGCGGGAAGACGATCCGGAGTACGTACCGGACCGCCCGCCCACCTGGGCAAGGGTCGTCGATATCGGGTGACGGCGCGGGCCGCCTCGGCCGGGATGGTTGACGGCGGTACGGGTGTGGCGCATGGTGGGCCGATGGGCGATGACGTGCGGGCCGGGTTGAAGTTCTCCAGTCTCGACAGTCCCTTGTTCGACGGGGCCGAGGCCACCAAGGGCGAACTGATCGACTACCTGGAGGCGATCGGGGAGCGGATGGTGCCGTCATTGCGGGAGCGTCCGCTGTCGGTGGTGCGGGTGCGGCCGGGGCAGGAGTTCATGCAGAAGAACCTGCCCAAGTACACACCGGAGTGGGTGCGGCGGGTGACGCTGTGGGCGGGCAGCTCGAAACGGGAGGTGTCCTACGCGCTGTGCGATGACGTGCGGACGTTGCTGTGGTTCGGGAATCAGCGCGCGGTGGAGTACCACGTGACACTGCTGTACGCGGAGGGTCTCGCCGACTATTCCGGCAGCCCAACGCATCTCGTGCTGGATATCGACCCGGCGCCGGATCAGCCCTTCGCCCAGGTGGTCGGGGCCGCGCAGCTCATTCGGGAAGCGCTGGCGGCGGACGGGCTGGCGGGCGCGGTGAAAACCAGTGGCTCCAAGGGCGTGCACATCTTCGTCCCGGTGGTGCCGGGCGTCGATCTCGAGGATGCCGCGGCGGCGACCCGGGCGATCGCCGCGCGTGCCGAACGTCTCGATCCGCAGCTCGCCACCACGGCGTTCATTCGAGAAGACCGGGGCGGCAAGGTCTTTCTCGATTCGACTCGCGCCGGCGGCGCGACGGTGGTGTCGGTCTACAGCCCGCGGATCCGTCCGGGCGCGACCGTCTCGTTCCCGGTCGCCTGGGCGGACCTGCCCGACATCGACCCGCACGACTTCACGATTCGCACGGCGGCCAAGATGCTCGGCGACCGCGATCCCTGGGCCGAGGCCATGCCCGAACCCCAGTCTCTCCCAGCCGATCTCATCGCCGAGGGGCACACCATCCCGGTGGCGCGGGTGCAGGCCATGCACGAGGGCAAGCGCCGCGCCCGCGCCCGCCGGGAGAACTGACTCAGGCCATGCACGCCGACCGGCACCCACACCACGGTGGACACCACCAGCAGTACGATCACCCGGCTCAGGCCGGCCAGGCCCATGATGGTGGCGGGCCCGAATTCGGCCAGCCCGACGATCGCCGCGGGACGATTCGGAATGGTGAGTTCGAGAGTCGTGGATGAATCGGCATCTATTCGAGAAAAGGCACGCGGAAATAGGCGAGCGCCAGGAGCGTCGCCGAATATCGGAAAGAGTTGAGAGCGTCGGACGGGAGATCCGTAGACAAGCCCTCATGAATTGTCAAAAGCGCGTATTTACATGCGCTGGGCGCCATGTCACAAGTCGTCCGCTGCGTCGCCGATCGCATGATTCGGGCGGTTCGCCTACGCTGGTCGGCGTGATGAGAGCGGTGGGCGCGGTGGCGGGGAT
Organism: Nocardia sp. NPDC059154; assembly: GCF_042755705.1. Classification (NCBI taxonomy): domain Bacteria; kingdom Bacillati; phylum Actinomycetota; class Actinomycetes; order Mycobacteriales; family Nocardiaceae; genus Nocardia; species Nocardia sp. NPDC059154. The sequence goes on from NZ_JBHZCS010000013.1 coordinate 47,213, forward strand.
CGCCCTGATCGGGGCGGCGATCGCGGGCTGCGGCGGCTCGTCGAATCAGCAGGCGGCCCCGGCGACGACCACATCCAAGGCGGCGGTGATGCCGGCGCCGAACACCATCGGACTGTGCGGCGGGGTGGCCGATGCCGACGTCGGCCAGGCGACCGGGCTCAATGGGCTGCAGCGAGTGGCGGTGAATCCGCTGGGATGTGCGTGGCAGCGGCCCGCGGGCGGTGACTACGCGGTGGTATTCCACTGGTTCCGGGGCAGTCCGCTCGCGGACCGCCGGACTCAGATCACTGACGCGCGCCCGTCCGACGTTCAGGTGGCCGGGCAATCCGGCATCGAATGGCAGGGGCCGCAGTCGTGCGAGGTGGCACTTCCGTTCGGGGACAGCGATTTCATCGATTGGTCGGAGCGGGCCGCGATCACGGAGACCGCCAAGGAGCCCTGCAAGGGCCTGGAGCAGCTGGCGGCGTCCACTCTGACGAAGGCAGGGCAGGGGTAATGCGTACGGTTCGAACGCGAATCGCCTTGGCGGCCTTACTGATCGCCGCATTGGCGGGGTGCTCGCAGGGCCCGAAGGAATCACCCGTGCGCGCCGCCGACGCCCCGAACCTGCTGGCCGGCTGCGGCCCGCTGGAGGATCAGAAGATCGCGAGCAACCTGCACGTCTCGGGCATCAAGCAGCAGAGCGCCCCCACCATCTGCAACTGGACCGCCACCAGTCCGAACGGCGGTGCGGTCGACATCACCTACGCCTGGCTGGAGAACGACACCCTGAGCCGTGAGGTCCAGATCGCCGACCAATTCGGTTATCAGGTCGAGCGTTTGGTGATCAGGCACTTCGGCGGCATGTACTGGCGTGATCCGAAGGATCCGAGCACCTGCGCCGTGACCGCTTCCGACACCGGCACCGTCACCTGGTGGGTCCAGAACCGCGACCACGCGGCGCAACCGGACCCGTGCGCGGGCGCCATGACTCTCATGCAGGCCACCCTCTCGGTAGACGGTGTGTGACAGCCCCGAACCCGCTGCCGGATAAGAAGGAGCGGCGGCGAGTATCGAGACACTCACCGCCGCAACAGGTTTCGCCAGCGCAAGCGGACCCGCCCGCTAGACGGCAGGGGCGGGCGCCGCGCCCGCGGGAGCCGGGGTGGAGTCGGGCGCGGACAGGCGCTGGGCCAGGCCGATGCCGACCGCGATGGCGGCGGGTACACCGGTCAGCACCAGACCGGCCGCCGCACCCAGCGGAATGCCGATGGCGGCGCCCGCGAGGCCGCCCGCGATGCCGGTCGGCACCGACATGACCGTGACGCCGGCGATGGCGCCGCCCGCGGCGCCAATGGCGCAACCGGCCGCGCCGCCGATGAGGGTGCCGATCAGAGTGCCCATCGAGGTGGCCAGACCGAACTGGTTGACCGCCGCGGAGAACGCGGCATCCTGGTCAGCCTGGCTCACGACGTTCTTCGGCAACGGCAACGGCACCGGCACCGGCACCGGAGCGTGTAGGGCCGGGGCGGGGACGGCGGCGGCCAGGGTGTACGCGGTGATTTTCCTCATTTGTGAACCTTCGAAATTCTGGGTGGATGATTTCGAATTTCCACCCGCAAACGGGTGAGTGGAACGGATGACTCGGATACGGACTGTCGCCGAGGGCCATGGGTCGTCCTCACCTCCTTGCGGCCGGAGCGCACGAGGGCGCTGATCACGGGTGCACACGAGGAGTCGCCACGGTAGCAGGCCGGAGGGCGAGCACCCCTCTCGTCAGAGCTTCGGCACTGCACGACGTATCCCCAATGACAATGACGTTGGGAAGCCACTTCGGGTGACCCCTTAATCCGGGGAAACCTGTCCTAACCCTGGGCGTCTCTCGACGTCGTCGGATCAGTGGCCTGTGTTCGTACAGGAGCCTCGCCTAGCGAGGTGCTGATTGACGCCGCAAAGTCTGGCAGTAGAGGATTGATTCGTCAATTCGGACATACATCCCAATGGGCGCGTCATTCGTCCGCTGGACGTTTACCGTTGGGCCATTGTTCGACGAGAAGCGCCGAAAACCGTGCAATGTTGCCCGTGGCCGCCGGAAATCCGGGGACGCCGAGTCAGGAGCGCATATGACCGAACCCACAGTGTCGTCGAAACCGGAAGCGGTTGCGACGATGCATCTGTCGCAGTTGCTGAAGGCACCGGTGATCGCCGCGTCGGGAGAGACTATCGGCCGGGTGGACGACCTCATTGTGCGTCTGCCGGGTGGTGACGCCTATCCGCCGGTGACCGGTGTGGTCGTCGGTATGGGCGGGCGCGAGGTGTTCGTCTCCGCGGAGCGTATCCGGCAGTTCGAGGCCGATCGGATCGTCCTTTCGGTCAACAAGGTCGATCTGCGGTCCTTCGAGCGGCGTGCGGGTGAGGTGCTGCTGCGCGCCGACATCCTGGGTCACCGGCTGATCGATGTGGAGGCTGTCGAGCTGGTGCGCGCCTACGACGTCGAGCTCGACAGGGTCGGCGTGCCCGACGACTCGGGCTCGGGCTGGGTGCTCGCGCGACTGGACACTCGCCGCCCGGCGCGGCTGTTCGGGCTGATCAAGTCCACCGGCGGGCACGCCTCCCGGGACTGGAAGGCGTTCGAGCCGCTGATCGGCCATGAGCAGTCGCTGACCCTGCGGGTCAGCAGCCGGGTCCGCGGGCTGAAGCCCGCCGAGATCGCCGACCTGCTCGAGGATGCCGACAAGCACGAGCAGGACGAGATCCTGGATCAGGTGCACGACGATCCCGAGCTGGAGGCGGATGTCTTCGAGGAGCTCGACTCCGACAAGTCCAGCCGCCTGCTCAACGACATGTCCGATTCGGAAGTCGCGGCCCTGCTCGGGCGCATGCGCGCCGATGACGCGGCCGACTCCATCATTGAACTCAAGCAGTCGCGGCGCCGCCGGGTGCTGGACCTGATGCCGGCCGGGCAGCGCGTCAAGGTCGTGACGCTGATGGGTTTCAACCCGGACAGCGCGGGCGGCCTGATGAATGTCGACGTCGTCTCGTGTCCGCTGGACGCCACCGTGGCGCAGGCGCTTTCGGCGATCTCCGCCGCGCACGCGCTGCAGCCGGAGGCCCTGTTGAAGGTGCATGTGCTCGACTCCGACCGCCTGATGGGCGTGGTCTCGGTGATCGCGTTGCTGCAGGCCGACCCGGCGACGCCGGTCGCCGACATCATGGACGACGATCCGGTGCGGGTCTCGCCCGAGACCGATATCACCGACATCGCCTTGCTGATGGCCGATTACAACCTGTACGCGGTGCCTGTGGTGGACGACGCCGACCGGGTGCTCGGCGTGGTCACCGTCGACGATGTGCTCGAGGACGTCATTCCGGAGGACTGGCGGCGCCGTGAACCCGCGCCCCGGCCGGCCCGGCCGGTCACCACCGGATCCAGCGACAGCCCGGACGGCGCGGCACAGCTATGACCGATACCGAGGAAAACCGTTCCACCCCCAACGGATCCGGGCCGCAGCCCCCGGCGGGGAGCGGACAGCCCGCTGCCGCGGAGAAGCCCGCTACCATCGAGAAGCCCGCTGCCGTTGAGGATCCCGCCACCGCAGTGGCGAATCGCCAGTCGGCCGTGCTGGATTCGGCGCACCTCGGCGATATCGAGGGCGCGCTCGGCAAGATCAAGATCGGTGACATCGAGCATTCGCGCACGTTCAAGACCCGGATGCTGACGCTGCTGGCCATTATCGGCCCCGGGCTGATCGTCATGGTCGGTGACAACGACGCCGGTGGTGTCGCCACCTATGCGCAGGCCGGGCAGAACTACGGCTACAGCCTGCTGTGGGTGCTGCTGCTGTTGATCCCGGTACTGATCGTCAACCAGGAGATGGTGGTTCGCCTGGGCGCGGTCACCGGCGTCGGGCATGCGCGGCTCATCAACGAGCGCTTCGGCCGCGGCTGGGGCTGGTTCTCGGTGGGCGATCTCTTCGTTCTGAACTTTCTCACCATCGTGACCGAATTCATCGGTGTCAGCCTGGCCGCGGAGTATTTCGGCATCTCGAAATACGTCGTGGTGCCGGTGGCGGCCGCGGCGCTGGTGGCGATCATGGCCACCGGCAGCTTCCGGCGGTGGGAACGGGCGATGTTCGTCTTCATCCTGGTCACCCTGCTGCAGATTCCGATGCTGTTGCTGTCGCATCCCGACTGGGGCCGCGCCGCAAAGGATTTCGTGGTGCCCGGTGTCGAGGGCAGCTGGACCTCCGACGCGGTGCTGCTGATCATCGCCATCGTCGGCACCACCGTCGCGCCGTGGCAGCTGTTCTTCCAGCAGTCCAATATCGTCGACAAGCGCATCACCCCGCGGTTCATCGGCTACGAGCGGGCCGACACCACCCTGGGCGCGTTCGTCGTGGTGATCGGTGCGGCCGCGCTCATGATGACCGCCGACTACGCCGCGCGCGCCAATGACGCGGTCGGGAAGTTCACCGACGCGGGCGAGATCGCGCACCTGCTGGGCCAGGTCCACCACCTGCTGGGGTCGGTCTTCGCGATCGTGCTGCTGGACGCGTCGATCATCGGTGCGGCGGCGGTCACCCTGGCCACCAGCTACGCCTTCGGCGATGTGTTCGGCATCAAGCACTCGCTGCACCGCGGGTTCAAGGACGCCAGGCAGTTCTATCTGTCCTATATCGCGATGGTGGTGCTCGCCGCGGGCGTCGTGCTGATTCCGGGTGCGCCCCTGGGGCTGATCACCACCGCCGTGCAGGCCCTGGCCGGGCTACTGCTGCCCAGCGCCAGCGTGTTCCTGCTGCTGCTGTGCAACGACCCGCAGGTGCTCGGGCCGTGGGTGAATCGCACCTGGCTGAACATCGTGGCGGCGATCATCGTCGGCGTGCTGCTGTTGCTGTCGGGAATCCTCATGGCCACCACGCTGTTCCCGGACCTGGATGTGGTCGCCACGGCCGGATACCTGGCGGTGGCGCTGGTGCTCCTGGCCGTGATCGCGGTGGTGGCGCTGAGGTTCACGCAGCGCGGGGCGCCCGCGCCCGCGCCGCGGCCCCGCTTCGAGGCGTCCGCGAAGGACACCTGGCGGATGCCGCCGCTGACGCTGCTGGAACCGGTGACCTGGTCGGCCGGTACCCGGCTGGGCATGATCGCCCTGCGCGCCTATCTGGTAGTCGGCGCGATTCTGCTGCTGGTCAAGGCGATTCAGCTGGGGCGGGGCTGACGGTCGTGGGGCGCGGCCGAGCTCAGTGCTCGAGGAAAGTGGCGACGATGTTCCAGAACATGTTCGGGTCCACGCTGTTGAAATCCCAGCTCTCGGTGAGGCTGTGCGTGATGCTGACGATGCTCGGGATGTCGAAGTCGTGCCGGGTGGCGGTGCCCTTGGCCTCCACAGCGGTGACGACGTAGGCGGTGGCGGTTTCTGCGGTGTGGGGCACGAGGAAGCTCCAATCGAGGACCGGGACCGGATGGGGACACGCGGCCGTGGACAGCGTCGGCCACCACCACGCATCGGAAACGCCGTGGCGAGCCTCGCGGCGGGCGCGTCGTGGCGTTTCCGTCCAGTTTCATTTCCGCCCGCGTCGCGCGGGAGTTCCGAAGACGCCAAACCGGGCCGGTACACGCCAACCTTGCTGTGTGGTTGCCGGAATACCGTACGGTAGGTGCGATTTCGGCCCGCACGCGGGGTCCTTCTTTCAGGAATCGTCGCGATCGCGCCAGCGATGTACGGCGCGCCGCAGGCTGGCCGGATCCGCGTATCCCAGGAATTCCGCCTGCTGAGCGCGTGGAAGGTGTTCGGCCCGTTGCAATCTGCGGCGCCGCGCCCGGTCCACCTCACGGCGCCAGGTGGTTCCGGCCTCGGTCAGGCGGCGTTGTAGTGATCTTGGTGAGGTCAGCAGACGCCGCGCTACCACTTCCAGTGTCGCCATGCCCTCGTCGAGGGCGCCGTCGAGGACGTCGCCGAGCCGTTCCAGCCAGGTGACGCCGGACTCGGGAGTGGCCGGCAGCGTGGCCGCGTAGGACAGCAGCACGGCCGTCAACTCGGGATCGGCCGACTTCATGGGTAGCGCCAGATCCGCGGCCCGCAGCGTCAGGGAGTCGACGAGGCTCCCGAAATCGATTGCGCGAGTGCCGAACAGCTCGGTGACGGCGGCGAGATCGACCGGCGCGGCCTGCCGGAAGGTCACCCGCGCGGGCACGATCGGATAGCGGGTGGCCGCCCGGCCCCGGCCCACGAGGAGCGCGAAAGCCGCCTGCACCAACAGTTCCCGCCCGCGGCAGTCCTCCACCCCGGACAGCACCTCGTAGCAGACCTCGTGTTCGGTGCGATGCGTGATCCGGAAGTTGTAACTCGTTGTCAGACTGCCGGTGTGGCGCACGCATGCGTCCAGCGCCGCACCCAGGGTCTCCGCCGACAGGAACAGATACTCCAGCAGCCCGAATTCGCCGGTCGTACTGTCCTCCGGCACGCGCAGGGCGATATCCGGGTCACCGGTTTCCTGTTCGAGCAGCTCCCACACCCGCAGGCAGTACCGGGACGACACCCGGGTCCCCTCGCCGCCCTCGCGCCAGGCGGATATCCCGGCCAGCCGGGCGATCCGCTCCGGGTCGAGCCCCGCCCGGGCCGCCCGCTCCAGTGCGAACCGGGCCATCAGAATGCTGTCGTGAGAGTCGGATCGAGTAGTCACGGCCGCCCGTCACCACGCCGCCCGGCGGCGCGCGCTCGCCAGCTCCCGGCTCCAACTGGTTCCGGCCGCGGCCAGCCGCCGCTGCAGGGTGCGCGGGCTGGTATCCAGCCGCCGGGCCATGCCGTGGATGGACGCCGTGTCCAGCGATGGTAGTGAATCGAGCTCGGCGGCAAGCAGATCGGCCCAGGCGCGCGCGGGCGGGGTGGACAGGGTCGCAGCCGTGGCGGCCCGGCGTAGCACGGCCGCCCGGCCTTCCCCGGCCGTCTCCGCCGCGAAGGTGACGTGCCGGTCGTCCTCGCCGACCACGGCCACGCGCCGCGTGGTCGACAGCGCGGATCCGAATTCCCCTGCGGCCCTGAACCCTTCGCCCACGGTCGACGCCGTGGCGAGCAGATAATCCATCATCCCCAGTTCCCCCATTCCGTACCGTTCGGCCGCCCGCAGTCCCACGTGCGGCAATTCCGCCCTGCGCTCGAACAACTCCCACAATCGCGGATAGCACTGCCCCGGAATACTTCCCGGCGGCCCGTCCAGCGCGCCGGCCCCGATTCCCGCCGCCCGCGCCAATTCCACCGGATCCAGCCCCGCCGCCCGGGCTCGCGTCAGCACGAACCGGGCCAGCAGCACACTGTCCGAGGCGGTCATGATCGCTGCTCCATTCGCCCGGCCACACCGCCTCGCCCACGCCACCTCGGGTCACCTCGCCGGAGTGGGTACCCCCTGGAACTTCGGCGAATCATGGCGTATCGCCGTCGTGTTCGGCGGCCCAGCCGGATTCGATATCTTCGAGGTGGCGTTTGCGGGCGCGGTCGACCTCGAGGCGCCAGGTGGTGCCGGATTCGGCGAGGCGGCGCTGGAGGGTGCGCGGGCTGGTGTAGAGGCGGCGCGCGACCTGGTCCAGCAGCGCGTCGGTGCCGTCGAGGACCTCGGCCAGCACCGCCGCCACCCGGTCCGGCCACTCGGTGACGCGCGGCGGCGGGGGCGGCATGGTGGCGGCGTGGCGGCGCAATACCGCTGCCAGCAACGGGTCCGCCGTGATCTGGGCCAGCTCGAAGTCCGCGTTGCGGAAGGTGATCCGGTCGACCGGAGCGCCGAAATCCAGCCGCGCCGTGCCGAACTGCTCTGAGAAGGCGTCGAGGCGGCGGGGCGCGCGCTCGCGCAACCGGATGCGCACCGGATCCATCGGGCGGCCGGTCGTCTGGCGCATGCGCGAGATCAGGGAGGCCAGCGCCATCTGTACCGATAGGTCGCGGGCGCGGCCCTCGGTATTGACGGTGTAGATGTCGAAGGTGGACTCGGTCTCGGTCTGCGCGCCGGGCTCGACGCGGTAGTTGGTGGAGATCGCCCCCACGAACGGGCCCATCACGCCGAAACCCGCGCCGACGGTCTCGGCCGTCGAGATCAGATAGTCGATCAGCCCGAATTCCCCGAGCCGGTAACTGCCGGTGGCCCGCAGGGTGACCTCCGGGTCGTCCAGCTCGTACTCCAGCAGCTCCCACAGCCGCGGGAAGTAGTCACTGGACACCCGGGCATCGCCGTCCTCCAGCAGCCAGCCCGGCATGCCGGCCTCGCGGGCGAGGCGGGCCGGGTCCAGGCCCGCGGCCGCGGCGCGCGACAGGACGAAACGTGGCAGCAGCACGGAGTCGGAGGTGTGCATCAGCCAATGGTGCGGGGAATTCGCGGCCGGAAACCCGGAATTCGCCGAACTGTGAGACAGCCCGCTCGTCCCCGATTTCCTGCGGGTCCGGGCGAGCGGGTGTCGCTCCCTGGTCTTTCTGCGGGTCAGGCGCGCAGGAACGTGGCCGCTATGCCCCAGAACCGGCGGCGGTCGACCGCCTGGAAATCCCATGTCTGCGTGATGCTGTGCGTCGTGCTGACGATCCCGGGGATATCGAAGTCCTCACGGGTCGCCGTCCCCTTGGCCTCCAGGGCGGCGATGACGTAGGCGGTCGCGGATTCCACGGTGTGGGGCATGGGAGCTCCGGTCTGTCGTAGGGGCATGGGGCGGTGCGGTTTCAGCGGATGGTGTCGCTCAGTACTTCCTCGTAGCGGTACTCGGTGGGGATGGTCTCGCCGGCCGCGTGCGCCTGCTCCTCGCGATGGCGCAGATCGACGCGGCGGATCTTGCCGGAAATCGTCTTCGGGAGCTCGGTGAACTCCAGCCGGCGGACACGCAGGTAGGGCGCCAGGTGATCGCGGGCGTATTCCAGGATGGCGCGGGCGGTTTCACGGTTCGGCTCCCATCCTGCCGCCAGTGCCACGTATGCCTTGGGCACCGCGAGCCGCGTGTCATCCGGCTGCGGCACCACGGCCGCCTCCACCACGGCCGGATGCTCGATGAGCACGCTCTCCAGCTCGAAGGGGGACACCTTGTAGTCGGAGGACTTGAAAACGTCGTCGGTGCGACCGATATAGGTGATGTATCCGTCCGCGTCTCGCACGGCCACATCGCCGGTATGGTAGTAGCCGCCGTCCATGACCGCGGCATTACGCTCCGGATCGCCGAGGTAGCCGGTCATCAGATTGACCGGTGCCGCGGCCAGATCCAGGCAGATCTCGCCCTCCTCGGCGCGCTGGCCGGTGATCGGATCCACCAGCACCACCGGGACGCCCGGCGCGGGCCGCCCCATGGAGCCGGGCTTGAGCGGCTGCCCGGGCGTATTGCCCACCTGCAGGGTGGTTTCCGTCTGACCGAAGCCATCGCGGATGACCAGGCCCCAGGCCTTCTCGACCTGTGCGATGACATCGGGGTTCAAGGGCTCACCCGCGCCGAGGATTTCGCGCAGCCCGGCCGGACGCTCGCCCAGATCGGCCTGGATCAGCATGCGCCACACCGTGGGTGGCGCGCAGAATGTGTTCACCCCGGCCCGGCGCAGCTGTGCCAGCAGGGCCGCGGCGTCGAAACGCGCGTAGTTGTAGACGAATACGGTCGCCTCGGCCAGCCACGGTGCGAAGAAGCAGCTCCAGGCATGCTTGGCCCAGCCGGGCGCGCTGATGGCCAGGTGCACGTCGCCGGGGCGGACGCCGATCCAGTACATGGTGCTCAAGTGACCGACCGGGTAGCTGATCTGTGAGTGCTGCACCATCTTCGGCTTGCTGGTGGTGCCGGAGGTGAAGTACACCAGCAGCGGATCGGTCACCTTGGTGACGGCCCGGAACGGCCCGGCCGATTCGACGGACGCCGCTTCGCCGTAGTCGTGCCAGCCAGACACCGGCTCGCCCACCACGATTCGCGTGTAGTCGCCCGGCACCTCGTCGAACTTGCCCGTATCGCCGTGATTGGCGATGACGAAACGCGCTCCGCCGCGCTCGATCCGGTCGCTCAGATCGGCCGGGCCCAGCGCGCCGGTGGTGGGCATGATGACCGCGCCCAGCTTGGCCACCGCCAGCATGGCCTCCCACAGCTCGGCCTGGTTGCCGAGCATGAGCACCACGCGGTCGCCCTTGCCGACGCCCAGCCCGGCCAGCCAGGTGGCCACCCGGTCCGAGCGCTCGGCCATCTCGGCGAAGCTGATCCGCTGTTCGGAGCCGTCCTCCTCGACGATCCACAGCGCGGGCCGGTCGTTGCCGCGAGCGATGTGGTCGAACCAGTCGGTGGCCCAGTTGAATTCGCCGGTCAGCCGTGGCCATTCGAACTCGCGCAGAGCCGCGTCGTAGTCCGTCGACACGGCCAGTAGTCCGTCGCGGGCGGTGCGGTAGGCCTCGGTGTTCGTCATGCGTTCTCCTCGGTCAGGCCGAGCAGTCGCGCGCCGATCTCGCGCATCTCGACCTTGCGGATCTTGCCGGTCACGGTCATCGGGAACTCGTCGACGACGTGCACATAGCGGGGGATCTTGTAGTGGGCGACCTTGCCGGCGCAGTACTCACGCAGACTCTCGGCGGTCAAAGGCGGTGTACCCGGGCGCATCCGGATCCACGCCATCAATTCCTCGCCATATTTGACGTCGGGAACGCCGATCACCTGGGCATCGACGATGTCGGGATGGGTGTAGAGGAATTCCTCGATCTCGCGCGGGTAGATGTTCTCGCCGCCGCGGATGACCATGTCCTTGATGCGGCCGGTGATGGCCACGTAGCCCTCGTCGTCCATGGTGGCCAGGTCGCCGGTGTGCATCCAGCGCGCGGCGTCGATGGCCTCGGCGGTCTTCTCCGGTTCGCCCCAGTAGCCGAGCATCACCGAGTAGCCGCGGGTGCACAGTTCGCCGGCCGCGCCGCGCGGCACGGTCACCCCGGTCACCGGGTCCACGATCTTCACCTCGATGTGCGGCCCGGCCCGGCCGACCGTCGCGGTGCGCTGCACCAGCGAATCGTCGCCGCGGGTCTGGGTGGAGACCGGGCTGGTTTCCGTCATGCCGTAGCAGATACTCACCTCGCGCATGCCCATGCGCTCGATGACCTGCTTCATCACCTCCACCGGGCACGGCGATCCGGCCATGATGCCGGTGCGCAGCGAGGACAGGTCGTAGGTGTCGAACTCCGGATCGGCCAGTTCGGCGATGAACATGGTCGGCACCCCGTACAGGGAGGTGCAGCGTTCGGCCGCAACGGCTTCCAGGGTGGCGCGCGGGTCGAAGGCCGGGGCCGGGATGATCATGGCCGCGCCGTGCGTGGTGGCGGCCAGATTCCCCATCACCATGCCGAAGCAGTGGTAGAACGGCACCGGAATGCAGATCCGGTCCTGCTCGGTGTAGCCGCACAGCTCGCCCACGAAATAGCCGTTGTTGAGGATATTGTGGTGGCTGAGGGTCGCACCCTTGGGGAAACCCGTTGTGCCGGAAGTGTATTGGATATTGATCGGATCGTCGGTGGACAGCGCCGACTGCGCCGCGGCCAGCAGATCCGGATTCGCGGCCCGGCCGCTGGTGAACAGACTCTGCCATTCGAGGCTGTCCAGCAGCACCACCTGCTCGAGCGCCGGGCACTCGGGGCGCACCTCGGTGATCATGGCCGCGTAGTCGGAGGTCTTGAACGACGGTGCCGCGACCAGCATCCGAATTCCGGCCTGGCGCAGCACGTAGCGCAGTTCGTGCGCCCGATACGCCGGATTGATATTGACCAGGATCGCGCCGACCTTGGCGGTCGCGTACTGGATCAGCGTCCACTGCGGGCAGTTCGGAGCCCAGATGCCCACCCGGTCGCCCTTGCCGATGCCGGCCGCCAGCAGGCCCAGCGCCAGCGTGTCGACCTCGGCGTTGAATTCGCGGTAGGTCCAGCGGATACCGGTGGTGTAGTCGATGAGGGCCTCGCGGTCCGGATGCGCGGCCGCGGTCCGGTCCAGGTTGGCGCCGATGGTGTCGCCCAGCAGGGGAGCGTCCCGGACTCCGAAGGTGTAGCTCGTGCTCTCGCTCACACCAGTAGGATCTACGTCACACTCACCCTGGACTACCCCCGAAAGGGGCTGACCGATGACTTCGGCCACGGACGGGCTCCTGCGCCCCAGCGACGGTGACGCTCTGCGCGCTGAGCTGCGCACTCTCGCCTCCGCCAGCAAGCTTCCGGTCGTCTTCGGCGGCGAGGTGCACGCGGGCATGCTGGTGCTCAGCGAATTCGTCGGCACCCGCACCAACGGCATGCGCGGCCTGGCCGTCGCACCCAGCTCCGGGCTGGGCGGCTCGGCGGTGGTGACGGGTAAGCCGCGCTCGGTGTCCGACTATCGCTCGGCCTCGACCATCACTCACCACTACGACGCCCCGGTGCTCGGTGAGGGTCTGCGCGCGGTGGTGGCGGTGCCTGTGGTGGTGAGGGGCGAGGCGCGGGCGGTGCTGTACGTGGCGAATCGGGACTCGGGGGTGATCGGCGACCGCATCGCCGACGAGATGGTGCAGGCCGGGCGCCGGCTCGCGACGGAACTGGCCATTCGCGACGAAGTGGATCGGCGGCTGCGCCTGTCCTTCGCGCGGGAGTCCACGACGAGCGCCCCTGCCTTCGTCGCCGAAGCCAATGCCGTTGTCACCGAACAACTCCGGGATCTGCACGCGGAACTGCGCGGCATCACCCAGGTGGTCTCGGAGGCCTCGGCCCGCCGGCGCCTGCGCGAGGTGACCGAGAAGCTCGCGCGCCTGGTGTCGGGTGTCGCGGCCCCGGACGACGCGGTGAGCCTCGCGCCCCGGGAACTGGACGTGCTCGCCCACGTCGCGCTGGGCTGCACGAATCTGGAAGCGGCGCAGCGACTTTCGGTGCGCCCGGAGACGGTCAAGAGCTATCTGCGCAGCGCCATGACCAAACTCGGCGCGCACAACCGCCACGAGGCGGTCGTGCGCGCACGCCGCCTCGGGCTCCTTCCGTAACCGAATGTCGGAGGCAGCGGCCCGCGGCCGGACTCAGTCCGACACGAGGTGGCGGATCGATTCACCGCCCTTGGCGTGATGTAGCCGCCCGAACTTGCTGTCGAGCAGGTGAGCCATGCTGTCGGCGGCTCCGGTGTAGGCGTCCTCGGCGGTGGCCGCGCGGTGGGTGGTCGCCACCGGTGGCTGGCCCTTGGGCCGTGCCTCGAGGCTGCACTTCTTGTCCTCGGAACCACCCTTGTGCCCGTTCACATCGGTGATGTGGGCCTCGACCCGGGTGAGGTGATCAGCGAATCGATCCAGAATCGAAGCGATGGTGTCCGTCGCTTCCTGGGCGATCGCGCCGCCGCCGATGTTCTTGTCGGCGAAGACCTGGATTTGCATGGCATCTCCAATCTCTCGGGTAGCAATCCCCGGAGTAACCGAGGGCTTGCTGACACTTCCGACCATACCCACTCCGACTGAGAGTGGCGTGTGGAATAGATCGCGTGGCGGCGTACGGCTTTTCGTGGTCCGCGCTCAGCGGGTGGCCAGATCCAGGACGGTGAGGGCGAGGTCCGTGGCGGCCTCCGGGTGGCCGAGGGCACGGGCGGCGGCCGACACGGCGGCGCGGGTCCCGGCATCGGTCAGGAGTTCGGCGAGGGCCGTGCGGAGGTTCGCGACGGTGGCATCGTCACCGACGAGGGCGCGAGCGGCATTGTGGTCGGCCAGGATTCGGGCATTGCGGATCTGCTCGCCGCCGACCGAATGCGGGTACGGAATCAGCACCGAGGGCTTGCCCAGCGTGGTGAGCTCGGCGAGAGTCCCTGCGCCGGAACGGGATACGACCACGTCGGTGAGCGCCAGCACATCGGGGAGCTCGGGGCCGACGAACTCCCGCACCAGGTAGCGGCCGCGCACGTCCTCCGGGAGGGTGGCGGCGAGGTCGCGAACCTGCTCGAAGGAGAGCCGTCCGCACTGGTGAATCACATTGGCGGAGTGGAGGAGTTCGGGCAGCAGCTGCCCGATCAGCTCGTTGATCTGCACCGCGCCCTGCGCGCCGCCGGTGATGTAGACCGTCGGCAGGCCGGGGGTGTAGCCCTCCCAGTCGAGAGCCTTGACCGCCGCGGCCAGATCGCCGGTCGTGAGGGTCGGGCGAATCGGGTTGCCGGTGACCACGGCCCGGTCCCGGGCGCGCGCGGGCAGCATGGCGATCGACGCCTCGGAGCTGAGCGCGATGCGGTCGGCCATCCGGGCCAGCAGCAGGTTGGCCTTGCCGATGCCGGTGGTCTGCTCGTGGATCACCAGCGGCCGCCGGCGCAGCGCGGCGGCCATGCCGATCGGGGCGCACACGTAGCCGCCGGTGCACAGCACCGCGTCCGGGCGGAACCGGCGCACCACGCCCTGGGCGGTGAGGACGCTGACCGGCACGCGCAGGGCATCCCGCGCATTGTCCCTGTTGAGCATCTTGAGCGGATTGCGGTCGCGGCGTAGCTTGCCGGCCTTGATGCCGGTGAAGTCGATGTCGTTCTCCGCCGCGACCCGCTGCTCCAGACTGTCGGGCACGCCCACCCACAGCACCTCGGCCGCGGCCCCGCTCTCGGCCGCCAGATCCCGCAGCGCCCGCACGGCCGCCACCGCCGGATAGGTGTGGCCGCCCGTGCCGCCACCGGCGACGATCACGCGCACCCGGCCACGGTCGCCCAGTCGCTGCAGGATCGGGGCGCGGTCGGCGGCGGGATTCGGCATGGACGATCCTCCTGGTGTGGGTGGCGGGTGCGGGTGGCGCAGCGCCCAGGCTATCTCGGGCGGGGGCGGGCCGGCCGGTTCGGGAGGTACCGGTCGGTCGGACAAGATTGCGAGGTGTTGGCGAGACGGCGACGGGCCTCTACCATGGTTGTGACGCTGATCACGTTGTCGCAGTGAAAGTTCTGACGCGGTTCGTTCGACATATCGCAAACAGCAGCGCAATACCGGCGCCCTGGCGACCGGAGTGCACAACCTCCAGCGAGAGGGCCCTGAATTGAAGCCCTTCACCCTGCCCGACTTCTATACCCCGCATCCCGCCCGGCTCAATCCCCATCACGGGTACGCCCGCGCGCACTCCACCGCGTGGGCGCTGCGCATGGGCATGCTCGGCGAGCTCGGAGTCGACGGCAAACCCATCTGGGACGCCGAGAGATTGGACCGTATGGACTACGCGCTGCTGTGCGCGTACACCCATCCCGACTGCGACGCCGAGGCTTTGGCGCTGCTCACCGAGTGGTACATCTGGGTCTTCTATTTCGACGACTGGTTCCTGGCCGAGTACAAGTACACCGGCAACCGGGCCGAGGCCACCAGCTATCTCGCGCGCCTGGAGCTGTTCATGGCCGAACCCGGCCGTCCCGCACCGGAACCCGAGACGCCGTCGGAGGCCGGACTGGCCGACTGCTGGGCCCGGACGGTGCCGGTCATGTCCCCGGGCTGGCGGCAGCGCATGCGTCGGTCCACCCACAACCTCATGGTCGAATCCCTCTGGGAACTGGACAATATCGCCCGCGACCGGGTGGCCAATCCGGTCGAGTACATCGAGATGCGCCGCCGGGTGGGCGGCGCGCCCTGGTCGGCGAATCTGGTGGAGTTCGCCTGCGGCGCCGAGGTGCCCGGCCGTTTCGCCGCCGAGCGGCCGCTGCGGGTGCTGTGCGAAACCTTCTCCGACGCAGTGCATTTGCGCAACGACCTGTTCTCCTACGAGCGCGAGGTCCGGGTCGAGGGCGAGAACGCCAATATGGTGCTGGTGCTGGAACGGTTCCTGGGTCTGCCCACGCAGGCGGCCGCGGAGCTGACCAATGACATGCTGACCTCGCGGCTGAAGCAGTTCGAGGACACCGCGTCGGTCGAGGTGCCACAGCTTTTCGTGGAACGCGCGGCCACCCCCGCCGAACAGCTGGCCGTCGCGCGGTACACCGGGGGCCTGCAGGACTGGCAGTCCGGCGGGCACGAGTGGCATCTGCGGTCGAGCCGCTACATGAACAGCGGCGTCGACCGCGGTCCGACCGGGCTGGGCAGCGCGGCCGCCCGGCTCGCGCCGGGGTTGCGAATCCAGCTCCAGCAGCACGTTCCGCCGCCGCGAACACCCGGACCGCTACCGGTGCGCGGGCTGGTGATGCCGTATCCGGTGTCGATGAATCCGCAGGTGGCACTGGCTCGCGCGGACGGGCCGAGGTGGGCCGCGGCCGTCGGACTGCTGGATCCGCGGGTCGGCTGGACGGCCGAGACCGTGGCCGCCGCCGATTTCGCGGGGCTGATGGCCATGCTCGATCCCGGGGCCGATGCGGCCGCGCTGCTGCTGCGCACCCGCTGGTGCACCTGGGGCACCTATGCCGACGACCTGGCCACCCGGGTGTTCCGGGTGGAACCGGTATCCGGCCGAGACCAGTTGCGGCGCTTGCCACTTCAGCTCTCCGACAGCCCGCCCGCACCGCTCACCGCACTCGAATCCGGCTTGGCCGCGCTGTGGCGCGATACCGCGGCCGGCTGTGACGAGGCGGGGCGCGAGCGCTTGCGGGCGGCCCTGATCGAGCTGTTCGAGGGCTGGGAGTGTGTGCTGGAGAACGAGATTCGGCACCGTCTGCCCGATCCCGTCGACTATCTCGAGCAGCGACGCCTCACCTCGGGTGGGCCGCTGTTCTGCGCACTGGACGCCCTGTATTCGCCCGAAATTGCCGCAGACCCACGGATTTCGGAAATATCCGACTCCAGTATTGTTCGGCAGCTGCAGAATTCGGCCCACGACTACGCGGCCCTCGTCAACGATCTCTATTCGTATCAGAAGGAGATCGAATACGATGAGGAGATCTACAATCTCGTGTATCTCGCCCAGTTCTTCCTGGGCTGTTCCCGAGAGCATGCGGCCGATATCGTCGTCGATCTCGCCAATGAACGGTTGACGCAGTTCGAACTCGTCGCGCGCGAACGGCTGCCCGAATTCTTCGCCGACCACGAGCTGCCCGGCGAGGTGCGTGCGGCGCTGCTCGGCCATGTCGACCGGCTGCGTGATCACATGGCCGGAAATCTGCACTGGCACACCGGCACCGGCCGCTATTCCGAGCAGGCCCTGCGGGCCTCCCGTCCCAGGCCGGTCATCACCGGTCCGCTCGGCCCCTTCGTCAGCGTGCTCGCCGATCGGGCGGGCCGCCGCTGACCCGCTGCGCCGCGGCCGCCCGGCGGTGTGGCGGCTGTGGGGTATCGAGGACGCGGTCCTGGTCGGGGACGCCCTGCACGGCTCGGCCATCTGGACGCTGGCCGCGGCGCCGGCGGGACCGCTGGACGCCATCTCCCGGCTCGAGGACGCGGTCATCGAACTGTGCCTGGGGCAGCATCACGACTGCGCGCACGAGGGCGCGGACGCTGTCTCGATGGACGAATGCCTGGAAACCCTGCGGCACAAGGGGGCCGCGCTGCCGGGTTGCGCCTGCGCCCTGGTTGCGCTGTGCGCGGGCGCGCCCTCGGAGGTGGCGGCGGCCGAGGATCTGCTGGCGCTGGCCGGTTGTGCCGGGCAGCGATAAATCGAATTCGGACAAATGAATTCGACCGGACGGTTCATATTGCGCGGCAATATCTTTTCGTGATGCAACCGTCAAGCACGCTTAACCCGTATGCGGCGCGCATAGCCGACCGCTTACGCAGGTGATGCTGGTTTGCCTGCGCGCCGGGTCGCGCAATGCCGTGGGACTTAGGTAATCGATTCACCGGAATCCATTGCTCTAAAACTGCTGGGCTGTCACGATATCCCATACGCGGTGAACGGGGGTCGGTGCGATTCGCCGTCGAATTGTCAACCAGGCGTGCAACTTTCACATTCGGATGCTTCCGGGCTGCGATACGCCTCATTTCGCCGTGCCTATTTCCCAGGAGTTCGAGCATGACTACGGGAGCTGTCGCCGCACCCGGGCGGCTGCTGGCGCTGGGCCGCGAATCCGCCAGGGAATTGGTCCAGGAATTGGCGCAGGCCGCGGTCACCACGCGTACCGGGGTGCTGCGGGTGACCGGGGAGCCGGGCGGGGACCTCCATGTCGTCCACGGGCTGGTGGTCACGGTCGATTCGCCCGGCGCGCCCGGGGTGCGGGAACTGCTCTCACGCCCCGGGCGCACCTCCACCGGGCTGGCCGATCTCCGGGTGGTGGCCATGATGGCCGCGGTCGACGGCTGTTTCGCCATCGCCTCCGGATGGATCGGCAGCTGCTTCTGGCAGGCCGAATCACCCCATGACATAGCCGAATCACCGCATGACATACCGGACGGCTCACCCCGGCCGGAAGACCCGACGCCGCCGGTGCCCGGCGTCGAACCGGGCTGGCTGCTGCTCGAGACCGAACGACGGCTGTGCGCGCTCGCCCACGGGCGCGTCTCGCCGCATCGCAACCGCCTGCTGCTCACCGAGCGCGGGCGGGTGCTGCTCAGCGGTCCGGGCAGCGGCCAGCGCCGGGAGATCCTGCTCTGGGCGAATGGCCGGCGCAGCTGCCGCGATATCGCGAAGCTGTTGTGCCGCAGCCTGTATGCGGTCAGCGTCGAGGTGGTCCGCATGCTCGACGACGACCTGCTCGCCATCGCCCCGCTGGAACCCGAACCGCCGCTGCCGGCCCTCGAGCCGCCCCGCGACGCACCCGGGCGGTCCCTGCTGCCGCGCCGCCGCCGCGGCGCCAGCGGCATCAACGACATGCTCCCGCCGCGACCGCCGCAGCCCATGCTGCGCGGCGGTCAACGAACCCTCACCCCGAGGAAACCAGAGAGGACGCAATGAACACATCGAGCAATGCAGGTGCCCCCGGCAGCATGACAGACCGGGTGTCGACGCTGGTGAAGGTCCTGCGCTCGGAGGTGCCCGAATGCATCGCCGCGGGCGCCATCGACATGGCCACCGGGATGCTGCTGGCGGTGGAGACCGTCGACAACCATCCCCAGGAGGTCCTCGATCTGCTGGCCGCGGCCACCCTGGAGCTGTTCCAGGGCCGCAATGTGGTGATGATCGAGAACATCTGGAAGGAGCGGCGCGGAATCCGGTTGGAGCGCCACTACTTCCAGGAGATCCTGGTCAACAGCGACAACCTCACCCACCTGTTCGTGCGTGCCGAGAGCCGCGAGGACGTGGTCGTGGTGGTGGTGTGCCGCAAGTCGGTCAATGTCGGCATGCTGTTCGCCCAGACCCGGCGGGTGCTCAAAGACGTCGGCAGGCTCTGACCGTGCGCGCGGCGGGTCGCCGGATCAGGGAATGCGGCCCACCGCGCCCAGCATGGACACCGCCTCGGGACGCGGATGCGGCCGGTACTCCTCGGGCCGCCAGAGGGTGACCGCGGTGATGCCCGGCGGGATCAGGGTGAATCCGTCGAAGAACTTGGCGAATTCGGCGCTGGAACGCAATTGGAACGGCACGCCGCTGCGGGCATTGGCCTCCGCGGAGCGGGCCAGGTCGTGCTCGTCGAGGTAGTCGTTGGTGGCGTGCGACATGACCAGGTAGCTGCCGGGGGCCAGCGCGTCGGTGAGCTGCCGGACGAGGTCGTAGGGCCGTAGCTCGTCGGTCATGAAGTGCGCGACCGCGACCACCATGAGCGCGACCGGCTTGCTCAGGTCGATGGTGGCCAGCAGGTCGGGATGGGTCAGGATGTGCTGCGGGTCGCGGAGGTCGGCGTCCAGATACGCGGTCCGGCCCTCGGGAGAGCTGTTGAGCAGATCGCGGGCGTGCACCAGCACGATGGGGTCGTTGTCGACGTAGACGATGCGGGACTCGGGGGCGATGCCCTGCGCGATCTCGTGCACGTTCCCGGCGGTGGGCAGGCCGGTGCCGATGTCGAGGAACTGGCGGATGCCCGCCTCGCCGGTCAGATAGGCGACCGCCCGGCGCAGGAAGTTGCGGTTCTCCACCGCGGACAGCTGCACGGTCGGGAACGCCTCGGACACCGCGTCGGCGGACTCGCGATCGGCGGGGAAGTTGTCCTTGCCACCCAGCCAGTAGTCGTACCGGCGCGCCGGATGCGGTTTGGTGGTGTCGACGCGGTCCGCCGCTGATTCCGAGTTCAAAACGCTCACAATCCTTTTCGGCTACTGTCTGAATCTGTCAGCTCCAGTTGCGGATCGGTAGCGACTCTGTACCTTCGGAAACCGGAAGAGCCGTGCGCCCGCCCCCGCAGCATCGCCGGAAGGTTCGTCATGCAGTTGCGCTACAGCCCGTTCGATTTCGATGTCCATGCCGATCCGTACCCTTACTATGCCAGGTTGCGCAGCGAGGCCCCGGTCTACCGGAACGACACCGACGACTTCTGGGCCTTCTCGCGCCACGCCGACGTGCTCGCCGCACTCCGCGATTCGGACCGCTTCTCCAGCGTGAACGGCCTGCGCATGGAACCGGCCTTCTGGGGGCCGCAGGCCGAACGGTTCTTCTCCTTCGTCGCCATGGACCCGCCCAAGCACACCCGGCTGCGCGGCCTGGTGACGCGCGCGTTCACCGCGCACCGGGTGCAGTCGCTGCAGCCGCGGCTGCGCGAGATCGCGATCGGCCTGCTGGATCCGCTGCTGGAGCGCGGCAGCTTCGATCTCATGGCCGAATTCGCCGGGCCCTTCCCGACCGAGGTGATCTCCGAACTGGTCGGCGTGCCCGAGAACGATCGGGAGATGCTGCGCAAGCTCGGCATGGAGATCATGTACACCGAGGAGGAGTCCACCGATCTGCGGCCGGAGGCCATGCAGGCCATCGGCGCGCTGGTAGGCTACTACACCGAGCTCACCATCGAGCGCAGCAAGTCCCGGCAGGAGGATCTGCTCTCGGGTCTGCTCGATGCCGCCGACGGCGATGACCGGCTCACCCCCGAGGAGATCGTCGGCGTGCTGATCCTGCTGGTCGGGGCCGGTATCGAGACCAGCATGCTCACCTTCGGCAATGCCTGGCACGCCGCCTGGCTGCACCCCGACCAGCGCCGGCGGGCCCTCGACGGCCGCATCGACGACTGGATCGCCGAGGCCATGCGCTGGGACCCGGCCACCCAGACCCAGCTGCGCACCACCACCGAACCGGTCGAACTGCACGGCGTGTCGATTCCCGCCGACGCCCGCATCCTGCTCCTCACCGGCGCCGCCAACCGCGACCCGGAGGTCTTCGCCGATCCGGACACCTTCGACCTGGACCGCGACACCTCCGCCTCCCTGGTCTTCGGCAGCGGCCGCCACCACTGCCTCGGCTCCAACCTGGCGCTGCTGGAACTGCGCACGGCGCTGCAGGAAATCGCTTCGCGGGTAACCGATTTCGAGGTCGACCCGGCGGGGCTGCAGCGCATCCACGCCTCCAACAACCGCGGCTTCGCGAGCCTTCCCACCACGGTCACGCTGCGCTGAGCGCTATCTCCGCGGTGCCGCCGCCGGTCCGGTTCAGCGCAACGAGCCGGGCAGGTGGTCGGTCACCAGGCGGGTG
Source organism: Nocardia sp. NPDC059154 (assembly GCF_042755705.1). Taxonomy (NCBI): domain Bacteria; kingdom Bacillati; phylum Actinomycetota; class Actinomycetes; order Mycobacteriales; family Nocardiaceae; genus Nocardia; species Nocardia sp. NPDC059154. The sequence continues at coordinate 68,578 of NZ_JBHZCS010000013.1, forward strand.
TACGGGCGCAGGGTCAGGCACACCGAGAGCCAGCACGCGCCGATGAGCCAGCCGGCCAGGACGTCGGTGGGCCAGTGCACGCCCAGGTAGAGGCGGGACAGGCCGACCGCCACGGCGAACAGGGCGGCGACGGTGATCACCAGGATGCGGGTGACCCGGCGGGCCAGGACCGGCAGGAGGACCGCGACCAGGATGCCGGCCGCGACGGTCGAACCGAGGGCGTGCCCGGATGGGTAGGAGTGATTGGTCTCGGTGACCAGATGGTCGATCACCGGGGGCCGATCGCGGGCGATGAGAAGTTTGCCGAAGAAGACCAGCGCCCCCGCGCCGGCCGCCGCGACGGCGACGAGCACCGCCTGGTCCCAGTACTTCCGCCACGCCAGCAGCACGCACGCCAGGATCGAGTAGATCGCCACCGAGGTGGTGTCCCCGGCCGCGCTGACCGCCTTCGCGAGGCCGGTCCAGGTGGCGGTGCGCTGGTCGATGAACCACTGCAACCAGGGGGAATCCGGTCCGGCCGGGCCGTTGTACCAGACCACCACGCAGGTCAGGATGAGAATCACGGCAGCCAGCGCCAGCGCGACCAATACGCCGGTGAAGGTGCGGCCGGGGAATCCGGTGGGCCGTTTCGTGGTGGACGCTTCCTTCTGCGCAGGGGGTGAGGACAGCATGCCACCGAGGTTGCCATGGCATCGCTGAGAGAACGTTGAGAGCCCGGCCGGCGGGGCCGGGCCGCCCCGCGGCCGGATCGTCGGGCATGCTGGTGCCCGTGCGGGTGCTGGTGGTCGAGGACGAGGAGCGGCTGGCGCGGACGGTGCAGCGCGGGCTCGAGCTGGAGGGGTTCGTGGTACAGCTCGCCCACACCGGGACCGACGGGCTGTGGGCGGCGGTCGAGGACAGCTTCGATGTGATCGTGCTGGACATCATGCTGCCGGGGCTGAGCGGCTACGAGGTGCTGCGCCGACTGCGCGCCCGGGACGTGACCACGCCGGTGCTCATGCTGACCGCCAAGGACGGCGACTACGAGCAGGCCGACGCGCTGGATCTCGGCGCGGACGACTACCTGACCAAGCCCTTCTCCTTCGTGGTGCTCATCGCCCGGCTGCGCGCGCTGCTGCGCCGGCGCGCACCGCAGCAGCCGGTGCTGCTGACGGCGGGCGATCTCGTGCTGGACCCGGCGCGGCGCACGGTGCGGCGCGGCGAGACCGCGCTGACGCTGACCCCGCGCGAATTCGGGCTGCTGGAATTCCTGTTGCGGCACAAGGGATTGGCGCTGACCAAGATCGAGATCCTGCGCAATGTGTGGGACGCCCACTACGACGGTCCCGAGAACGTGGTCGAGGTGTACATCGGCTACCTGCGCAAGAAGATCGATGCGCCGTTCGGCAGCACCAGCATCGAGACGCTACGGGGCGTCGGCTACCGGATGGTCGACCCCGACTGGTCCGGCGACGGGCAGGTCGATGACGAATTGGGCTCCGCCCCACGGTGATTCGCCGATCCTGACCGAACCGCCGTGCGCGGCCACGATTTCCGCGACGATCGCCAGGCCGAGCCCGGAGCCACCGGTGGCGCGGGCGCGGTCGGCCTCCAATCGCACGAAGCGGCCGAAGACGCGCTCGCGGTCGGCGGCGGGGATGCCGGGACCGTCGTCGTCCACCAGTACCCGGGCGGTGTCGCCGTCGCGCCGGACGGTCACCGCCACCGTGGTGCGGGCGTGCGCGGCGGCATTGTCGACGATATTGCGCAGTGCCCGAGCCAGTTTCGGTTGATCGCCCCGGATCCGCACCGGCTCGATCGCGGTCCGCACCGTGCGGCCGCCCCGCGCCCGCAGGGCCGCGGCCTGCTCGCCGGCCAGATCGTCGAGATCCACATCGCCGGTGCGCATGTCGAGCCCGCTCTCGTCGGCGGCGGCCAGGGTCAGCAGATCCTCGATGAGGTGCCGCATGCGCTCGGTCTCGGGCAGCAGTGTGCCGCCGATCAATTCGGCGTCCAGCACCTCGGGCCGGTCCCGGGCGAGCTCGAGGGCGGCGGTGACCGCGGCGAGCGGGCTGCGCAGTTCGTGTGAGGCGTCGCCGACGAAGCGCCGCTGGGCTGCGTGCCCGGCCTCGATGCGGGCGAGCATGTCGTTCATCGTCTCGGCCAGCCGGGCGATCTCGTCGCGCGCCACCGGCACCGGCACCCGCTCCGACAGTCCGGCCGCGCCGATGCCCGCCACCCGGCTGCGGATCTCCTCGACCGATCGCAGTGACCGCCCCACCAGCAGGTAGGTGGCCAGCGCGGCCGCCGCGACCACCATGGGCCCGCCCACCGCGACCAGGACCGCGACCCGCTTCACCGCGTGCTCGGCCGATTCGCTGTCGCCCCCGACCAGCACGAGATACCGGCCGCCCGGTGCGGACAGGGTGCGGGCCGACACCCGCAGGTCCTCGTCGTACGCGGAGACCGGCCGGCGCGCGGTCTCTCGCGCGCCCACGGTCACCGGGTCCAGCAACGGTGCCGACAGCTTCGCGTTCGACTCCCGCGCGATCCGCCCCTGTGGGTCGATGACCTGCACCACTCCGATCTGCCCGGTCGCCTCGAACAGCGAATTCGGCAGCTCGGCCACCGAATTCCGGGTCAGCTCACTGGCGATGGTCTCGGCCCGCGTGCCGGCCGCCGTATCGATCTCCCGCAGCAGCGACCGATTCAGCAGTCCGAGCATGGCTCCCGCCGCCAGCAGCAGCACCGCACCCACGGTCAGCGCGGCCGCGATGGCCGACCGAATCCGCAACCCCCAGTGCGAGGGCCGCAACCATTCCCGGATCCGATTCACGCTCCCATCATGGGTCACCCGCGTGCCGGGGCGTCCAACAGGCCGCGGTTGACCAGGCCGAGCACTTGATCGACCGCGAAATCGATGTCGGCGCGGGTGGTGGGCAGGGACCCGTCCAGCAGCAGGGCGGCCAGGCCGTGGACCGCCGACCAGGCGGCGATGTCCGCACCGGGCCGCAGCTCCGGGTCGAGGAGTCCGGCGGCCTGCGTCTCGTCGAGGACCTGGCCGAGGATGCGGTGCGGGTCGTCGGCCGGTTCGTCCGCGGCATCGGACGCGGCGGGTGAGTGTGCGCCGAAGGCGGTGCGGAACAGGCCGGTGTGGGTGAGCGCGAAATCGATGTAGGCCGTGCCGACCGCGTGCAGGCGGCCGCGCGGATCGTCGGTGCGGGCGATGCGCCGGCGCATCTCGGCCGCGAGTGCGGCGCGGGCGCGGCGGGATACCTCGGCGAGCAGGGCCTCACGATCGGCGAAGTGCCGGTAGGCGGCCGAATGCGACACCCCGGCGGTGCGGGCGACCTCGCGCAGGACCACTCGGTCGGGTCCGCCGTCGTCGGCCAGTGCGAGCCCGGCGTCGACGAGGGCCGCGCGCAGGGCGCCGTGGTGATAGGTGGTGCGGCGGTCGGGGGCAGCTGGACTCATAACGTCAGGATTGCACATTCGGCCGAGATGTTGACGACGGTCACATGAGCTCGCATACTCGTACATGTGACCAATGGAAACATTCTGTCCGCCACCTGGCCTTCGAATGAAAAGTGCTGATATGAACGACATTTCCATCGATACCCCGTACGCCTCCGGCAACTCCCGGACGGATATCGAAAAGGCCCTGCTCGCGGCCGGGCACGACCTCGATCGGCTACGGCTCGCCGACCTGGCGCTGGTCGAGGACTTCCACACCATGGGCCGGATCGCCACGGGTGCGCTGGCGGAACTGGCCGGTCTCACCCCGGCGTCCCGGGTGCTCGATGCCGGCAGCGGAATCGGCGGCACCGCACGGTATGTCGCCGAAACCTACGGATGCCGGGTCACCGCGGTGGATCTGACCGAGGACTACTGCGAGACATCACGCTGGCTCAATCGCCTGGTCGGATTGGACGATCTGATCTCCGTGCGGCAGGGCGACGTCACCGCGCTGCCCTTCGCCGACGGCGACTTCGACGTGGTCTTCAGCCAGCACGTGCAGATGAACATCGCCGACAAGGACGCGCTGTATCGGGAAGCGCGGCGGCTACTGAATCCCGATGGCCTGCTGGCCATCTGGGACATCACCACCGCTTCCGGCGCCCGCCCCGACTTCCCCGTCCCGTGGGCCGACCGCTCCGAGCAGAGCCACCTGGTGACACCGGACGATCTGCGCGTCACCCTGGAGCGCTCCGGTTTCGCCCTCGACCACTGGGACGACCTCACCGACCAGGCGGGCACGATCATGCGGGCGGTGCTGGCCGCCCCGCCGAATCCCGTTGGGCTGCAGGCCTTCGTCCCGAACTTCCCGGTGAAGATCGAGAACCTGACCCGGGCGCTCGCCGACGGCCGGCTGCGTGCCGTTCGCGCGGTCGCGCGCGCTCTGCCGTAGCGCGGGCGGATCGGGGAGCTCCGAGTGCGGCTTTGCGCGGTTGGCCGCAGCCGGAGCTCCCCCGATCATGGAAGTTACCGGGGGACCGGGATTCCCGCAGACCAGACGCGGCGGATCTGCGTCGTGGCCGTGATGTCGGCGAGCGGATCGGCGTCGAGCAGAACCAGATCGGCGCGCAGACCTGGGGCGATGGCGCCGCGATCGGTCAAGCCGAAGTGCTCGGCGGGCAGGGCGGTTGCCGCATCGAGGGCCTCGACGGGGGACAGTCCGGCGCTGACCAGCAGCTCCAGCTCGTGGTGCAGGCTCGCGCCGAAGGCCGGGTTCATGGGCACGCCGGGGGAGGAGTTGGCATCGGTGCCCGCCAGGATCGGGACGCCCGCGGCGCGTAGCGCACCGACATTGGTCAGGGCGTCGGCGAAGGCTCCGGGGACGCCGTGGGCGGCGGACATGCCCTCCATCATGGTCAGGGTCGGGACGACGACCTTGCCCTCGGCGGCCAGGCGGGCGATCACTGCCTGCGGCAGCGCGAAGCCCACGGGGATGTGGGTGATGATGTCGACGCCGGCATCGAGGGCCATGGTGTAGGCGGCCGGGTTGGTGGCGTGCGCGATGACCATCAGATCGCGGGCATGCGCCTCGGCCACAACGGCTTTGGCCGTGGTCGCGTCGGGGCCGCCGTCGCCGGGGGCCTCCAGCACCAGCTTGATGTAGTCGGAGCCGGTGGAATGACGCTGGGAGACAGCGGATTCGGCCTGGTCGGCGCTGCGGATTATGGCGGGTTCGCCGAGGAACCTGCCGTGCATGCCCTCCGGGCCGACGATGGCCATGCCTGCGCTGCGAATATCGCTGGTGCCGACGGTGTTCCGGAGCTCGGCCACCACCTCGGCGAGGCTGGCCATATCGAGCGCGGTGGTGACCCCGTGCGCGGCGAGCAGCCCGGGAGTCTGCGCATCGTGGATGTGGACGTGGGCGTCGATGAAGCCGGGCAGCAGGATCGCGCCGCCGGCGTCGAGGCGTTCGGCGCCGGTGTCGTCGGTGCCGATGCGGTCGCCGTCGATGACGATCGTGGTGGGTTCGGTGAGCGCGCGGCCGTCGAAGACGCGGACATTGTCGAGCGCCGTCCGGCCCGCTGAGCTTGAGGAGGTCACCGAACCAGCTTCCTCCCATTTGCCCCGGGCGACACCGCGATTCGGGTCAGCGCCGGCGGGGCAGCAGACGGCGGGAGACGTGCTCGGTCATGGCGTCCGCGATCGGCGGCACCGTCGGCGTGGGCCGGGTGGGTGGCGGCGGGGCCGAGCGGGCGTCGGCGGAGATGCGGATCAGCAGCGCCAGGATGATGTAGTTGGCCAGCAGCGACGAACCGCCGTAGGACATGAACGGGGTGGTGAGACCCGTCAGCGGGATCAGTTTGGTGACACCGCCGACCACCACGAACAGCTGCCAGCCGATCGAGAACGCCAGCCCGCCGCCGAGCAGCTTGCCGAAGGCGTCGCGGGTGGTGAGGGCGGCGCTGAAACCGCGGATGCACAGGATGAGGAACAGCGCCAGTACGGCGGCCAGGCCGATCAGGCCGAGCTCCTCGCCGATGGTGGAGATGATGAAGTCGGTACCGGCGAACGGCACGTCCTGCGGCCGCCCGCTGCCCAGCCCGGTCCCGGCCAGCCCGCCGGTGCCCATGCCGAACAGGCCCTGCGAGATCTGGTATCCGGTCGTGTAATAGGTGGCGAACGGGTCCCGCCACACCTCGACGCGGACCCGCACGTGCCCGTACAGCTGGTAGGCGATGACCGCGCCGACCGAGAACATGGCCAGGCCGATGAGCAGCCACGAGGCCCGCCCGGTGGCGATGTACATCATGGCCAGCACGGTGCCGAAGACCAGCAGCGAGAAGCCGAGGTTCTTCTCGTACACCAGCACCAGCACCGCGATGAAGGTGACCAGCAGCAGCGGGGCCAGATCCCGCAGGCGCGGGAAGGTCATACCCAGGAAGCGTTTTCCGGCGGTGGTGAACAGGTCCCGGTTGGCGACCAGGAAGGCGGCCACGAAGATGATCAGCAGCACCTTGGCGAACTCACCGGGCTGAATCGAGAACCCGCTGATCAGGATCCAGCTCTTGCCGCCGTTGACCTCGCTGAAGCGGGAGGGCAGCAGGGCGGGGATGAGCAGCGCGACCACCCCGGCCAGGCCGCAGGTGTAGCCGTAGCGGGCCGGTTTGGTGTGGTCGGGCACGAAGACCAGCACCAGCACGAACAGCAGCATGCCCAGGCCGGTCCAGATCAGCTGATGCGCCGAGTCCGAGGACGGTATCGGCTCGCCGGCGTTCTTGGCCTTCACCACCTCGGCGCGGTCCAGCCGGTCGATGAGCACCAGCCCGATGCCGTTGAGCAGCACCACGCACGGCAGCAGCACCGGGTCGGCGGCGGGCGCCCAGCGGCGCACGGCCAGATGGGTGACCAGCACGAAGACCGTGAAAACGCCGAGCGCGCGGACACTCTGCCCGTCGAAGCCATTGCCGGTGGCCGAGGTCATGGCCAGGTAGGCGAAGGCGATCAGGGCCAGCGCGGCCACGCAGAGTAGCAACTCGGCATTGCGCGGAACTCGCCCTCTCGACCTTGCCGGGGGAGGGCTGTGCCGAAATGCGCTCACACCGAACAGTATCGCGTGCGGTAGCGGATGAGGAGCCAAAGCAGTAGTGCTTCGGCTATGGCGGTGAACACGGTGAGGAATTGGCTGAAGTAACTGGCCAGTACATTCACCACGGTCAGCGACAGAATGTTGGACCAGATGCCCAGCCGGACACCGATATCGGCGCGGCCGCGCATCCACGCCGCGGCCGCCACCGCGCAGCCGACGCCGACCAGCACTTCGGCGACCGCGGCGATGCCCAAGCCCACCAAGGCCTTCCAGCCGTGGTTCTGGGTGAGGTCGAGGAAGTGGTTGAGCGCGGCCCAGGGGGAGTGCCAGCCGGCCAGCACGATGACGGCAAGCACCAGCCGCAGCAGGGTCCAGACGGCGTGGCCGATCAGCACGGTGATGAGGACGGCCGCCAGCACCCGCTGCGGCAGGATCATGTCCTCGGCGCGCCGGTAGGCCTGTCGCAGCCGGGCGAAGCGGGAGGGCCGGGCGGTCTCGTGGGTGGTGCGCAGGTAGGTGGCGAGGGCGTCGCACAGGGCCACGGTGTCGGGGGTGAAACCGCTGCGGTCGATGCGGTCGAGGCTGTTCAGCAGGTAGTTGCGCTGTTCCACGTCGATCGTGCCGCCCACGTCCATCCCGACCTGTTCGGTTACGTCGGCCAGCACCAGGGCGGGCGGGCGCACCCGGCTGCGCGCGGCATAGCGGGCGACCAGCACGATCAGCAGGAAGGCGAGGTAGATGATGGGCGCGGCCAGCGGGAAGAAATAGTCGTTGTCCGAGGTGATGAACTTCCCGACCTCGTCGATGAACAGGCCCAGCCCGACCCCGGAGAGTGCAGCGGCGGTGGTCAGCGCCCCGCGCCCGGCGAACAGGAACATCACCAGAGAGGCGATGACGAGCAGTAATCCGCCGAAGAGCGCATGCGCGATGTGGTAAGTGCTGCCGCCGATCTTGGGATAGCCCGCGGCCATCAGATACAGCCGCGTGATCACCACGGTGAGTCCGAAACAGACCGCCATGATGGTCACCAGCCGGCCCGAGCCGGGCCGCCACCGCATTCTCGCCACACGTTCGCCGAACACGGTGTCCACCGTGGCACATGACCGGCGGCCGCGTCATCGAACCGAATCAGGTGATCATCGAACCGAATCAGGTTCCGGGAGCCTCATCCGGATCAGTAGGGGTGGGCGGTGGCGGAGAAGCGGGGGGAGAGCTGGTCCGCGAGGGGGCGGGGGAAGGACTGGTGGGCGGGGTCGCCGTCGGAGGTGTAGCGGGCGGTGGGGTTCGCCGCGAACCAGTCGAGCCAGTAGGTGGAGTCGAAGGGAACTGCGGTGCGGCCGGAGCGGATTCGGGGGAGGCCGGTCGGGTCGAGGGCGGCGGCGAACGGGGAGGGGGCGGGGTCGGCGCCGACGAGGAGGACGGCGTCGAAGGTGTACGGGGTGCCGTCCCAGGTGCCGGCGGTGGCGAGGGCATGGTCGGCGGGGTAGACGCCCAGGGGGAGGGCCATGGAGTGGACGACGGTGCCGGGCGCGGCGGTCGCGATGGCGCGGACGTTCTGGACCAGTTCGCGCTGCACGTCGGTGGGGGACAGGTGCGCCAGGTTGGGATGGGTGGCGGTGTGGGCGCCGATGTCGTAGCCGTGGCGGACCAGCCAGGCCAGGGCGCGGGGGTCGTCGCCGAACGGCTCGTTGTTGACGTAGAAGGTGGCGGTGGCGGCGAAATCCGGGTGGCGGGAATGGAATTGCTCGAGCAGGCCGACCGCGCAGTCGGGGGTGGGGTCGCCGGAATCGCTGAGGGTGAGCTGGGCTCGGGTGGAGTCGTCGAAGGTGAGGACCACCGGATGGGTGCCCGCGGGTAGGTCGATGACGCCCGCCAGATACTGGGCGATGGTGATCGGGCGGTAGCCGTCGGTGTAGAGGCGGTCCAGCTCGGCGGTGAATTTCGTTGGCGTCTGGTCGTATTCGCTGCCCGGCTCGGCCTCGATGCGGTGGTACATGAGGATCGGGATCCGACCCAGCTCATTGGCGGCCACCGTGGCCGGATCCGGCGGCCTCGAGGTCGGTGGGGGTGCGGTGACGGTCGCGGGGCGCGGCACGGTGGCGGTGGTTGCTCCGCAGGCGGTGGCGGTCGCGCACAGCAGCGCCGCCGCGACCATCCGCAGCGTCGTCGACGCCTTCATCGCCGCAACGCTACGCGGCGACAACGGTTTTGAGGTGATCTCGGCGAAAAACGGCCGATGCCTTCGTGCAGGCGCGATAGTGATGCCAACAGCTGTCAGTGGAAGTTGGTGTGTACGTTGCTCATGCGACTCCGGTCGATCCGCCGCCGGCGGTCCACCCTGCTCGCGATAGGCGCGGTCGTGGTTCTGGTGCTCGCCGCGCTGGTGTTCGTCTTCGGCCGCAGCCGCCCCTCGGCCGCCGGCGCCGACACCCGCCCGGCCCGCCTGGAGCTGGCCCCGACGGCCGCCGCGACCTCCTACCGTGATCCGGTGACGGTGCGCGGCACGGCGATCGGCGCGAAGCAGGTGTCGGTGGGCGACCGGTCCGTCCAGCCCGCCAAGGACGGATCCTTCGAGATCCAGCTGCCGCACGCACCGCTCGACACCACCGTCGTGGCCACCGGCGCCGCGGGCGACCGCGTCACCACCCCGCTGAAAGTGGAGGTGGCACTGCCGCGCATCCGGGCCGTCCATGTCACCGCCTACGCCTGGGCCTACGACCCCATGCGCGATGCCGTGCTCGACATGGCGCGCGAGGGCCGCATCGACACCGTCGAACTCGATATCAAGGACGAGGACGGGATGGTCGGCTACGACTCGCAGGTGCCGCTGGCGCGCGAATCCGGCGCCGCCACTACGATTTACGACGCGCCCGCCGCGCTGAAGCAACTGCACGACATGGGCATCAAGGTGGTCGGCCGCATCGTCGCCTTCCGCGACCCCACCCTGGCCGGCTGGGCCTGGCACAACGGCCACCCCGACTGGGTGATCCAGAATCCGTCCGGCCAGCCTTACTCCAGCGGCTACGGCGCGATCGCCTTCACCAACTTCGCCAGCCCCGAAATCCGGTCCTACAACCGGGATCTCGCGGTCGAGGCCGCCCGGCTCGGCTTCGACGGCGTCATGTACGACTACATCCGCCGCCCCGACGGCAACCTCGCCGGCATGCAGTTCCCGGGCCTGGCCGAATCGCCGTCGGACTCCATCGCCAACTTCCTGCGCGACTGCCGCGAACCCGTGCACGACGCCGGAGCCTCGCTGAGCGCGGCCGTCTTCGGCATCGCCGCCACCCGCCCCGACGAGATCGCCCAGGACATCCCGTCCATGGCCCGCTACGCCGACTTCCTGGCCCCGATGCTCTACCCGAGCCACTGGCACTCCGGCGAATACGAGGTCGCCAATCCGAATGCCCAGCCCTACGACATCATCTTCCGGTCCCTGCAGGACTTCCGCGCTCGCACAGCGGGCACCAATGCCCAGATCATCCCGTGGCTCCAGGATTTCAGCCTCGGCGTGGCCTACGGCGACGCGGAGGTGAAGGCGCAGATCGACGCCACCTACGCGGCGGGCTACAACGGCTTCTTCCTCTGGAACCCCGCGGTCAGCTACCACCCTGGCGCTCTCGCACCCAACTGATCTGCCTCGCAACGCTTCTCGTCGGGCCGGCCCCGCCGACCGCGTCCGGGTCAGGCGGTGGTGGGGCGGTCCGCGAGCCCCAGGCGCAGGTGTTCGCTGTGGTAGATGGCCTCGTCCAGCAGTTGCGCGACGTGGTTGTCGTAGAGGCTGTAGACGATGCTGCGGCCGGTCCGGGTGCCCACGACCAGCCCGAGATTGCGCAGCAGGCGCAGCTGATGCGAGACCGCCGACTGCTCCATGCCGATCGACGACGCCAGTTCGGTGACCGCGAGCGGGCCCTGGCGGAGTTCGCTGAGGATCAGTAGCCGGCTGGGGGTGGCCAGCGCCTGCAGGGTGGTCGCGACATGGGTGGCGGCCTCGGCGTCCAGCCGTGCCGTCGGCCGATCGCGGCCCTCGACGCCATGTCCCATAACACAGGAGGGTACCTCGAGGAACTCTATACACATGAAGACGTCTTCATGTGTTCTGGTATCGTCGCGGCGGTCAGGGGTAGCAATGGAGGTGAGTCGTGGTCGTGGCGACGCCGGTGCAGGCATCCGCGCAGCCGGAAGTGGCGGTCCGCCGGACCCGCCTGTTCGAGCTGGCCGAGATGCGATGGGCCGCAGTGGCCCTCGCACTGTTCCTGCTCGGGCTGGTCGCTCAGCTGGCCGGCGCGCCGAGCTGGCTGTGGTGGGGGCTGTACCTGGCCTGCTACGCCGCGGGCGGCTGGGAGCCGGGCTGGGCCGGACTCCAGGCGCTGCGCGAGAAGACCCTCGACGTGGACCTGCTCATGGTGGTGGCGGCCCTCGGCGCCGCGGCCCTCGGGCAGATCACCGACGGGGCCCTGCTGATCGTCATCTTCGCGACCTCCGGGGCGCTGGAGGCGCTGGCCACCGCGCGCACCGAGGATTCGGTGCGCGGCCTGCTCGACCTCGCGCCCGAGACCGCGACCCGGCTCACCGTCACCGGTGAGGAGACCGTGCGCGCCGCCGACCTGAACATCGGCGACGTGGTCCTGGTCCGCCCCGGCGAGCGAATCGCCGCCGACGCCACCGTGATCGACGGCGGCAGCGAAGTGGATCAGGCCACCATCACCGGCGAACCGCTGCCCGTGGACAAGGCCGGCGGCGACGAGGTGTTCGCCGGCACCCTGAACGGCACCGGGGCACTGCGGATCCGGGTGGATCGCCGTGCCGAGGACTCGGTGGTGGCACGCATCGCCGTCCTCGTCGAACAGGCCGGGCACACCAAGGCACACACCCAGCTGTTCATCGAGAAGGTGGAGCAGCGGTACTCCCTCGCCATGGTCACGGTGACCCTGGCGGTGTTCGCGATTCCCCTCGCCCTCGGCGACCCGCTGCAGCGAGCCCTGTTGCGCGCCATGACCTTCATGATCGTGGCCTCCCCGTGCGCGGTGGTGCTGGCCACCATGCCGCCCCTGCTGGCCGCCATCGCCAATGCCGGGCGGCACGGCGTGCTGGTCAAGTCGGCCGTGGTCATGGAACGGCTGGGCGTGACCACGCGGGTCGCCTTCGACAAGACCGGGACACTGACCCGCGGCGCCCCGCACGTCGACGAAATCCGCAGTGTCGATCCGGAATTCAGCGAGCCGGAGGTGCTGCGGCTGGCGGCGGCCGCCGAACTCGACAGTGAGCACCCGCTCGCGGCGGCCATCGTGCGCGCGGCCCGCGCGGCGGGGCAGCAACTGCCGGCCGTCGAAGGATTCGCCGCCGATCCCGGGCGCGGCGTCAGCGCCCGGATCGGGCAGCGTCGGATCGCGGTCGGTTCTCCGGCGGCCTTGCTGTCGAGCTCCGCGCAGGGTGCGCCGGACGCGGACCGGGCCGCCCGCACGGCCGTGGACGGATTGCAGGAGAAGGGATTCACCGCGGTCGTCGTCTGCTGTGATGCGCGCCCGATCGGAGTGCTGGCGATCACCGATCAGCTCCGCCCCGAGGCCGCCACCGCGATCGATCTCACGGCCCGAGTGACGGGGGCCGCCCCGATTCTGCTGACGGGAGACAACAGTCGCGCCGCGCATCGGCTCGCGGCTCGGATCGGGCTCACCGACGCCCGCGCCGAATTGCTCCCGCACCAGAAGGTCGATGCCGTCCGAGCCCTGCAGTCGGCCGGTGACCGGGTCGCGGTGGTCGGCGACGGCATCAATGACGCACCCGCCCTCGCCGCCGCCGACACCGGAATCGCCATGGGCGGAGCGGGTTCCGACCTGACCCTGCAGACCGCCGACGCCGTGGTCGTGCGCGACGATCTCACCGCCATCCCCGCCGTCATCGCCCTGTCCCGGCGCGCTCGCCGCGTCGTGGTGGCCAATCTGGCGATCGCCGCGACCTTCATTGCGGTCCTGGTGATCTGGGACCTGATCGGTACGCTGCCGTTGCCGCTGGGCGTCGCCGGTCACGAGGGCTCGACCGTGATCGTCGGCCTCAATGGTCTGCGCCTGCTGCGCCGCGCGGCCTGGCAGCGGTCCGCCTCCTATCTGTCCAGCACGTAACTGCCCGGGGCGGCCTCGATCGGCTGGTGTCGGGCGTTACCGAGATGCGCCGGTGCGGGCACCAGCTCACCGGAGCGGTCGCCCAGCCATTGCGCGAAATCCGGCCACCACGAACCCTGTTCGGTGGTGGCGGTGCGCTGCCACGCCTCGGGGTCGAGGCTGTTGTCGTCGGAAACGCGATAGCTGGACTTGTGATTGTCCGACGGGTTGACCAGGGCCGCGATGTGGCCATTGGTCGACAGCACGAAACGCACCTTGCCGCCCAGCATCTGGCTGCTGCGGTAGCAGTTGGTCCACGGGCAGAGGTGATCGGCCGAACCCGCGACCACGTAGGAATCGGCGGTGATCCGCTTCAGGTCGATCTCGGTGCCGAGCACGGTGACGCCGCCGGGCCGGGCGAGCTTGTTGCCCAGCGCGGTGTCGAGGAAGTCGCGATGCAGTTTCGCCGGCATCCGGGTGGTGTCCGCATTCCAGAACAAGATGTCGAAGGCCGGTGGCTTGCGGCCCTGCAGATAGTTGTTGACCCAGTAGTTCCAGACCAGGTCACGCGGGCGCAGCCAGGCGAACACCGCGGCCAGCTGCTTGCCGTCCAGATAACCCTGTCGCCGCGACCGGGCGATCGCGGCGGCGGCGGCCTGCTCGTCCACCATCGCGCCGAACGCGTCCTCACGCGCCTGGTCGAACATGGTGACCAGCAGGTTGAGGCTGGCCAGCTGGTCGAAGCCCGCCGTCTCGGCCCGATAGGCCGCCGCCATCGCCGCGAGCAGCCCGCCCGAGCAGGCGGCGAGCACGTGTGCCGTGCTGTGACCGGTGATCTCGTCGACCGTGTCGAACGCCCCGACGACGGCCTCGATATAGGCGTCGAAGCCCCACTTGCTGTGCCGCGCATCGGGATTGCGCCAGGACACCACGAACACCTGCTGGCCCTGCCCCACCAGGTACTCGATGAGACTGCGCCCCGGCGCCAGATCGAGCACGTAGAACTTGTTGATGGTCGGCGGGATGATCAACAGCGGTACCGCGCGCACGGTTTCGGTCTGCGGCCGGTACTGGATCAGCTCGAACATCGGGGTCCGCAGCACCACCGCGCCCGGGGTGATGCCGAGGTCGGACCCGACGCGGAACGCGGACTGATCGACCATGGACGGGATGAACGGGGCATGGCTGAAGTCACTGATCAGCTGCTGCGCACCGGTGCGGAGATTATCGCCGCCGGTGTCGATGATCGCCTTCCAAGCCACCGGGCTGAGCAGCGGATTGTTGCTCGGTGCGAGCGCCTCGACGAGATTCGTGGTGAGGAATTTGATCCGCTCGGCATCCTGCCACTCGAGGGGCAGGTCCTGCACCAGGCCCTCGGCGGCGATCCCGGCGGCGAGATAGGCCTGTACCACGCGGCGCAACAACGGATTTCCCGTCCAGGCGGGATCGGCGAACCGCTTGTCCCGGCTGGACGGGGCGACCGTGGAGGAACCGGCCGCGATGCGGGTCAGCTCCGCGCCCAGGGTTGCCGCCCGGCTCGCGACGCGCCGGGGCCGCTGCGCCATCGCCAGCAGCAGGCTCAGTCCCGAGCGCCCCGGCAGGAACCGGCGGGCGATCCCGGTCGTGGCCTCGGTGAGGATCAGGTCCGGGGGTGCGGAGACATCCAGATCGGTCATGACAGTCCTTCTGGGAGAGACGGTTTCACGTTCGATGAGATGGGCGAAGGTCGACGATGACTCGCACCTGTCAATCGTCGGAGAGCCGCGCGGGCAAACCTATGTGCCCGGGAAACATGAAATGCCGCTAACGATGTGGTCGAGCACATTCATCCCGGATGGGGCGATGCGTACTCTGGTGCTCGGATCGTGCTCCGATACCCACGAGGACACCCAATGGCGAGTGAAAATGCCCGGGAGTACACGGTATCCGGCGACCGCCTGCGCGTTGTGGTCCGTCCCGGCGTCGGCGTCCCGCTGGTGCTGTGCAATGGGATCGGTGCGAGCCTCGAGCTGCTGCAGCCATTCGTCGACCAGCTCGATCCGGCGATTCCGGTGATCCGGTTCGACCCACCGGGTATCGGTCGCTCGCCATTGCCCCGGCGGCCCTATCTCCTGGCCACGCTGGCCCGGAGGGTCACCACACTGCTCACCCAACTCGGCTACGACACCTTCGATGTGCTCGGCATCTCCTGGGGCGGCGGCCTGGCCCAGCAGATCGCCCTGCAAAACCCCCGGCGCTGCCGGCGCGTGGTCCTGGTCAGCACCGCCACCGGCTGGATGATGGTCCCCGCGCACCCGAAGGTGCTGCGCAAGATGATCACTCCGCGCCGATACCGCGACGCCGAGTACGCCACCAGGATCGCCGCGGAACTCTATGGCGGCCGGCTGCGCACCGATCCGGATCGGGTGACCACCCTGCTGGCCGGACACTCGTCGGCGTCCTCCGCTCGCGGCTACCTGCTGCAGCTGCTGGCCGGCACCGGGTGGACCAGCCTCCCGTTCCTCGGTTTGATCCGCCAGCCGACGCTGATCCTGGCGGGCGACGACGATCCGATCATTCCGCTCGTGAACGCGAAGATCATGGCCCGGCTGATACCCGACGCGCGGTTGCACGTGTACCACGACGGCCATCTGGGTCTGGTCGTGATTTCCGATCAACTCGCCCCGGAGGTGAGCCGATTCCTCCGGGGCGATCGGCCGCTCGACCTGGAACGAATGGATGCCGTTCGCTGACCCTGCGCGCGGCGTGGCGCTGAGCAGGGGGTACGGTGATCAGACGTCCGGGGATCTCGGATGGGTGAGCCGGGAAGTCTGGTCGGCGTCAGGACATGACGCCGGAACAGCGCAGGAGGCTCGACCGTGGCCGGCATTCCTCTCGAATTCGACCGCCGCCGCGAGGCATTGCGGACCAATCTGTGGTTCGTGCCGACCGTGGAAGTGCTCGCCGCCGTCGGGCTGTTCGTGATCACCTACCTGCTGGACCGGGCGGCATATCGCGGCGGGTTCACGTTTCCGTCCTGGGTCATCGGCGGCCCGCCCGACACGGCGCGGCAGGTGCTGACGGCCATCGCCGCCGCCATCATGACCGTGGTGGGTGTGGTCTTCTCCATCACCATCGTGGCGCTGACGCTGGCCTCCACCCAGTTCGGTCCGCGCATGCTACGCACCTTCATTCGCGATCGGGGCACCCAGGTCACCCTCGGTACCTTCGTGGCGACCTTCGTCTACGCCATCGCCGCACTGGTGTCCATTGGATCGGATTTCGTGCCGCACATCAGCACGACCGTCTCGATCGCGTCGCTGGTGCTCGATCTCGCCGTACTGATCTACTTCATCAATCACATCGCCATGGCGATCCAGCTGCCCAATGTCATCGCCGAGATCGCGGGTGAGGTGGCGGCCGGAATCGAGGCGCAGCGCAACGACGCGCCCGCCACCCCGCATTGCGGGCCGACGGCGGCCGAACTGCTGGAACGGATGGCGGGCGAGGGCGGCGAGGTCCGGGTGACCGGCAGCGGATACCTGCGCTACATCCGCTACGAGCAGCTGGTGCGGCTCGCGACCGACGCGGACGCGGTGATTCACCTGCCCTACCGGCCCGGGCACTTCCTCACCGAGGGGCAGGTGGTGGCCGCCGTCTGGCCCGCGTCGGCGGCCGGGCGGATAGCGGAGAACTTCTCGCGCGGGCACATGGCCGGGCCCACCCGGTCGCTGGCCCAGGACATTTCCTTCGGCATAGACCAGCTGGTCGAAATCGCCGTGCGCGCGCTGTCCACCGCGGTGAACGACACCTTCACCGCCCTGACCTGTATCGACTGGCTCGGTGACTGCCTGTCGCGGATCGCGGTGGCGTGGGAGCCGAGCCCGGTCTACCGCGGCAAGAACGGTTATGTCCGCGTCATCGCGGCGCAGGCGAGTTACGAGCGACTGGTGCAGCGGGCCTTCGAGAAGATTCGACAGTCCGCGCGCGGCATGCCCGCGGTCATGATCCGGCAGCTCGAAGCGCTGGCCCAGATCGCGGACCACACCACCGATCCCGAGCGGCGCAGCATCCTGCTGGAGCAGGCGGCGATGATCGTGCGGTCGGCGCGCGAGTCGGTGCCGGAGGACGCGGATCTCCAGGACGTGCTGCGACGGTACCGGGTGCTGGTCGGCGACGCGGAGCTGCCGCTGATTCAGGCCGTGTCAACGCCAGAATTGCCAGGCACGGCGTGAATCCTGTTCCTGCGGTAGGAGCGTCGCCGCGGGCGGCAGACTGTCCGCGGGGTCCAGGACCAGCAGGGCGGTCATGGCCTGGGGGAGGTCCAGGCGGGTGCGGAGCCAGGGCCAGCCGCCGGTGAGGGTTTCGGTCAGATCGACCGGGGGGAGGTCGAGGGCTGCCACTGCGGACAGGAGGGTGGATGGGGGCATGTCCCATTGGCGGGCGCAGGCGGTGACCAGGGTGGGGAGCTGATCAGTGGGGGTGAGGGCGAGGATGCGGCGCAGGGCGGGGACGGCATCGGGGGTGCGGGAGCGGGAGACCAGGGCGGAGACGACGAATTCGAGGTCCGCGGTCAGAGCGGCGGACAGGGTTTCGGTGGGGGATTCGGCCTCCAGTGGTTCCTCGGCCGGGGTGCGCAGCAGGGCCGAGAGTTCGGCGCGGGACCAGGTGCCGCGCTGCCTGCTCCATCCGAATGCTCTGCGCGGCAGGCGGAGTCCGTCTCGCTGCTGATCGTCGGTGGGCGCCGGGACGGCGAGGACGACCAGGGCCTCGATCGGTTCCGGAAGATCCAGGATCTTGCGCAGCGTGCGCCACGCGGGGCGGAGGGCGGCCACCAGTTCGGCCGGTTCGGAGCGGGTGAGGGTGAGGGCCTTCAGCAGGGCCGTGGCGTCGATCGCGGGGTAGCGGGTGGCCTCGGCCAGCAGCGTGGGCAGCAGGTCGGCGGGCGCGCAGGCCAGGATCTGCTCCAGCGCATAGCGATCGCGGCCATTGCACGAGACGTTCACCACCAGCTGGGCGACGATGCCCAGGTTGGTGTACATGGCCTGGCGCAGGATTCGGCTGCCGCCGGTGTGGGTGCCCGGATCGTCGACCTCGGCGCTGAGGGCCTCGTACACCAGGGCCCGGTCGCGGGAGCCGATCGCCTGCTCGCGCAGGGCGCGGTGACGCAGCAGATGGGCGGCGACGATGCGGCGATGCTCGACTTCGCCGGTGGCCCAGTCCCGCTGGAGGCGCGGCCAGACCGATTCGGCATCGGACGAGGTCAGCGGCGCGGTCCCGGATTCCAGGCGGTGCCAGGCGGAGGTGGCCAGCGCCGGGCTGAGATCGATGCCGAGCTGCCGGGCCACCTCGACGGTGCGGGTACGGTCGCGGCCGTCGGTGAGGACGTGGTCGGTGAGAACCTGCTCGAAGGTGCGGCGGACGCTGGGACGGTGGTCGAGTCGCGCCAATGCCTGTGCGACGCTGGGTCTTCCGATGGCGAGACGGACGGCACGCCCGGCCACCGCGTCGTCGCGGAGCCAGTCGGGGTTCAGCTCCGGGTCCGTGATCACCTCGGCCAGGTGGTCGTCGTCCAGCTCGGCGGGACCCAGGGCGCGCAGGTGCCGTCGATAGCACCAGTGGCCGATTTCGTCTGCGGTGGACAGGGATTCGGGCAGCGTGACACCGGCGCGCCGGTGCCCGATGATCTGCTGCCCGAGCAGGACGAACGGGTCCGATTCGTCGCCGGGATCGCCCGGCGTGACGATGCGGCACGCGCCGCCGGGCGGGGCGTCGCTGTCGCGGGTCACCGCGGTGATCGCGGCGGGGGCCGCGGACGGCGTGCTGGAGGTGCAGAAGGTCAAGTCCCGCAGGCTGTTCCGGGGCAGCAGGCCGTAGAGTGCTCGCAGCATGGCCACGGCGTCCGTGCCGCTCTCGACGTGCAGTTCGATGGCGGGGCCGCGCCCGGCCAGATGCGCCAGGGTGTAGCCGAGCAGCGCGGGCAGCCAGTCCAGGTCGAGGTAGGCGTCGGCCGCGGCGGTGACGGCGGGACTGTCCTCCACGGAATTCGGCAGCGGCGGCCAGTGGTCGGTGGGAAATTCGGCGTCGTCGAGCGAGGTACGGAATCGTCCCGCGTCGTAGAGGCTCAAAGTCGTTGCGCCGTCGAGTGTTCCGCGACCACCCGCGACGAGGTGTGCCACACAGGTGCCCGGCCGGTCATTGGCGGGCGTCTTCAGCACCGCCACCGCGAGTCCCCGCACCACGGTGAACTCCAGCGCGAACGCCTCCGGCGACGCGGGCGAACCATCCCAACTGACCAGCGACCCCAGCTCCCGCGTGGTGGATCCCAGTGCGGCGGGCCAGTTTCCGGATCTGGCGACCACGCCGACCCCGGTCCCGGAGGACTCCAGCGTCACCATGGCCCAGCCGCACAGCAGCTGCGCGAAGCCCGTCATCGGTCCGCCCGTAGCCGGTCGATGCGGTCGAGCATGTGGATGACCGGGTCCACGGCCGCGAACGGCTTGAACACCGGATAGGTGTTGTCGGCCCGCTTGCCGCACCCGACCGCCGAGACCGGGAAGTAGCGGTTGTGCGGGAAATGGATGGACAGCGTGGCGTCGACGGCCGGAAACAGTTTGCGCACCAGGCTTCTGGTGGCGTCGGAGCGATAGTCGATCTGGCCGGGCTGATACAGGTTGCCCGCACCATTGAGGCTGTACGGCGTATCCGCCCAGTCCGGCGGCGGCGCGACCAGGCCGACCTCGGGCAGGTTGATCAGGGACAGCAGATCCGATTTCGCGATGATGGTCGAGGCGTGCAGGCGCGGCGGCTCGATGGGCAGATCCAGCGGATAGCTGTTGGCCGTGCGCCACAGCTTGGCGATCTGGTCGATCATCATCTTGGTCCGGCCGACGGTCTGGGAGTGCTCGACATTGTTGTTCAGGCTCTCCTCGTTGGCCGGTCCCGCGTGCTCGCGCATGATGGCCAGGTACTGCTTGTTCAACGTGGACGGCACCACGAACCAGAGGAAGTCGGCGATGGCCAGGTGCGGGCTCACCTTGGCGGCGATCTCGGCGTCGGCCACATCCTCGCCCGCG
Organism: Nocardia sp. NPDC059154; assembly: GCF_042755705.1. NCBI lineage: Bacteria > Bacillati > Actinomycetota > Actinomycetes > Mycobacteriales > Nocardiaceae > Nocardia > Nocardia sp. NPDC059154. Next base: position 88,755 of record NZ_JBHZCS010000013.1, read on the forward strand.
ACATCCACGAAGGCGAGATTCACCGTGCGCCGGGTGGACAGCGAGGTGAATTTGATCAGGATCGGGGTGCGGACCTGCCAGCCGCTCCAGGCGTGGGTCCGGGTCTGCTGCTGCGCCATCGGCGGTTGCGGCGGGCGTGGGGGTTGCGGCAGACCCGGCGGCTGCGGTGCGCCGAGCGGCCCGATGCCGTTCTCCTGCCGCTGCTGCGCGCCGACGTAGCCCCGCTTCTGGGTGTAGCCGATGGCCTGCCGGTTCATCAGCGTGTTCTCCAGCGCGGCCAGCATTTTCGTCGAACGGCGCGACGGCACGATGGACCATTCGCGGGCCAGCATCGGGTCGTTCATGACCGAATAGATCATCGACACGATGAGATGCGTCTTGGACGAGGCGGATTCGCCGACGAAGCCGATCACGATGGTCGGATGGTCGAGGATCTCCTCGTCGATCTCACAGCCGTTCGGGCAGCGCCGATCCAGGCGCCGCGAATAGTCCCCGACGCGGGTCGCGAACCCGCCGTTGGGCTGGCGCAGCACCCAGATCCAGGAGCGGCGGGCGGTATCGAACTTGAACTCCGCCAGGCAGTTCAGGCAGACGATTCGCACGGGCACCCCTCAGAGCACGGTGTAGGTCAGCCACAGCAGCGTGGCCAGGAAGAAGGCCCCACCGACCGCGGACGCCACCCGCAGCCAGTGCCAGGAGCGGGATCCGGCGTACACGTACTGCTGCCAGGCCAGGCCGGCCCGTCGGTTGTTCATCGCAGTTCCTCACAGGTGGTGGGCGATCGACACGATCACCCAGGCGAGCAGCACGAAAACCAGCCAGCCCAGCACGATTCCGGCACCGGCCGCGCCGAGCAGCACGCCGCCGATGTAGCGGGGATCGTCGCGGGTCAGTCCCGCCAGCACGCGCTGGCGGTATTCCAGGGCCGGGCGGACGAAGATGCCCCACAGCCCGGTCTCGGGCAGGTCGACGCCGTGTCGTTCGTCCGGCGGCCGCACCGGCGGGCCCGGGGTCAGGACGCTGGTCTGCGCGCGCACCGGCACGGTGACCGGTTCCGGCCTGGCGCCCTTGACGGTTCGGGTCAGGCTGCGGGTCTCGGAGTGGACCGCATCGCGGAAGTAGTGCTGGAACTCGGCCGCGGATTGGAAACGCAGCGACGGATCCGGCGAAAGCGCCTGATCCAGCACCGATTTCAGTCGGCCGGGCAGCGGCGCCGGCGCGAACACCGCCTCCAGCACCTCATAGCACACCACCGCGAACGAGTACACGTCACTGAGATGGGTGAACCTGCCGTGTTCGAGATACTCGGGCGCGGAATAGTTCTGCGTGCCCACCACCTGGTTGGTGCGGGTGAGCCGCAGCATGTTCTCCCGCATCTCGATGGCGATGCCGAAATCGGCCAGCTTCGCCGTGCCGTCGCGGCAGATCATGATGTTCTCGGGCTTGATATCGCGGTGCACCACCTGCTTGGAGTGCGCGTACACCAGCCCGCTGAGCGCGTCGGTGAGTATTCGGGCCAGCGTCGGCAGCGACCAGTTCTCCTGGGTCCGCATGAACTGCCGCAGATTTTCGCCGTGAATGAACTCCATCACCAGAAACGGTGAGCGGCACCCGTTCTCGGCGAAAACCCCCGAGTCGTGCAGCATCACCACATTGGTGCAGTTCATCTGCGCCGCGATCCGCGCCTCCCGCTCGAACCGCTGCCAGGCCACCTGCTCTTCCTGCGCCCGCACCGCGACACTGCCCGCGTCGAGCACCTTGACCGCAACCTGCCTGCGCAACTGCCGATCCCAGGCATCCCAGACCTCGGCCATCCCGCCCTTGCCGACCAGCTCCCGCAGCTCGTACCGGCCATTGATCAGCCTCACCGGCGTCCGACCTTCCCCGCGGAGCGGCCGCCTTCCCCGCGAACCACCCCGGACGACAACGAATCACCGCCCACTGTACGCGCGCCCACCCGCCCCTCGCCCACCCATATTTCCAGCCGATTTGCACTCGAGGGGGTCCCCTGGTGTACCTTCTCCCAGTCGCCCGGGAAACCGCGCGGCAACCATCCGGGGCTATGGCGCAGCTGGTAGCGCACCACACTGGCAGTGTGGGGGTCAGGGGTTCGAGTCCCCTTAGCTCCACTCATATTTACGCAGATCAAAGGCTATTTCGCCTTCGCCGACGATCGCGTTCGCGCACGTCGGCGTGCCGAGAGCTTGCCAAAGCGCGGGACCTGTTTTTCTTCCTGCTGCGGAAGAGCGCGGCACCGGCCGCTTCCAGATCTTCGGGCTGCACATCACTGTAGATCGACAGCGATACCGCCGGGTCGTGACCGTGCCAGGCCGCCACAATGTGCACCGGAATCCCGGACGCGAGCATGAGCGACACGGAGGTATTCCGTAACCCCTTCAACGGGATTCGGCGCAGTCCCGCCCGCTCCCGCAATCGCTGGAACTCGTCGGAATACCACTCGGGCCGGATGGGTGTCCCATCGTCGTGGACCGCGACCAGACGGTCATCCGACCACTGTATCCCCAGTGCCAGACACTCGGCCTTCTGCCGAGTCTTCAACGCGCGCAACGCCTCCGTCAGATCAGAGGGCGGTGGGAGGTCGCGACGGCTCCTCCGGGACTTCGGAAGGCCCTCCTCCGACCCGGTGCTGATCGCCACCCGCCCACGCCGAACCTTCAGCAGGGTGTCGCTGACCCACGTCCACCGCAAGCCCATCACCTCCGAGCGGCGCGTCCCGTAGGCCGAGAGCAACCAGCAGGCGTAGAGCCGTTCGGCGCGGGCCGAGGCGAGGAAGGCTTCGACCTCCGTCAGGGTCCAGGACTTGGCCGCCTGCGTGTGGTCGTCCTCGACGATGTCGTCCGCGGGTCGTTCCACGAGCGCGATCACGTTGCGCGGCAACGTGCCCTGGTCGACGTAGGACTGGACCACCGTACCGAACGTGGTGAGTGTGGTCCGGACGGTGACCGGTTTGACTCCGGACACCGGTGGCGCGGAGTCCTGTGGCTGCGCCAGGATGTAGAACGCTCGCCGGGGCCGGGCGGCTCGCCCGTCGCGTACGAGGCCGGACAAACAGGTGTGCACGTCCTTGTCCGGGAACGCGGCCTTGATCTGCGCGGCCGTGATGCCCTCGGGGTGTTGTCCGATCAGGTCGGCGATCTGGGACATGAGGCTGTCGGGTCGGAAGTGCTTCGGGGAGCATCGACCCTCGCTGAGCATCCACGCCACCAGTGCATCCACGTCGGCCTTGGTGAGCTGGGCCAGCCTCTTTCCACCCAGTCGGCGTCGAACCGGCTTGAGATCGTCGCGGCAGCGCTCGAGCGTATTTCGACGGATGCCGCGGCGACTATCCAGCCATTGATCGCACGCCTCGTCCACGGTGATATCGACGGGCTGAGTGTAGGTTCCAGCTGCGACTTCCGAGGTGATGCGTCGATACTCACGCCGCGCTTCGGTTTGAGTACGGTAGGTAAACCGCTGCCGATCGCGGGAGCCATCCGGCTTAGTCCCCACGTCGGTCTGGAACCAGTACGTTATCGCGCCGTTCTTGGCGATGTGCTTGTTGATCGGCTCGGCTCGGCGAGCACGGCGTGGTCTGTCTGCCACGGTGATGTGTCTCCTTGCGCTGGGGGATGTTCGGGTTTTCCTGTCAGTTCTCCAGGAGTGAGCAATCGCCTTTCGCGGGCCCTCGCGAGCCACCAACGCACGGTGTCCGGGCGCGGCTGCTTTTTCGGTTCTGGCTCGACGCAGGCGGCGACGTATTGCGGGATCGGCTGTCCTCGTCGGTGAGCCTCACGTGCGTAACCGGCGATGCGGGCGAGGAATTCATCGGTGAGCTTGCGCGGACGGCCTCTGCCGCGCAGTGGTCGTTGTCCGGATATTGCTGCGGTGGTGTGTTCTTCGGGAGTGGAGAGGCGGGCGGGGAGGGAATCGATGTCGTGCATAGAGGTCAGTAGTCCGGATCCCGCAGCGGCGGCGATGCGTGCCAGGGGAATGGACTTCAGATCAGCGTTGGTGATTGCGACGTCGCCGAATGCTGGCGGCGCGTAGATGCGCAGATCCATGATCTGGGGCGGTTCGCCGGGGAGTTCGACTACTCGGACCTCGCAGAGGAATGGAGATCCAGCAAGTCGCACGACGGCGCGATGTCCCGGCAGTCGACGCAATGCTGAGTCGGTCTGGGCGTCCGTGGGATTCGCTCGTTGCTCGCTTGTGACTGCGGGCGGCAGATAGTTCACGAAGACGACCTCGCCCCGCTTGTCGGGTGGGCTTATCGCTTCAAGCGGATTCCTGGGGGTGAATCTCTTTCCGGCCATATTTCCAACTCTAACGAGAGTGGAAAAATGCCGGAGCGGGGCGAAGCATGGATGGTGTGACGACGAATGCGGACGATGCAATGAGACGTTTGATCACCGAACCGACTGTCTCGGTGGAGGATACGGCCCGGCTCCTCGGAATCGGGCGGTCGACCGTATACGCTGCGGTCAAATCGGGTGAGATGCCAAGTATTCGGGTGCGCAGCCGGGTGCGGATCCCGTCAAACTGGGTGCGCCACATGCTGCTTCTCGGTGGCGACCTGGAGCTTAGTGTCATCGAATGATTGGCCTCGGTTCCCCGGCTCGTCTGATGAGTGAACGGGAAACCTTGTGCATATCGTGAGTTGCGGAAGATCCACCCAGTCCCCGGAGCGCCTGGTTGGCAACCCGTCACGGTTGATGAGAACTTGGTCGCGGGCACCTCGTGGCAAACGTGACCCGAGCGCGGATCGTGGTTGTGAACGCGCGGATGTGTCTTGCGCTCCGGACATTCGGACTGAAAGGCTCGAATGTGTTGTTATGCAATGTAATTGACCCCAGTGACTCATCGCGCGAAGGCATGTAGACCGCGCTAGCCTTGGCGAATGCGAGGTCCGATCTGGGCATCAGATGAAGGTTCCCGGCCGGGCCACTCTAGTCCGGCGATGGTGAGCTGGCCCGACCCCTACTTTGAGGAGACACCGCTACATGAGCAGAGGATTGCGCTTGGCCGGAGCGAAGGTCCTGTTGACGGGGGCCACCGGTGGCCTTGGACAGGCGATTGCCCGAACCCTCGCGACGCAGGGGGCTGAGCTGTGCCTAACAGGTCGACGCACAGATGTTCTAGATCATCTGAGTGCCGAGCTCGGGGCCACAGCCTATGCGGCGGACCTGAGCCGGCCTGACGAGGTGACACGGTTGATGTACGAGGTTGGTCCGATCGACGTACTTATCGCTGGCGCTGGTGTCCCGGCTGGGGGGCGGGTTGGACAATTCGATGACGAAGCATTGGACGAGGCCATCGCTGTGAACTTGCGAGCGCCGATGACTATGGCGCGCGCGGCGGCCAAAGTGATGCAGGGGCAAGGCAAGCGCGGTCACATCGTGTTCGTCGGGTCGATCGGTGGACGAGTCAGCTCTGGCGATACGGCTGTCTACAACGCGACCAAGTTCGGTCTGCGTGGATTCGCGCTGGGCTTGCGTGATGATCTGCGCACCAGCGGAATCGGAGTGTCGCTTGTCGAGCCGGGGTTCGTGCATGGAGCGGGGATGTTCGCCGACAGCGGAGTGCGGTTGCCGCCCGGGTTCAGAACGACGTCCCTTCGCCGGGTGACTGATGCCGTCGTGGACGCGATTGAATGCGACGTTGCAGTGCTGACCGTCGCGCCTGTCGAGTTGCGAATCGGTGTGTGGCTCGGAAGCATTGCGCCGGAGCTAAGTTCTCGGATTCAACGCTTGACCGGGATGACACTTGCTCGATCGACTCCCGACCCGAGCGCAGGGCAACAATCTTCGGCACCGCTGAGCAGGTGATGGTCGGCTAAGGTGCAGCGAGGCTCAGATGAAGCCAGCCAAAGGTGTGCGAACGATGGCTCAACGGCGCAAGTCGGCCAGGGTTCGTCTGCGTGAGCTCGTCGACCTGCTCGACGACGCCTTACCCGAAGATTGGACGGCCGACGAACTGCTCGCGACGGTGGAACGACTTCGCGGGCGGCGCATCATCCGCTTGCCGTTGCCTGCTGAATCGCCTGTTGGCTTGTGTGGAATGTGGCTGGCATCCAATGACTTTGACGTCTTCGTGCTGCGCGATTCTCACGATCCTCACGATGTGTTCCATGAACTAGGCCATGTGTTGCTCGACCACGGGCAGGATGCCCAGACTGAGGAGTTGACCACTTTGCTCCCAGGGCTGAGCGCGGACCTTCGCGCGACAAGAATCCGCGCGTTCCGCCGAGCATCGAGCTATGACCGGCCTGAGGAGTACGAAGCCGAGTTGTTCGCCACTATGGTCAGAACTCTAGTCCGAGCCGACGGGCCGCGTCGTGACAGGTTTCTGAAGGCGTTTTGATGTGGCCGCAGACGTTGCCCGCTGTCGTGACCGTGCCTGCGATGGTGTTCGTGGTCGCGGTTGCGGGAGCGAGGCTCATTCTCGTACGGGGTAGCTCGCGTATCGAGCACATGGTGAATGTATCGGCGCTGAACGTTCTGGTCGGCGTTGTTCTGCGTGAACCGGTGATAGCTCATCGCGTCGCACGGTGGACTCCTGGCGGGCTTTCGACCGTTTCCGATGTGTGGCATTGGACTATGGTCCTGTGCTGGACCTATGGACTGGGACTATTGCTCGTCCGTGACTACGGCCCCGTGAGGTATCGGCTGTCGTTCGGCATCGCGCGGGGAGCCGCGGTTGTGATCGGAGGCGCATTCCTTGTACTTAGCACACCTGCGCGGTCTCAGGGCGTTTCGATTTCCGAGTATGGGGGCTGGCGGTACGGAGTCTACGTAGTCCTGCTGTCTGTGCCGTCAATCTTGGTGTCCGGCTATCTGATTCGCACCCTGGCGCGCCTGCGGCGGCGCGTGACGACCAAGCGGGAGCTGCGAGTGGTGTGGATTCTCTTTGTCGTCGCAGTTCTGAGCGTGGCACCGGCGTTCACGTATTTGTTGTGTGCCGCAGTGGAGAAGGCAGAAACAGGTGGCTCTCCCAGCGATCAGCTTTACCGCCTCACCTCCGACGGACTGGCGTCAGGTGAGCCACAGCTATTGTCTGCAGCAGTGCTGGTGCTGGTCCTCGTTCCCTCATGTGCACGGGTTTTCTCCAGGTTGCGCCAGCTACACCGGCTGGTTCCGTTGTGGACCGATGTGACGGCGGCAGTACCTATGGTGGTCTTGAGGCTGCGGTGGTCGGATCGGTGGGGTGCGTGGCCAACCGAGACAGTTGAGCGGAGACGAATCGAGATCCGCGATGCAGCGGAGATCCTTGCAAGCTACGCCTGTCCGTTACCGGAGAAAATCGACGAATTGGTCGAGAGCACGGTCGGAGTCGGCGAGCAGGAGCAAATGCGCCAGGTGGCCGAACTGGTCGTGGCCGCTCGTCAGTTGGCCGCGGAACCTCACCAGGTTACAAGTGATCCCCCGGCGAGGCGAGCGGTCGATGCTCTCGACGTCGACGACTTGCTGGGGCGATGGGCGCTCGCGAAATCGATTGTCCAAGAGGGTGAAAGCGCCTCGTCGAAGGGTGCCTAGTGAACATCCGATGAGTCGGTGCGGTGTTCGGTGGACAACGCCCGGGGCGAGTCGGTTGCACCCTGCAGAGCGTGTAGCAACTGAGAGACCCCGGCGTTGCCGAACGTCAATTGGTATCCATCCGAGTGACTGCGAGCGTGCTTCAATTCGATGCCGTGCCGGCCGAGCTCTGTCACGAGGTCCGCGACGTCAGGGTGCTCGCGATGGAGCTTTTGAAGTGCACGCACGCCGCGCTCGACATCGTCGGCACCCGAAGACGCGGTGCTATCCGTTTCGAATTGTGTTTCAGGCGTGGTGGATTGATGCAGTACGGCTGTCGCAGTCTTCGGAGGGAGGCCCAGGGCTTCGAGTGCCCGATTGTACTTCGCCTCAGTCGTCGCGCTGAGGGAGTCGGCGTGACCGCCCTCGATGCGAGACTGGACGTTTCGGGTCGGCCCGCCCAGCTCATGTATCTGATGGTGGGTGATCAATCTGTCGGGAAGGTCCCTCCCGCGGAATGCCTTGATCCACCGTCCGAACCGTTGGCCAGGCGATTCCGATCCGCCGGACTCCCCGATCGTTGGCGGGCGGGACCGAACATCCATGGTGTGCATCGTAGTGCGAGATCGAGCAGAACGTATCCCGATGCATCTGAATTCTCCGAGGGCGTTCCCTGACTCTTGTGCCGTGTGTGGGTTGGTCCGCAGTGTGTGCAAGTCAGACGCCACGCTCCATGCACATGAATGTGCACGAATGCATTGACGTGCACAGGTCGGTCTTCTAGATTGACGGCGTGCAAGCTGGACCGGACGCCCGGTGTGGGAGGGGAACCAAACCATCGGTGGGACAACGGTTGTCGCCAACTGTTGGTATAGGGCATGTCATTGGAATGCAGGCGGCCATGGTGGCGTCGAACGAGACGGAACGGTACCTTCCACTGTTCGATACCGCACCCTGCGGGAAGGGGGCGAGTGCAGGGTGTCGATCTCTGTCGTTTATTCCTCTGAAATCACACTGTGCCCCAGTTGGTTTCGAGGTTAGTGACAACTATGGCGTGGACATGGGGCCTCAAGCATCATGGTGAACGACCTTCTCGACTCTCTCCCGCGCAGTGGTAGAACCGAGTCTGTTCGGATCGATAGCCTCGACCTCGCCGGCTCGCCTCGCTTGAACGGGGAGAGCGACGCTCATGCGTGGAAGCTGGCGCAGAGCAGTGAAGAGCTCCAGCCAATCCTGGTGCATCGTGAGACGAGACGTGTAATTGACGGCAGGCACCGGGTTCGGGCGCTGATCTATCGCGGATGCGATGAGGTCGAGGCAGCCTTCTTCGAAGGCAGTGAAGTTGACGCATTTGTGCTCGCCGTCCGCGCGAATGTCGAGCATGGTCTTCCACTGTCGTCGGCAGATCGGCGCGCTGCCGCGACCAGGATTTTGGACTCGCACCCTGCGTGGTCGGATCGCACGATCGCTGCTACGGCTGGGCTGTCTGCCAGAACAATTCGGGGCTTGCGTCGGGCAAGTGCGGCCGAGCAGCAGTCGCACAGAGTCGGGCGAGACGGAAGGCGGCGGCCGGTGAACCCTGCCGCAGGTCGACGGCGAGCAGCCGACGCACTGGCAAACAATCCAGGTGCGTCATTGCGTGACGTGGCCGAGACTGCGGGGATATCGCCAGCAACTGTTCGCGACGTTCGTGATCGGCTCAAGCGCGGGGAAGACCCAGTTCCATCTCGACGGGGCCATGACACTGAATGTGGGCCGGCAATCCGAACTGGTGTGCCCAACGGTTCGCTTGATGTGGCGCAGACCCTTGACCGTTTGGCGAAGGACCCGTCACTGCGGATGACCCAGAGGGGCCGCGAATTGGTCCGCTGGTTGCGCCTGCACGAGGCAGCGCCTGGTGAGTTCGGCCGGCTATCCGAAGCGATTCCACCGTACGCCCGAACGGTCATCAGGGACCTCGCGATGGCTTACTCGGCAGCATGGGAATCGTTCGCTGCAGAACTGAAATCTTAGGACCTGCTGGCTCGGTGGTGCGGCTGGCGCTGCCTACGTCCGTATCGGACGTAGGCAGCGCTATTTCCGGGTCGGCCCTCTGTATCGAGTGATTGGCGTTTCTTTTGCGTCACATGGTTATCGGAGGGGGCACTGCCGGTCAGTCGCCGAGACCTTGGGTGAAAGATGCAGGCGCAGCGATTCCACTCGTGGAAAGTGGCGTCTGGTGAACTGGTCGCTCGACTGTGACGCATGCCTCCAACAGTCCGATGCAGTCGAGGGGGCTATTGAACGGCGCGGACTTTGGGAGGATGCCTAATCGCGTAGCAGACGCGAATCTCCGGAGCATCGGCGACCTCGTGGATGTCAATTGAAATCGAATATGGCTCGCCCGTTGCAGGATCGCGGAGTTGCGCTCGATCGCCGGTCCGGCGAGCGTAGGCAACGTTTACGATGTCTGACCAAAGTCGAGCGAAGGTCTTGTCATGCCGTAAACGTTCGAACAGGTCTCGTGCGCGGGGGCTTTCGCGGTAACGGCCAAATGCACCCCGCAATATGGACACAAGGAACGCCGCCTCGTGCTCCCACTGCAGGGTCACGTCCATAGCGGGTCGACGGCCGCGAGTGCTGTGAAAGTGCCAGAGCGCCAAGTTGTTCTCTGGCTCAGCAAGGCCCGGCAGAGCCCGGTGGAAGGATGCGTTCGCGGCCAGAATGTTCCAGAGTGGGTCGGTATAGACGGCGATAACCCCGCTGTCGTCGAGTCGTTCGAGATGCTCGATGCGGCTGGATGTGGTGCTGCGCTCGCGTAATTCGTCAATGGAGGGCAGGCTCGCCGCGGGCGCCCAGAGATCCCTGGTGTATCGGGCTTGCATCGGGTTGAGGCTCAGCGTGCAGATGAGTTGGTCGAGCACCTCTCGGCTGGGTATGCGGCCGGCCTCGATCTTAGGAATGTAGGGCTCGCTGATGTTGGTGCGCAGCGCCAGCTGTCGTTGGCTCAGGCCGCGATTGTCGCGGACCTGCTGAAGCCACGACCCTAGCCGCGGCATCTCAATATCGTTGTCACTGGTATGTATCGGCTTCCGACGCTGATCACGCCGTCGTGCAGGAGTTGGACCCATGTCCTCTCCCCCCTCCGGAAGTAGTCGTACTCGATAGCTTCGCTGACTTGCGGTGATACTCACTCCCCCTTGAGTTGGCACCGTTGTACCAGCGGCTTGTCTGCCGAGCAATGGGGATTTCGTCCGCTGATTGCGGGTTTTTTGCGATTATTGCAGACCTGCGCATTCATGCCACCGCGGGCAGCGCCGGGGATCGAGTCAGTACTTGTAATTTGTGTACCACTGCACCAAATTTCCGCAGCATGGTGTGGGTGATTGGGGTTGTAAAAGTCTTATCAGATAAAAACGTTGTCAGCCGGAAGGGTAGCGCGACAAGATCTTTCGAGGCTTTGATTGAGGTGCAAGTGAAACCGACTCGAAAGGGAATCCTGTGGATCCGTCGATAATCTTGTCCTACCTCAACACTGGTTCGGCGATAGGTTCGAACTTCTTGGATATCGTGACACAGCTCCTTGGTCTCGCGGGCCGATTCCTGTAGTTCGTCCTCGCCCAGCCAGGGGCTCCTCGACGTGAACGGCCAGCTAGGAGCCCCTGGCTGGTACGGCTTGTGCTGCAGAGTGCGGACGGGCTTTCCTTCGTATTTGCCATGAATGGGGTTATTCGGCATGCGATCAAGAAGAAACAGAATCCTTTTCGATGCGGGGGCCGCCGAGCCCTATCATCGCGCCAAGCGCGTCGGCGCCAGCCTGCGTCGTTGCGGGCGTGGTGCTGTTGCGGGCGCAATTCCCCTCGCGATATTGCTGTCAGCCCCTGGGATTGCAGTGGGCGCGGGTCCAGAACAAATCGCGGACCAGCCAGGTGTGACCAGTCCTGTGCAGCCAGGAACGACTGCGCCAGAGGCTCCACCACCTCCGCAACCTGAGCCGCAGACAGCGCCGCCTGATGCCTCACAGCAATACCCCGAGCAACCTCCCGAAGTCCGCAACGGCCCCACTCCCAGGCCCGCTCCCTCGTCGGACCCAGCGCCGCCGGTGACCCTCGAAGATCTGCACTTACCAGAGCCGGTAGCTCCGGTGGCACCGATTGCCCCGGCAGACAACACAATCCGCATCGGGCAATGGCAAGCACCATCTCCGGACTGGCTTCCCACCGATGTCAGGGACTGGGTCAACAACACGGCGGCCGGTGCCGAAGCGCAGGTCGCAACCGCGCTGGACTCCATCGGCGTGCCGGCTGGGCGATCGGACAGGGTCAGCGGTGCAACGCTCGCCGGTGCTGGAGTGGGTGGGGCCGCAGGGGCGACGATCGTCGGCGGTCCGGTAGCGGCCGTTGGCGCAGTGGTAGGCGCATTGGTCGGTGGCACCGTAGGGGGAATCGCGGGTGCTGCGGTCGGAACCGTCGTACCGGTGCCGATTGTCGGCACAGTGACCTCGGGCGTTTTCGGCACTGCACTTGGCGCGGCCGCAGGGGCCGCGGTAGGTGCGGCGATCGCAGGTATCCCGTTGGCAATCGTCGGCGCGGTCGCTGGCGGCACAGTCGGCGCCGGATTCGGAGCGGGTGTGGGGGTCGGTCAACAATGAAAACGCGACCTCGCACGGCACATGCGGCACAGGTAGCGATATTGATGATCGCCAGCGCCACAACGATTCTGGGCGTTGCCAAGCCCGAAGCCGCTATGGCGGTGCCGCTCGGGCCGACATGTCCTGCACTCTATGTTCTCGGCGTCCAGGGCACCGGCCAGTCCTCGCCGAACGCCGACCCGACTGCGGACACCGGTGTCGTCGGAGCCCTGGTGGGACAGGTGATCAACGCGGTCCCAAATCTGGTGCAGCGTAGCTACATCGGCTACGACGCAGGGTTCGGGGGTGCGGTCCCCGGCGGCGGAGCCGAACCCTACGCGAGGTCCGTCGGCGAAGCCGCCGACTTGCTCCGGGCCGCCGCGGCGCAGATCGGATCGGACTGTCCCGCAACGCTGCTCGCTGCGGTCGGGTACTCACAGGGAGCACAAGCTGTCGCCGAATTCGCCCAAGACGTCGGCGCCGGGAACGGGCCAGTTCCGGCGGATCGGATCGCAGGTATCGCGCTTTACTCCAACCCGACACGAACCGCTCAATCGCCGGTCTTCCCCGGACGTCCGGGACAGAGCGTGCCCGACCCCGCGCCCGGCACGCCAGGCACCGCTGTGTCCAGCGTACAGATCGCCAACCCGACCGCTGACGGCGCAGGACTCGCGGACGAAGGAGCTACCTACGGTGCGCTGACCGGCCGAGTGGCCGACATCTGCGTCGATGGTGACCTTGCGTGTTCGGCTCCGGACAGGGCAGCACTACTTCGAGTCGGCGCGGAGATCGCGGCGCAAGCCGATCTGCGGGACCCACTGGCCGCGCTTGGGTCCATTCAGGGGTTGCTGTCGGCTGCACTCGGCAACGCCTGGACAACGGTCGTCCTCGACGACTTCCAGATCGAAGCCGACAACGCAGACTACCTTCCCCACGCCTCCCTAGCGCAGCGCCTCATCGACGCCGCCGACCCACGGATTCCGACACCCGATCCGGTTGACCGCGACGCAGCCGCAGCGCGATGGAATGAACTCATATCGGCGTTGGGCGTCAACCCACTTGGCGTTCTGCCCAAGCTAGCTGGGCAACTGTCGGCCGCCTGGGGACAGCTGCTTGCTGATAACGCTGACCTGGTGAACCCTGCAGTACTCCTGCGGTTCGTCGACACGGTCGCGCGGCACAACGGCTACGCGAGTACCGGACAGATCCTCACCGGAACAGGCTGGTTCATCGCACTCGCACACGATCTGGCAGGCGGTCGCTCATGACCGACTTCTACACCGCGCCAGTGCTGCGCCAGGACCATCGCCCAGGCGAAGTCCTGCGGACACATGAGACCGAGATCAGTGCTCTGGTCGATTCGACTCGCACCTGGCAGCTGGTCTATGTCTCTGCGGACTCGCGCACTGAACTGATTCCGGTTACCGGAACGGTAATCACACCACGTGTGGCCAATCCTCGGAGACCAGCTCCGTTGCTGGTGTACTGCCCCAGTTTTCACGGGCTGGGTGGAGCCTGCGCGCCCTCGCAGCAATTGATCGCGGGTGAGGAAACCCTCGATCCGATCATCGCAGCCCTGGACCGCGGATGGGCGGTGGCCGTGCCCGATGGTGAGAACCTCGGCATCACGGGGCTGGGAAGCCATACCTTTCTCGCTGGTCGTGCAGCTGGCCACGTCGCACTCGATCTTGCCCGCGCTGCACAGAACCTGCCGGAGTTCGCAGGTGTCACAGGTCCGGTGGTGTTGTGGGGCTATGCCGATGGCGGCCGCGCCGCGCTCTGGGCAGCCACCCTGCACGGTGACTACGCGCCGGAGCTCGACCTTCGAGGAGTCGCGGCTGGTGCCGTCGTCACAGATCCGGCTGCCCTGGTCGAGATCATCGATAGCGGTCCATGGTCGGCGCTCGGATTGGCCGGCCTGTTGGGGCTCTCACGGGCCTACCATCACCTGCCGCTGCGACATGTCTTCACAGCAGACGGGCATCGCGCCGCCCAGCGGGCCGAAACTCTCAGTGCACAGATCCTTTTGGCGCAATACCAGCAGCCACTCGGGCACTGGTGTGAGCGGTCCGACCCCTGGAATGACCCTATTTGGCGGTACGTCCTGGCTCGAGAGAACACGACCGGATTCGACGAACTGCGTATCCCCGTGCATCTCTACCACGGCCGTCGCGACTCGATCATCCCCTACGAACTCGCCCACCGTCTGGCGGCCGACTTGAGGGCCGGTCGGACGCTGCTGACCTGGCAGGAATACGACGGTGACCACCTCGACACCGCGGAGAGGAGCGCGCTCGATGTGGTCAACCAACTCAATACGTTCCTGACCTAGGTGCCGAGAGCATTCGTACATGTGAGGAGTCAAATAACGTGGAGCACAACAGTAATCGCTACGAATGCAGAATTCTTTGCGCAGTTGCCTGCTGTGTGGCACTGGCAATCGAGCTGGTCGTAGCCGGCCCGGCCCGAGCGGACGTGCCAATCGCTGACGTATGCCCGGCGTTGTATGTGCTCGGTGTTCAGGGCACAGACGAAGCACCTTCCGACGCTGCGGCGACGACCGACTCGGGGGCACTTGGGCAGTTCTTTACCCCACTTCTCGCTGATGCCGGTGATCTCGTGCAGCGCAGCTATATTCGATACGGATACAGCGACGACGGCACGGCACTGCCTTACGAACAAGCCGTCACTGCGGCCGCCGAGCACCTGACCACCAGCGCAACTGAAATCGTCCAACGCTGCCCCGCGACCCGAATCGCTGCGGCAGGTTACGGACAAGGAGCCGCTGCAGTATCAACGTTCGCCCGTGACATCGGAGCCGGCAGCGGTTCGGTTGATCCCGACAAGGTCGCCGGAGTCGCACTGTTCGCCAACCCCACCCGCAGCGGCACCGCCGTACTGCCCGGCCGATCCGGGCAGACGACTCCGACCGCAGCGCCAGGCACAGCCGGGACTGAGGTCTCTCGAATCCAGTTCAGCGACAACACCGCGACCACTGGCTCGGGCATCGCCAGCCAGGCCGCGGTCGACTATGGGCGGCTGGTCGGGCGCGTTGCCGACTTCTGCACATCCGGCGATCTGACGTGCGATGCACCGACCGATACCCCACTGACTGCGACAGTGAAAAACATTGCCGCACAGTCTGATCTGCACGACCCGATCTCAGCGATCTCTACTATCGCCCAAGCCTTGGCTGCGACAGTGTGGAAAACCGCTGTGGGCGTGGTCACCGAAGATCTCTCGGGTACAAGCCTGGACCAACTGTCCTACGAGCCGACAAAGACGCTGGGACAACGTCTGACCGAAGCTTCGGATCCAAACACGGCAACGCCCGGACTCAGTGACGCCCTCTCGGTCCTGTTCCGGCTCGGCAGCATCGGATTGAACACCGTGATCTCGGTCGCTGAGAAGGTCTTCACCACCTCCACCATCGCCGAACTGGCCACCGTCGGCCTGACCAATCCTGTTGCCGCGCTGGCGAGTCTGGGAACCAAGCTCGTCAGCGCTGTCGTCGACCTGATCCCTCCGCAGACCGCGCTGGGCTGGATCGACCAAGCGTTCACCGCGATCACGAGCACCGTCACGAACAACTCCGATCTCTACGCCCTGGCCACGCGGTCCCAGTACAGCGATACCGCCGGACGTCACGGCTCTTACACCAGCGCATCCGCGAACTCGGCAGGCGTAGCACCGCTGACTCTGGCTGCCAATTGGTTCGCAGCCCTCGCCCGTGACATTGCCCAAACTCGCCCCCCTACGACCGCTCCGGCAGGCACCACCACGGCCAGCGCTACCACCTCGACCGCGCCGGTCTCGTCTTCGCCCATCTCCAGAACACCGAGCGCCAGCGCTCCGAGCGCTACGCCCTGAGACCCCTTCGGGCAGACGGCAGTCTCTGCGCCAGAGAGACACCAGCACCGTTCCTCGCGGGCCGTCTCCCCGAAGGGCCAAACCCCGAAAGCGCTCACCGAAGGAGGTGAAAGCCCATGCCCCACGACAGAAGTGCCGACCGCGAACCCAATGGATCGAGTGAGTGGGGCTGGCTGCAGAACTCCTCGTCCACGCACCGCTCAACCGAGACAAACCAGGCCACGGCCCCCGCTGAAACCGAATGGGACTGGGTCGACGAAACATCCGCTTCCATCGCTCCTCGACTGGGTCGACGAGAGGGCAATCGCGCGATCAAGGTGCGCATGCGCCGATGGGGTGCGGCCTTGGCCACGATTGTCACCGCCACCGCCGTGATCATCGTCGCTGCTCAAGCCCTCACCGGCGAGACCACTCCTACTTCGGTCCCATCGACGACCACAACATCTATTCGCAATGTTGCTGTCGGCGCGTGCCAAGGGCTGAGCGGGTCAACCATCACCGATGCCGACGGCGACCCGACGACTCTCGCCGGGCTGATCGCCGCCTTCGAATACGCCTACTACCAGCGTCGGTCCGCAGATGCGGCGATGCGGCTGCTCGCCCCAGAAAGCGGGATACAACGAGATCCGCTGGCAACGGGCCTCACTTCGATTCCTAGCGGTACTAGGCACTGCGTCGCGGTCACGCCGCTGGCCGACACCGCCGCCGACGTCCACCTGGTGGAGGTCCGCCCCGACGGCACCCGAACCGACTATCTGCAAGTGATCAATACACGCCGCGCCGATACGGGCCTGCTGATCACCAACATCCAGAAGCGCGGATAACCCATGCACGCCAAGATAATTCGCCTTCAAGCCGCCGACGGCACACCACCCGGCCGATTCGACCCGGCAACGATCACAGCCCCCACACCCGATCGACTCGCACCTGTCCGGCAGACCTCCCTACCCGTCACGGGGCCTTTTCCGCCCCTGTTCGCAGTCCTCGGCGCGCACGGCGGAGCGGGCACGTCGACGCTGGCACAGTGGTGGGCGCACGCCGCTGATACCGGCCAGGCATGGCCGGCCTCCCCGCAGACCACACAGCGTGTCGTCATCGCCACCCGCGACTGCATTCCTGGGCTGACCGCCGCTGCCGAGCGTCTGCGTGAATGGCACAGCGGCATTGCGCCGGCTGGAGTCACGATCGTTGGTTTGGTGGTCACCGCAGCCCGGCCCGGGCGCGTTCCCGCAGCGGTCCGCAGGTATCGGCGCATCGTCGCTGACCTGGTGGACGACGCCGTCTGGTCGATCGGCTGGCACGACGAGTTGCTCAGCTGCGACATCGACGACCTTGCTCGATACACCCCCAATGACCCGCTACCCCAACGTCGTGTGCACCCCACGAAGGCTGTGCCGAAGGACGTCCACCAAGCGGCGACAGCGATCACCGAACGCATCGTCGCTACCCGCAGCCCGACACCATCATCCGGCACCGAGGACACCCAATGACCGAATGCATCCCGGTGATGGACACCCTCACCATCCTCGCCCAACAGATCAACGTCACCCCCGAACCACCCCCAGGCTCACAAGGTTTGATCAAGATCGTTAACTATCTGGCCTGGTTCGTCATGCTCGCCGGAATCGCCTCGCTCATCTATGCAGGCGGCAAATTTGGCTGGGAACGGTGGCACGGTGGGGCCCTCGAATCTCCCAAGATCGTGCTCGGTGCATTGGTCGGGGGCATCATCGCCACCAGCGCCGGCACGATCATGACACAAATCGTCAGTGCCAAGTAGGTGGGTTCCCTGACGCGAAACCCGCTGTACGGCAGTCAAATTGCCGGTCTTGCTCGAAAGTCTCCCGACTCTCTGAGGATCTTCCCGCGATGAACTCCTTCGATCGTTGCGCCCTGACCATCCGCACCAACGACGACATCCGCCTCGCGGCCACCCGGCTGGGCGCGCCACACGCGGCCGTCACCGTGGTCTATGTCCACGGACTGCTGTGTGACAGCGGCTACTGGGCACCGGTAACCGAGCACCTGCACAACGAGCTCGATGGCGAACTCCTGCAAATCACCTACGACCAACGCGGCCACGGTGAATCCGGTCGACCACACCGCAGAACCACCACCACGCTGGCTGACCTCGTCGACGATCTCGACGCCGTTCTGGCCAAGACCGCCGGAGAGACTATCCTCGTCAGCCACTCCGCCGGGTCCCTCGTCGTCGCGGCGTACGCGCAGCGGTATCCTCAGCGAGCGGCTGCCTTGTCCGGACTGGTGTTCTTCGGAGCGACAGGCGAGTTTCCTGAATTCCCAAGTCTCCCAGGGCGTTACCGTCAGATGCCCCAGCGCCTGGCACGCTTTCGGCAGACACGGCTCGACCGACTCGCTGCGACAGCAATCACGCTGGCAGAAACTCGATTCCGTGCGCTGAGCCGACGGCTGGGTTCCAAGAGTCACCTCGTGTGTGGTGCCCGCCGCGGTGATCCTCGCGTCTTGGTGGACATGCTGAACGCCTACAACGCATTCACCGTGGTCGGCGAGGAGATAGCCGCACTTCGCTCGGTCCCCGCATTCGTTATCGCTGGCGGGCGCGACCGTGTCGTTCCTGCATCACAATCGGTCCGATTCGCTGACAAGATTTGGGCCGACTACGAGCTGATCCCTGACGCTGGACACGCGTTGCCGCACATCCAGCCCACCCGCGCCGCGGAAACAATCCTGCATGCCATCGGAGTCGCCTACCGTCGCGAGCGCGATGAGACAGCGATCTTCCGACAGGATGTACCGCCCGGATCGGAGCAGGCATGGTAGTCGCGAAATCGCTTCCGCCCGAAGTCACAATCCACCTCTATCCGATGCTCGGGTGGCTTGCCTGGATGGTGCTTCTGCTGAGTATTGCCCGCACGGTCTTCCTTGCGTGGCTGCTGGCTATCCGAATCTATCGAGACGAAGCCGTCGAAGGCATCATCGGAGCCCTCCTTGCCGCTGTACTCGTCGGTTCCGCGAGTGGCCTTGCGGCAGCTCTTTTTCCCACCCACTGAACTGTTAGGAGACACGGTGACCAACCGTCCCGCGTTCACGGCCATCGCGATTCTTATCCTCATCGCAGGGCTGGTCGGCGTGGTATTCGCGATGGCGGGCAGTCATGCCCACCATCGCGATGCCGAACGAAAACAGGTTCCACCCGTCGATCTGAGAGCAGCGCCTACAGGGCTCAAATCCGTGGCCTTTCAGGGCATCCTATTACCCTCCGCCAACGAAGGCCCGCATTCCCAGACCGGGGCGGCGGTCGGCGGATTCGATCAAAGCCCGATCGGGGCCGCCTTGGCGGCGATTCAGGCAACTGTACGGATTTCGATTGCGACCGACATGCAGTGGCCCATCGTCGTACAGCAAATGGTCGCGCCAGGACCAGCGCGAGATGAGTGGGCCGTTGCTCGCGCCCAGTTATCCATCACGGCAGCTATATCTGGGGAAGCCCCCAGGATCATCGCCTACCGCGTCGCGAAGTTCGCCAACGACGCCAGCGATATCGAAATCTATACGAGGCAACCGGACGAATCGGTCACGTGTAATACCGCAACCGTGATTTGGCAGGCCGCCGACTGGCGACTGCGACTGCCCGACCAGCCGCACCCTGCACCGGTATCGGAGGTCCTAGTTGTTCCCGTCGAGGCGGTTCGTATCGAGCTCAAATAGGGGCACGGAGCAATCATCATGATCGGCAAATACAGATTCACGAGCCTGCTCGGTATCGGACTCATCGCTATCGTCGTGGTCGTCGGCACGCTCCGGGGAGGCCATCCGGATAGTGAAAAATCCCAGGGGGACATTCCGGCAACGTCAACCTTGACGCCCCCATCCTCGCCAAGCCGTGATACGCCCACCACCGACTTGTTCGGAAATCGTCTGGAGGCGGCGGCTACGCCGGCGGGGGAAGCACTTCAGCAAGATTCCGGATCTCGTCCCGACCCGGCAGGACCGGACTATCTGAAGGCACCACCGCGCCGCGTGCAGTGGCAGAGCGGATGGGGTGGCGCAGCGTTGCCATTCTCGGGCAGCGATGGGCCCACCCAAGTCATCGATGGCATCGCATCTGGGTTCGCGCACACGCCCCAAGGCGCTGCACTCGCGGCCTGTGACGCGCTTGCCCGAGCATTGAGCGCGCCGGAAGGTTTGTGGCAGAACGTCGTTCGTGAACGTTTTGTTGGAGGCGGCCAACCCCTGATCAACCGAATCGCCGCCAATCGCACCGATACGCCCGCGATAGCAAGTTATGTGGTCGTTCCCGATGGCTTACGGGTCCTCCCGAACTACCAGCCCGATCTGGCTGTAGTCCAAATCGCGATGCGGGCGCCCGGCGGATGGGCGTACGGCACATGGCCGATGACCTGGCAAGCAGGCGACTGGCGCGTGCGAGTTCCCGACGATATCGGGGTTTTGTGGCAAGGCGCCGTGCAGATCTACAGCCTCGATGAGTTCGGATCGTGGAAAGGCGGCACCGCATGAACGTCGCTCCTGCTCATCTCACGCCCGCCCTGCAACCGGACGCAATGCATGAGCAATTCAGTCCGGGAAAAATACTCTGCGACGTGCCGTCCCCAATACAAACCGTGTGCCAATTGAAGGACCTCGGAAAATCCGCGGCCACCAGCGCTGCAAACTCGGCATTCGACAGCATGGTCGACACAATGGGCAGCGACCTGGCATCGGGCTTACGGATCGTCCTTACGTGGTGGGTCGATCTTCCGTCACCACAGCTGTCGGGGAATTCTGGAGAACCCGGTCCGCTACTGGCGTCCATTCGCGAATACACCGGCGGATTGCAGGTCGTATTGATGATCGCGGGAATTCTCTTCGGAGCTGCGCGGTTGGCGTTAGCCAAGCGTGGAGGGCTGGCGGGCGAGGCACAAGAGAGTTTCATGATGTTCGCGCGTGCGGTCATCGCATCGATGATGTTCTCGGCCGTTATCACCTCGGGCACCAAAGCGGGAGACGCGTTCAGCAACTGGGTCATCTTCGACGCGACAAGGGGCGATCTCGACGGCGCAGTGTCCCGCATTGTTGACGTCGGATTGCGAACCAACGGTATGCTCGGTGCCGGCATATGCCTTGTGCTCTTTCTGCTCGGCTTGATCAGCATGCTCGTCCAACTGGTCATGCTGATATTCCGTCAGGTCGTTCTCATTCTGGTGGTCGCGGCCATTCCTCTAGCAGCAGCAGCGGCGGGCACCGGCCCCGGTTCGCAGGCGTATAAACGCATGTTGTCGTGGGCGTTGGCCTTCGTGTTGTGGAAACCGGTCGGTGCGCTGGTCTATGCGATCGCGTTCACTGCGGCAGGCAACAAGGACCAAGACACCCAACTTGTGCTGCTCGGAATGCT
Source organism: Nocardia sp. NPDC059154 (assembly GCF_042755705.1). Taxonomy (NCBI): domain Bacteria; kingdom Bacillati; phylum Actinomycetota; class Actinomycetes; order Mycobacteriales; family Nocardiaceae; genus Nocardia; species Nocardia sp. NPDC059154. The sequence goes on from NZ_JBHZCS010000013.1 coordinate 110,119, forward strand.
GCTGCTGTTGTCGGTCACGGTCGTGCTACCGGCTCTGATGCGGTTGATCGCCCCGGCAGTCGCGACGCTAGGGGGAGGCGGGGGCGCGGCAGCGGCGTTGGCCGGTGGTGCATTCGGTGCAGCGATGGGTGCCTCAGGAAGGGATCGCTCGAACGCTCGCAAGATGGGTGAAGGCGAGAATTCGGCTGGGAATTCGTCAAACGGCAATGGGGGAGGGCCGCCCCCTCCGCCGTCAGGGGGCGGCGGAGGTCGTCCGCTGGGAGGCAGCGGCGGGGGCGCACCTATATCGGGAGGATCTGGGGGAGGTGGCGGCGGTTCAGCCGGAGGCGGTGGTGGCGCGGCCTCGGCAGGCGGACAGGGGGCGGCGGCTGGGAGCGCTGGCGGTGCGGCCGCGGCCGGAGGCGCCGCTGCGGCCGGAGTGCCGGTCGGGATCGGTGTCGCGGCTGCGATGGGCGCGAAACAGGCTGCACAGCAGGTCGGTTCGGCGATAGGCGCTCGCGTCAGCGAGGCCACCGAGCACGGCTGGGATGTGAACCAGCCCGGTCCGCTAGAGGTCCGGCGATGACATCGACGCGCATGTACGGGCGTTGGGAGAAGCCGCGGTCGGCCGGATTCTTCGGCTTGACCTGGGGCGTCAGCATGGCTGCGCTCACGGCCGTGATCGTTGTCATGGTGACTTTCATGCTCACCCAGTCGCTGACCGTGACCGGCACCGTGTCGGTCTTGTGCGCCGTGGCAGTGATTCCGGCGGGAATGACCATCAAGGGACGAACCGGATGGGAATTCGTTGTGCTGCGAGTGCAATTCGCGGCGGCCCGCTCGCGAGGTGAGCTCGAGTACCGGGCTGGCCGATTCTCGCGGATTCCAGGGGTCGCGAGATTGCCTGGACTGCTCGCTGATTCGCGGCTCGCCGAGTACGAGACGCCAGGCGGGAAGCGGTTTGCTTTGATCCACATCCGTCGGACAGACCACTACTGCGTGGTCCTGCGGGTACTTCCGCGGGGCAAGGAGCTAGTGGATCAGGCGCAGATCGATACATGGGTGGAGGAGTACGGACAGTTTCTGGCCGCGCAGTCGCGCGGTGGGGAAGTCGTGGCGGTCACCTCCGTGCTGGACAACGTCATCGAAACCCATCTCAAGCATCGCAGGGAAGTAGTGCGGCTGGTGCGGAAGGAAGCTCCAGAGTTCGCGCGCGCAGTGATGCGAGAGGCTGCGGCAGACAATGCCGGGGTCGGTGTGCGGGTCGAAGCACGGATCGCAATCACCTACCGGGTGATCGGCAAGGGCCGTGTCCGCCGGAACGTGGCGGAACAGGCGCGCGAGATCGGTCAGCGTCTGCAAGCGGTGCTGTCGCAACTCGCCCGCGCTGGACTGCCCGCGACTCCGTTGGAGGCTTGGGAAGTCCTGGGACTGGTGCGGTCCCATTACGACCTAGCCTCTCAGCGAGATATAGAGGCCGCCGGTCGCAAGATCTTGGACACGCAAACCTGGGATTCGGTTGGGCCGCTAGCCCACTCGGACCGATGGGATCACTACATCCACGACGGTGCACGCTCGATCACTTGGGAAATGGACGCTCCGCCGCGCGGTGCGGTCCTCGAAACCGGGCTCGAGGAATTGCTGCGGCCGAGGCTAGATGTCCCACGCAAAAGGGTCGCGGTCGTGTACAGGCTGCATTCTGCCGCCGAGGCTGCGGACATTGTCGACTCCGATTTCAAGGACGCTCTCGCCGCCGAACAGACCGAACGCGGCATCGCCTCGGCATCGGCGAGCCTGCGTGTAGACAACACCCGCACTACCCGCCAGCAACAAGCTCGCGGTGCCGGGCTGACTCGATTCGCAGTCCTCGTCACCGTCACCGACACCCTCGACGCCGACCTGCCCGGCATCGAAGCCTCGGTCCGCGCGATGAGTGCCGCAGCACGGCTGAGCGTGCGGCGCTGCTACGCTGCGCAAGGCGCTTCCTTCGCCGCAAGCCTGGGCATCGGCGTAGTTCTTCCCGAACACTCGAGCATCTCCAAGCGAGTCTCGGCATGAATACATCGAACAGGGCTGGAAAGACTGGCGCCTCGATTCGCCGATCGAGGACGACCCTGGCAGGCGGCATCCGGATTCTCACTGCTGAGGCGCGAACGCGTACCGAGAAGCAGGCCGCTCATCCGGGTGTTCGTGGATGGCTGGCGCGCTGGGAGTTGTCGGCTGACGATCACCGCCGTGCCAATGCGCTGCGCTGGTCCGAGGACGAGCAGCGTGACGGCTACGAGCGGCCGCTGGCCAAACTGACCGACCGCGGCTACTCCGGCGCCGGAGGTGGTCGCGCTGCGGTGGTGCCTACAACCCCGGAATGGCGCTCGACCACGGTTGAGGTGGCGGGCCTGTGGCCCTTCGCTGTCGGTGCGACCGCACCGACCGTCGGAACGCCGGTCGGAAACCACTACATCACCGGTGCGCCAGTGCATTTCGACCCCATGAGTTGGTTCCTGCGTGGATACATCACCGCGCCCATCGCATTCATACTGGCGCTCAACGGATTCGGAAAGAGCTCGCTGATCCGTCGCCTCGTTACCGGGGCCGTCGCGGCAGGCGAAACCGTGCTGTGCATGGGCGATACCAAACCCGACTACCGCGACCTGGTCGAACGGCTCGGCGGGCAGGTCATCGAACTCGGCTATGGCTACGGCAGCATCAACCCCCTCGCCGTCGGTGCACTCGGCTCTGTGATCGAGAAACTGCCAGAGGGCGACATGCGCCGACGGGTAGCTGCCCGTGTCGAAGCTGGTCAGGTCACGATTGTGGCTGGGTTGATCGAACTTATGCGTGGATCGCGTATCGCCGACTACGAAGAAACGCTCATCGCGGCTGGATTGCGTGAACTCTACAGCGCGGCAGGGGGTTTCACCGCTGCCAATCCACCTCGGCTGTCGGATCTGCTCTCGGTGCTGTCGACCGGCGCGGACCGGTTGCGGCAATTCGCAGAGGAAGACGACAACCCGTCCTACCGCGCGAGCACGAAGATGCTGCGCCGATCACTGCGCGCGCTGATCGAAGGACCTTGGGGGGAGATCTTTGACCGGCACACCAGCACTCCCATTGATTTGGCCAGCCCCGCAGTGTGTGTGGACGTATCCCGGATCCCCGAAGGCGACACCAAACTGCTCGCCGCAGTGCTGATGACCTGTTGGAGCGAAGGATTCGGCGCGGTCGCGGCCGCACACGCGCTATCGGATGCCGGCCTGGCGCCGGCGCGGACCTTCGAAGTCGTCATGGACGAGATCTGGCGGGTGCTCGGGGTCGGGGAATTCATGGTCGACCGGATCGATGCGCTGACACGCCTCAACCGGGTGCTGGCGTGCGGGCTGATCATGTGCAGCCACACCATCAAAGACCTCGCCAGCCTGAAGGCGCTCGGATTCTTCGAGCGAGCCCGAGCGAAGATCATCGGCCCGGTTGGCCCCGACGAGGTTGAGCGAATCCGCTCCGCGGTCTCGATCACCGAAACCGAGAAACTACTGGTCACTTCCTGGGCCGCACCACGCCCACCCACCGATGACAACGCCGACACCCCATCGGGACGCGAAACACCGCCCGGCACAGGCTGTTACCTGCTCAAGACCGGTGAGGCCGCCGAACCTGGGATCGCGTTCCGGATGACCTTCACCGATACCGAGCGTGCCACCGACATCCACAACACCAACAAACGCTTCGACCACCTGACCTCTGCGCCCGCGCAGTCCTCGTCGGTGTAGGTTCCCATGATTGTTGTCGGTAGTCCCATCCATTTGTCGGCGTTCTGTCGTTTCCGACAGTTCGATGGGAATCCGGTCGGGCGGGTCAGCTCCCCGACTACGCGAGGCGAGTGGTCGAGTATGGCACCCGCACAACAACTCTCGCGCTTGTGTCCACGTCTATTGCTACTCCACACCCGACAGTCACCAGGTAGCCATGCGCTCGGCCCGACTCAAAGGAAGCGACAAACCAATGAGAAGAAACCGGCGACAAATCGGTGGGAAAGCCCATGGTTCGCGCACGAAATGAAGGTCGATACCGACAACTATCTCCGGAACCTACAGTCGGGCGAGCCGGCGGCAATTGGCGCACATCATGCCGGCCTTGCGCCTGACAGCGGGGAGGCGAGGAGATGACCGTTGAATCTGTCGAAGTCCTCAGCAGCGGCCGCGTTGTCGCTTCCCATGCTCCTGATCGTGTTCGTTGCGGTGATAGTCGGGGCTACATCCATGTCGTCCTGTGCGACGGCGGTGTCGGGCAGTGGATTGCAGAGTGCGACACGCGTACAGGTCGACGGGTTGACCGAAGCGCAGCTGCAGCTGGCTCGCAACGGGGTCGCGATCGGCAAGCAGCGTGGCGAGCCCGAAGCGGTGATCCTCGCAGAGCTCGCCGCCCAGGCCACCGAATCCACCTTGCGGAACCTGGCGAATCCGGCGGTGCCGGATTCGCTGAACTACAGCAACGACGGACTGGGGTACGACGGAGATTCGGTGGGTCCGCATCAGCTGAGGGCCAGTGTGTGGGGTTCAGTCGGCATCGCCACCCTGATGAACCCGACGTATCAGATCAACTGGTTCTACGACCAGGCCGACCGTATTCCCGCCCGCGACCGGATGGCACCCGCCGACGTGGCGCAAGCCGTCGAGGTGGCCAAGGTCAATGCGTATGCGGGACAAATGGATTTGGCGCGAAACCTGTACGCCAAGTTCGCCAACCTCGACCCGGCCTCGCTGTCGACTGCTCAAGCCGGTCAACCGGCGATCGGATGCGGTCTCAACGGCGCCGGCATGCTGCTGCCGGGGGCGAGCAGCGACTTCGGTTCCGCGATCATCGCCGCGGCGCAGAAGTGGATCGGAACTCCCTACGTCTGGGGCGGCGGCGACCAGAACGGACCGACCGACGGCGGCTTCGACTGCTCGGGATTGACCCTGTATGCGCTGTACCAAGCATCCGGTGGACGCTTGCGGCTGCCGCATTTCACCCAAGCCCAGCAAGACCACCCCGCCGCGCAGGTCGTTCCTTTCGACCAGCGCCAGCCCGGCGATCTGATCTTCTTTACCTCCTCTGGCGAGAGCTCCTCGCATCATGTCGCGATCTATTACGGGCGCAACGACCAAGGTCAAGATCTGGTTCTGCATGCCCCCCAGAGCGGGCAGACGGTCACTATCGCCCCGTTGTGGCACGGCGACCGCCTCGATGTACGCCGCTACTCGATTCCCGCCGACTCCGGTGTAGGTTCTCATGACTGATTGCGCTTTCTCACCAATCTTGCGTCGGCTCTGCGCCATTCAGGTGCGCAGATCGCAAACCGACAGGTCAGCAGCTCGTCATGCGTTGCGCCAGGACGAGTGTGGCCGACGAGGACACCTGCTCGTTGAGGAATGCGCAAAGTCGATAGGAATCCCCGTCGCAAAGTCGATGAGAAACCTCGGCGAATCCAAAGGTCGTGAAGCGCCTGACCGCAAAGTCCGGCGAGAACCTACATCCGGCACTCGTGAAGGAGGGAAAGGCCTGTGACACAACCCAACCCGTCTGCTGCGAGCCGTCGAGTCTCCGACGGCACCGAACTCCCATCTGCTCGACCCGACGCCGGCGGGCGAGATGTCCGGCCGGGCAAGAACACGACGCCGGAAGAGCGCTTGGCTGTCTTGGCCGCGCGCGGACCGCATCTGATGCTGTGGTCGGCGGCGACGCGCCACACCTTCACTGTATGCCGACCCGACAGGGCCGTCATCTGGCACGCCCGATTCCACGCCGACCTCGTCATCGATGACGAGATGATCGCGGCTAAAGTCGCAGCACTGCAGGCGATTTGGATCGCCGCGCGCGCTCGTCAGGAATGGGGCGCCGACATCGCCACGCTTCGATTGACCGTGGCGCAGGCCGGTGTCGAGCGCGGGGTGCTCGAGACCGCCGCGATCAGCAGCGGGCTGATTCTGGACCTCGTCGTCGATGCCTGCGCCAATCCTGCCCTCGATCATCCCGAGGGGCGGGTCATCGACTGGTGGACACGCGATCTCGGTGCCCTGATCCACAACCCCCAGGGGCTGATATGACACCCGAACTCTCCAGTCGACAGGCCGTGAGGACAGTCGCCACGGCGGTCATGTGCGCGATTGCGGCCGTGCTGCAAGGATGCGCCCACACGGAACTGGGCGAAGGTTCGAACGGGACTGGCTGCGGCGCAACCCAATTCGCGAAGCCCTTCGACCAGGTCGATGCCTGCTCGCCAGCACAGGTCACCCTCGCCGCGATACAAACGACGTTCAGCTACCGGCCCGCGCAGCAGGCCGACCAAGGTTCGTCCTTCCGGGCCGCGGCCCCGCTGATGGACGATGCGCTCGCTGCCCGCTGGGGCACCGGCGCCACCGTGCTCGCCCCCATCACGGCCTCGCAATGGCAGTCGTGGCGAGACATCGACATCACGATCACCGCGACCGCGCGGCTGGGTACCGATGACCATCCACCCGATACCAGCGTGAGCTTCGCGCGGGTCGTAGCAGTCACCCTGTTGCCCGATCATGCGGTGGGGGCGATAGCGCTGACGGTCTTTGTCCGGGCTGTCCGTCTGGATTCTTCGGCGGGATGGCGTGTTTCGGCGTTGGAGGTGAGGACGTGAGCGGGGGAGACCCGGTCGAGGAGGGCGGGCAAGCGGTCCGGACCGGATTCGTACAGGCCATGCAAACCTCGGCGATGACGATGAATCTGCTGCAACGCCGCGGCGCCGAATCGAGATCGGCCGCCGAGTTCGAGCGCCGGGCCGAGGAATCAGAGATCCGGCTACAGCAGAACCGCGAAGTCCACGATCTGAAGGTCGCCGGCTATCAGAACCGCGCCGCCCACGAGTCCGAAATCCACACGCTCGAAACAGATTTCAAGGCACGCCAGATCGAACGCGCCGAAGAGCTGCACCTGCTGGAACTGCGGATCAAAGAGCGGATCATCGAACGCGGAGATGCCGACCTCGACCGGCGCGCCGCCGACAGTGCAGCCGACCGCGCGAACAAAGACGAACTCCATCACCTGCAGCGTCAGAATCTTCTCAACCGCGGCGTCTGGGAAGAACAACGCCACGACCTCGACGTCGAGTACAAGCGCCTGCTCATCGAGATCCGCCGTCGTGCAGCTGGTTTCACCGAAACCCTCAACACTCAGGATTCGGACCACGCCGCCGGTTTGCGGTCGGCCGCAGCGTATGCCGCCGCCCACAGTTGCGCCGATCTGTCCGAGGAGCACCGATCACACGCGCAAGCCTTCGACGAGCGACTCACCGAAGACACCAGCATGAACCCCGCCGACCTGCTCGACGCACACTCCGATGACATCGCCGCGGGATCGGCGATGACCCCGGCCGTTTTGCGTGCGACTCGCGGCCTGACCGAAGAATTGAACTTCTACATCGTCGTCAACCACGCGGCCCAGTCCGATCCGACGGGGCCGGTCGGCGAGGTCGTGGACGGCAGCGTGATCGACGCGGCGATCGAGGCGGCCGACGTGCTCGATGTCGAGGTGGTCGAAGAACGCGGTGCGGACCCGGACCCTGTCGTGCCGCCGCAGGTGACGGCGACGCCGCCGATAGCGCCGGACCAGGGGATCGAGCCATGAGCACGAGTCCAAGGGCCGCGCGCCAGCGGTATGCGAGGAGATCGTCGGTCGGGAGCAGGCGATGAGCAAGCCGACCCGGATGCAGATGAAAGTCCTCAAGGCCGTTCACGGTCAGGCCGCGATGGCGCGTGTGATGCGCGATCGCGCGAGGGCCCGGCAGCAGGCGACGGGCAACCCGCCGCCGAGTTCGTGGTATGAGGATTTCCACGGACATGCGCTGCTGCGTCAACAACTCGAAAATGCCGCCGCAGCAGCGGCGATCCCGACGGTGTGGGTCGAGCAGTGCCGCCATCGCGGTGATCTCGGGATGCGATGGCGAGCCGATGTGCACTGGCGTGACCCGGAGCGGGTCGACCGAGAACATTCGTTGGCCGAGCTCGAACAGCAGGTCCGGCATGTACAGGAGATGGCGGCTGTGGCCGCCATGTACGGGGAGCGTGGCGCGGGCGCCGAGGTCGGCACCGCGCAACTGTTCGACCGCAAGTTGCGAGTGCTGGCCCAGCATGCCCGCGCCATGGCCAGCGTGCTCGACCTTTCAGCCGAGGAAGCCGATCGTCTGTGGGGAGAACGCAGCTGGGCATCGGCCACCGCAGCTGTGCGGGATTTCGATGCCGCCGCGCTGGTGACGCGGTGGCGGGCTCACGCCAGTGCCGACACGACCGATTTCGCCCTTCAGGTCAAAGCGCTCGGTGACGCCGGCCTGCCACCGGAGCGCGGCGTGTGGGAGCGGCTGACTCCGGCCCACATGATCGAGGAAGTCCGAACACAGCTGTTAGCGACTCCCCGCGAGCCGGGGGTGGAGCCGCAACCCGGCGCGCAGATCGGTGCAGCGATCGACGCCGCGGGAATCCGTAGCGACGCGAACACCTCGTTCGAACTCGACACCATCCCGGCGCCTGCCCCTGCGGCCGAAACAACGCCGGGAATCGAACCATGAACGAGCCTCCAGACTAGATCCGCACGGCGTCAGCAGAACTGGCTGCTCCGAGCGCCGCGCAGAAGATGCTGTTGCGGGAAATTCGGAACACCGCCAAACAGTGCGCGGACATGCTCGAGGCCCATCGCATCGTCGGTGAGGTCACCGGCACCCTCGCACCTCAATCCTTCTACTCCGCGCTGGAAACGCAGGGACCGCAACCCTGACTTCCCCGAGTGCTCTGGGGTGATCGATCGATGAAAACCATTGCATTGCACGGCAGTACAAGTCGAGAGGAATCTCAATGACCGAACCGAATCCGCCTACGGCGATGGCCGGGGAGCCGCGCTGGCGGCTGCGTTTGCTCGATCGGATTCAGAACCTTGCCGCCAATCGTGCGCGTGTTCTTCAACAGGGATATCAGATCACCAGCATGAACGGGGATGCCCAGGTGCTGGCGTGGCGGACCCAGCTGCATCTGCTGGCCGACGCCCGCGCAGAGGCGGAAGCCCACGCCCACGCGGTGGGCATCGCCGACGCGCACATCGAGGATGCCCGGTTGCTGGGGAACCGAGGGTTTCGCGTGTATTCCGATGCGCGGGCCGGAAATCCGGTGCGTGACAAGATGATCGACGGTGTCGCCGGCGACACTTGGCAGCTGCAGCATATGGCCGCCATCCACATGGTCGGCGCGCTGGGGCCCAGTCCCGTCGGTGCCGGGGCGGATTCGCAGGTGGCCGCTCAATTCGAACGCAACGTGGCGGCGGTGTGGATGCGCGCGTCCGTGGTCTCGCACGCCATCAGCTTGACCGCTGAGGAATACGCGGGAATGTGGGCTACCGACGTGCCCGGCTGGCAGCGGGTGCTGGCCGCCACTGTCGACACTTACGACCACGCGGGGTTGGAACAACGCTGGCGAATCTATGCCTGGCCTGGTCTGGGCGAGGAAGCGCACCGAGACCTGCGCGTGCTCGGCATCGACCCCGCCGAGGCGTTCGCCCCGGACCCTATTCCCTTGCCGCACACCATGTATGAGCAGGCGTCGGCGGCACTCGATGCCGCCGACCATACCGTCATGGCCCTAGTGATCGATCATGCGGTCGACACGGCCCTGCCCACCGAGGCCGCCGAACTGGCGTGGACCACCGAACCGGCCGAGGGTTCCGGCGGATCGGCGCCACCTGTGGATCCCGCCCGTGGAGTCGAGTCATGAGCCGGGGCGCCCCGCACCGGGCCACACCGCCGGTGAACGCAGGGGGTGGGAAGCGATGACGGGGCCGAACCCGCAGTCCCGCGGGCGGGAGATCCCCGGGGACCAGATCGCGCTGCTGCAACGCATCCAAGGGCTGGCACTGCACAGCGGCCGGTTGCTGCAGGCGATGTATGAAGGCGGTGGTGACGCGCGAACATCGATGCGGGCGATCGCGGAAATCAATGCGCTCGACCGTGACCGGGATCTGACCGAGATCAAGGCTCGTGCCGCGGGTGTCCCGGTCGAATGGATCGATCGAGTCCGGACTCTGGGGCAACGTGGTTACCCGTGGCGCGAGGGTCAACCCTTGCCCGATCCCGCGCCCCGCGGGTGGCGGCGCACGATTCGGCGGGTCGCCGACGATGTCGAACAGCTCAAGGACATGGCTGCCGTCCACGCCGCCTACCTGCACACCCGACCCGTCGGTGAGCCTGTCTCGGAGATGGAGCAGGCGGTGACGCAGCAGTTGCATCGCAACATGGCCGCGTTGTGGATGCGTGCTGGACGTACTGCCGAATCGATCGGCATGAGCGCAGGTGAACGGGCCGTGTTGTGGACGGTGGCGCCCGAGGAGTGGGCGCAGCGGGTAGGCCACTACCTCGGCGGTGAGGACCTCGGTGAGCTCCAGACGCGGTGGCGCCGATACGGCGATGCTGCCATCGCGACCGCTGCCCGCAAGTCTTTGGGCAAGTTGCGGCGCGCGGGCGAACACGGCCCCGATATTCCGCTGCCGGACATGCCGATGCGCCCACCTCAGATGCTGCACGAAGCCCACGCCACCGTCGCCGATCTCGACTCCCCGGGCAGCGCGGAGAACAGCGCGATCACCGCCGCCGTCGAGGCCGCACTGCCCGAGGACGTGGCGGCCGACTGGTCCACTCAGGACCACCCGCTGCCGGGCACGTCTGGGCATGGGAGCGAGCAACACGTGAACAGTGAGCTCGAGCCATGACAGACGCGATGCGAATTATGTTGTTGTGTAACACTTTACGTGTCGAGCGGTGGTCACGATGACTGGCCCCGATCGGGAGTCGCCGGCGGTGGCGATCGAGCGGTGGAAGATCGATCTGCTCCGGCAGGTCCACGACTTCGCCGCGGAGTTCCGGCGGATCGACGCTCTCGGGCCCCAAGGCTACGACGGCACCGACGGCGATGCCGAGAAAGATTGGCTCGATCACCTCGACGCGTTGTCCGCTGCGCGGGAAGCAACCGAACGCATCGCGCTGTCGGCGGGGATCCCGCAACCCTGGATCGAACGAGCCCGCACCGTCGGTGCCGAGTACTCGCCGACACCCGCACCGGACATGTCAGAGGAGCCGGTGGGGGAAGCCAAGCAGTTCTATCTCGACATGCTCAGTGTCGAGGTGTGGAACCTGCAACGCATGGCGTATGTGGCCGCCGCCCGGGAACTCCGTACCCGGGAGGGCGCCTACGAATTCGGGACAGACCCGGTCTCGGGCACCGAATACCGCAACAACATGCACCTGCTGTACCTGCGGGTGCAGGCGCTGGCCGACGCCGCGCAACTGAACCATCACGACGCCGAGACGCTGTGGGGTGCAACGGAAACCGCTGGGCTGCGGCAGGTGACAGCGGTCGCGGTGAACAGCTGGGACAACCTGAGCTTGGAATTCGCGTGGCGGCAGTACGCGCGACCCAACCCCGCTTCCGCGGTCCCGCCCTACCTCGGCGACGAACGCTCCGGACGTCGGCTCGCGCGCAGCGCCGTGAGCCCACCGACGCCTGAGCAGCTCATCGCCGACGCCGCGCACGCGTTGCGCGAGCACCCCTTCTGGCCGCCGACCCCACACTGGGACATCGAAATCGCCGTCGACGTGGCGCTGCCGGCCGAAGTCGACTGGCATTGGGGTCCCCAACCGCCTCCGCCCGACACCGCGGCGGGTCAAACCCCACCTACGCCCGGGCCCGAACCCTGACTCGACCCTCATCTTCTGCACGGGTGACCATGCACGCCGCATGAGGACACCGCAGGATATCTGGCTCGTGGTGGCGCTGGCGCCGACCACTGCGAGAACTACTCAGCAACTTCTCCGCGAGGAACATTAGGCGACCGCGAAGGCGGAAACATGGTGTCCGACAAATACTTCGACAATTCTGCTGACCAAGCAGCATCTGGAAAGCTCCCACGCACGTCCGGATCGTCCTGGTCCTTACGTGTACAGGACCCGACCCCGGCGACTACGCCCGCAGGGGATCGGTTGGCGGGTGTGCGTCGGATGTATGGATCGAAATTCGATGTGCCCCAAGCCTTGCGTGAGGGCGCGATTGCTCACCGATTCGGCGCCGGCGACATCGACGCCGTCCACGCCGCGAAACTCAAAGCCGTCCAGAACGCCGCATTCCTGCGCGCGGCATGGATGACCAACGCTGTCGCCAACGATCTCGACATCGGCGATCCCCGACCCCGCTGGGCGATGTTCGTCAACGGGATCGCCGAAGACCTGCACGCGGCACGCATCGACGCCGCGCAGGCAGGAGTCGATTCTGCCGATATCGAGCATGCCGACAAGGTCGGTGCCAGCGGACTCGCCTGGGAACAGCAGCCCGCTCACCGGCTGTTGGGCCGTCTGGAAGACCTCAGTCACGAGCTGTATCACCTCGGCAGCCACAACGCCGAACAAGCCGAACGGATCCGACACCTCACCCAGCGGCTGGACACCGCCGAGGCCGCTCTCGATGCCCTCGGCGACACCGTGGCCCAGCAGGAGGTCTCGCTGCGCGAACTGCTGGGCGAAGTCGTCGACCACCACTGGAACACCAGCCGCCCCGAGGTGGTGAACGCGCCGGGATCGCTGGCGAGGTTGCGTGAGGCCAACACGATCCTCTCCGCCGCCAACACCGTCGACGCTCTCGACCTACCGCAACCTCGAGACAGAGGCGCGCCAGCGGGCGCCGACATCGGTACAGCGGTCGAGGTCGCCATGGCAGGCACCGATCCACCAAACAGCGAGGATCCGGCCCTTCCAGCGCCGCCGGTCACCCCACAGCCTTCTGCCACGACCGAATCGGAGCTCGAGCCATGACCTGGATCGCTGAACCGGTCGGGTACGCCAATCCCGCCTACTACTCCGATTCGGCCGACCGCATCGAACGGCAACTGCGCGCCGATTTCGCCAAGTACTACCAGTTGCGCGAGATCGCACCGTTCGGTGACACACCGGAGGACACCGCCGAAATGACCCAGCAGGCAGACGATCTCGCGATGCGGTGGGGACGCCACGAATCACCGCAACGCCGCCGGATGTGGGAGACGCTGCAGGCCGCGGTGATGGGCTGGGAAGTCCGCCCCGACCTCGCGCGCCGCAACTTCGACCAACTCGCCCTCGCGCGAGCGGCCGGGGATCTCACCGTCGACGACGCCCTGTGGCGCAGCCTTGCGCAGGCCCGCGCGATCACCGGCCACGGCACCGATCTCCCCGTCGCCGGTTCCACCCAGGACGCGGTGCACCGATTCCCGAATCTGGAGCTCGAGCCCGCACTCACCGACCACACGCACCGAGCCGGACCCGAATCCGATTCGCGCACTGCCGTGGAGCGCACCCTCGGCGCACCCCGTGATCGCTCGGCCGACTCGAACATCGCCAGCCTCGAGCAGATCCGAGCCATCATCGCCGCCACCGACGTGGCTCTCGGAGTCGAAGAAGACGCCGGTGATCTCGATACCGGCCGTGACGCCCGCGCCGTGCTGCTGCCCCGCGCTGTGCGTGAGGCGCCGATCAGCTACAACTACGCCCAATCCGGGGTGTGGGAGCTACGCCAGGCCGCGCTGCTGCGCGAGGTCCAAGACCTCGCCTGCGAACACAGCAGCCTCGCCGACGACTTCGACGGACACGACGATCAAGCCCGCATCACCAGACTCGAAGCCTTACGCGACGCGCTGGCCTTGGCGCGCCGGGACGCGCTGCGCGCCGGCGTGCCCGCCCCCGATGTCGACCGCGCCTATGTCCTCGGCCGCGACGGCACCTACTGGAGCACCGAACCCTCCCACCCGCGTCTGGGCCGCATCGCGCAACTGTCCGACGAACGCGACCGCGCCCGCGCCGAGGCCGCCGCCCTACGCAGCCGACACACCAGCCCGCCACAGCACCCCGACGTCATCATGCATCCACCCTCTGAAACAACCAACGGCACAACAGTTTCCACCGACGCCCTAAACCCGATATCCGCTGAGGGCGGCGCTCGGATCGTCGAAGCCATCGACGCCGTTCTCGCCGACACCGACGCCGAGAACTGGACCGAAACCCATCCCGTCACACACGACCCCACCTCAGCGAGCGCGGAGACCGAACTCGGGGTGCAGCCATGAAACCGACTGCACAGCAATTGATCCCACGGTGCCTGATGCGTGAAGCGGGGTCGGTGTCATGCCGGTGAGAGAGACGCGTCGCCGCAAGACCGGCGGCCTCGGCGAGGAAGCATGGCTGCTGTTGCTGTTCCTCGCTGTTGTCTTCGTCGCGCTTCTCGGCTGGGCTGCCTTGTCCGCGGGGAGCTTGATGGCAGGGCTGCCGGTGACGGCGAATCCGGTCGCCGCGCTGCTCGAGATCGCTCTCGGGCGACGGACCTGGCCGTGGCAATCCACGTGCATCGCAATCATTTTCACTGGCGGTGCGATTGCCGGAGCCCTCTCGATTCGGAAGCGGGTGCCCGCGCGTGCCGGTCTCGACTCGGCGGCGCGAACGATGGCCCCACCACGCGCCATCACGCTCGCCCGAGCTCGAGACAACCGCACTGCCGCGACCCGCCTGCTCAAGGACGCACCTGCCGACATACGCCAGCGCCCGGGGCCGCCGCTGGGGCGCACCGTGATCGGCGATGTCGACCTGTTCGTGCCCGCCGAGCTGGGGGTGTTCATCGCCGCCGGTCAACGGACCGGCAAAACCATGGCTTGGGCCATCCCTGGGCTGCTCTCGGCGTGGGGGCCTGCGCTGGCCACCAGCAACAAGCCAGACCTCTACCGGCACACCAGATTCGGGCGCGCGCAGCGTGGCCGCGTGTGGCTGTGTGATCTGCAAGCAGTCACCGGGCGCGCGGAATGCGAGTTCTGGGTCGATCTGCTCGCCCAGGTCAACAGCCTGCCCGCCGCACGGAAGCTGGCGGCCTTCTTCGTCAGCGGATCCTCCGGCTCCGCAGCCCAGCAAGCCAACGCGAAGGTCGATTCGTATTTCGATGGTGGTGCGCAGGAGTTACTGGCCCTGTACATGTTCGCTGCGGCGTGTGTCGGCGGCGATCTGCTGCATGTCGCCGAATGGCTCTCCGGCGACCAAGACCAAGCACCCGCGTTGATCCTGCGCCACCACGGCCACCATCGGCCCGCGCAACGGATCCTCGACGCGCAAAGCCTGTATGCCCGGCAACGAGATGGGTTGTACGACATGGGCAGACGATTCCTCAACGTGCTCAGCGACGCCGACTACGCCCGCATGATCACCCCACCGGCCCGCAAACACTTCACCGTCTACGAAGGCGAAGACACCATCGTCATCGACATCACCCACGAACCCGACACCCACGCACTACCGCAATTCAAACCCGCCCACTTCGTCCACAGCAACGACACCCTCTACGCGCTGTCGATGACCGGCCCCGACTCCGCCGGACCGCTGACCGCCGCGATCGTGGGACAGATCCTCGAAGCCGCCCTCGCCGTGGCACGCTCACGCCTCGACGGCCGGCTCGCGGTACCGCTGCTGGCGGTCCTCGACGAAGCCGCCAACTGCGCCCGCATCGGCGAACTGCCCAGCTACTACACCTACTGCGGCGGCTGCGGCATCATCCTCATGACCATCATCCAAGTCCTCGAACAAGGCGAAGACCTGTGGGGCGTCAACGGCGTGAAAACCATGCGCGCCCAATCGATCGAACTCTACGGCGGCAACATCGCCGCCGTGAACTACCTCGAGGAATGGTCGAAAATGATCGACGAACACGACGTCGCCGACCGCTCCCGCTCCATCGGCCCCGGCGGAGTCAACCGGACCGTGTCATGGCGCGCCGAGCCGATCCTCAACGTCGCCAAACTCGGCGCACTACCTAAAAACCGCGCCCTGATCCGGCTGCCGGGCCACGAACCGATCCTCGTGCGCAAGATCTTCTGGTGGGACCACCCAGAATTCGCGCCGATCGTCCACGCCTCCCTGGCCGAGTTCGAGCCGACCGTTTCACTGGTGAAACAGCCGCGAACGCCCAGTGAGAACGGACGGCAGGGAGGTACCCCACAGTGACCACGACATCGTCCGGGCCGGCCTCATCTCAGAGCGGATCCGGCAAGAAGGCGCCCAAGCCCCCCGCATTTCCCGACTTCGTCGCTTTCGGTGAGAAATGGCTGTTCCCGTTCGTCACGGTCCGGCTGGCCGAAGCCAACCGCGAAAACACCTACACGTGGTGTGCGCAATGGTGGCGGCATCGTCCCGTTTCTGTGCGAATCGCGCACCTGCACAACGCATTCGAAGCCTCACGCCGCAGCCAATCCGGCGGCGCCATCTCGAGCCTTCTCCTCAGCCACATCGACGCCCACATGCGCATCATCCTCGACGCCGCCAACGGCCCCCTACACCGCTGCACCAGAACCAAACACACCGCACTGCCGTCACCGTCCGCGGAACCAGTACCGCCAGGATGGTTCGGGCCGCCACGACGTCCCCCGTCGAGGAACAATGACGGCAAAGACCGTAAGGCCAAACCGCCACGCTTCGCCCACTACTCCACCTTCGTCGACCGATGGCTCCTACCCGTGACCGCGGTACGTGTGGCAGCGAATCATCGTGAAGGCCAATACACGTGGTGTCGGCAATGGTGGGCACACCACGGAGCGGCGGTCCGATTCGCCGCCCTGCACGCCGTGTTCGAAGCAGCGCGCGTCACCGAAGACCTCACGGCCATGAGCACACTGTTCGTCTCGCACATCGACCCGCACATGCGCGTCATCCTCGATGCAGCACAGGGGCCATTACATCGATGCACCCCAACCCGGCACGTCCCTCAGCCCGGACTTCCCTTCGATGCTGTGCCGACGGCATGGTTCGGACCACCAGGAGAAAGCCTTTCGATCGACGAACTCGGATTCGGACCCGACTTCCGGGCACTACGCCATACGGCACCGACCTGACGTCTGCCACCAACGTGAGTGGAACGAGGACAAGCGTACGGTGATCGCAGGCGGGACTGCAGTGATCAGTAGCGGCTACGAGAACCGTCCCATCACAGCGCTCAGGCTCCCTTGGTCCTCCGCATCGCCCTCATCCCCGTATCGTGGTCGATATGGGCGGCATGATCACCGTTGAAGCTCTTCGGGAAGCGCTCGAGCATTCGTGGTCTGCGGATACCAGTAGCTCCGGTTCCTGGAGCGAGCACAACCGTGCAGAGGGGCAATGCGCGGTGACGGCGTGCATCGTCCAGGACTACCTCGGTGGTGAGATCCTCAACTCGGTCGCGACCCTGCCTAGCGGCAAGATCGTGTCGCACTACTTCAACGTCATCGATAGTCAACGTCTCGACCTCACAGCGCAGCAATTCCCCTCTGGCACAACGTTTAGCGAGCCGGCACCGAAGACCAAGGGGTATCCATCGACCCGCGACTACTGCATGTCGTACGAGGACATGGTGCGCAGGTATCGCACGCTCGCGGAACGAACCGCGCGCCACCTGTACGAGACGGCCTAATATGTGTCAGAGCGCAGTCCACAACTCGAGGAACGCGCGCACCTCGGGCACGGCGAGGTGGGGCCTCACATCGGACGCGAACTCGATGATCGCGGTCTGCAGCCGCTCCGAACCCACAGTGCTGACTTCTTCGAAGTTGTCGATCAGCAGAGCGCACCCGCCGGCAACGTCGCCTGCGCGTACGTAGTTCTGCGCCAGGCGAATTTGCCAGGCTGTCCGCTCACGTGGGTACAACGATGTTCCCTTGATCGCCAGCGTCAGATAGTTCGCCGCCTCTGCATAGTCGCCGATCCTCATAAAGGCCAGTCCCGTTAGACCGCTCAGTTGCGCCTCGGACAAGAAGGTCAGATAACCCGGGTCAAAGCCGCGGGTCGACTCAAATGCCCGACGAGCGCGTCGAACCGCCGCCACCATGGCGGCCCGGTCCCCGAGCACGCTGTACGCCTCAGCTTCGCGGATCGCGGCCAGCGCACGTATCTTCGGGCCGCCCTCGCGCCGGGCCGCGAGTTGCGCGGCCTCGGCAAGCTTGACACCTTCCTTCGGACGCGAGCCCTCGCGATACGACAGCAAGCAGGCGTTGATCCAGGCGTGTGCGGCGGCGATGCCGTCGCCGGCGCCTGTCGCGGTCTTGGCGGCGTCGGCGTAGTACCGGTTCGCTTCGGTCCATCTGCCTGCGTCGTAATGAATCCAGCCTGCGGCAGTCATCATCTCAGCGCTTGCGCTCGTCAGTGCCTTACCGACCTTGTCGGTGTAGCTGCCGTGGTCGAGCAGGTGCTCGACGTACCGTGCCTCATTCATAGCCAGCTCACACAGGCGGTCGCCTCCAATCATGAGCTGAATCTTGTGAATCTGGTTGATACCCCGAGTAATTCGCTCGACATCGGTCAGTCCAACGGCGACGCTGTAGCCCGTCGCTGCTGGGGTCTGCCTATGACCTACGGACACGGTCGCGCCCGCCCTCCCTTTCAGGAAAGGGCGGCGCTCGCCGTCGGCCTCCTCGTCCGATTCGAAGATCAGCGCGGATAGTGGCACTTGCAACGCCCTCGCCACCCGTCGCAGAACGCGAACATCGTGCGCGGTTGGCCCGTCATGCTCGAGTTGAGAGACGCCGGGCTGTGTGAGGTGGATCAGCGCGCCGAGCTCGGCCTGAGTCATTCCGTTCGACACTCGTATCCGTCGAATGGCTGCACCGGTCGTCGTATGCATTCGGCACCCCGCTACGTCGGTGTCGCGTTCGTGGTCGACCCGAGATTGACCATTGAGCGCCAGCAAGTTTCGCTATCGCGCGTCACTCTATACCGATTTCCGTATATCGCATCTGGTTCTCAGCATGACGGAGTGAAGAGGCCTCCGTATCTGCCTTACGGTCGGTATCGCACCCGCTGCCAGGCAGTCAGGGCTCCCGCGTCGATTGGCTGTCGTGGTCTACCTGCCTACAGCAGTGGCATTCGCACAACGGGCACGCCGTTGGATTGTCTACAGCCGCACCCTGGCCCTCCAACAGCCGAACCCTCGATCGCGGAAGGGGCAAAGATTGGCGACAAAGCGAGCGATCGGATGTTTCCGATCGGACATATCGGGCTCACTCGAGAAGGTGGGGCGGGTTCCGACTCCTCAGTCTCCCCGCGCAATTCAGGAACACCTGTGCAAGACGTTCATGGCTGGACCTGGCGCCGACCGGAGGGTCCAATGAGCGCGCAGCCGAATCTCGTTGAACTGCCCGCGGATACGGACTCGGGAACGACCGTCGGTCTCTTGTCGCACAGTAGCCCTGGTTGCGCGCAGGCCGACCCACACCGGGCGATGCAAGTCCATCGCGCATGCCAGGTCAGCGTGTGCATTACGAAAACGATCGCGTTCTTGGAGCTGGCGCGCCGTGGTGCACTCGTCCCGGACTCTTGTCGGGTCGGCAGCTATCTGCACGCGCTCGAGGCCGTCCAATGAACATGTACGTCTTCGAACCTGCCACCGACGTCGACCTCAGTTCAGGCAAACCAATCCTTGCCCTGGGGTGGGTCTGGGCGCGGCACAGCGAAAACCTCAACACCGACACCACCAACGTTCGCACCTACATAGGAGGCAACGGGTGGCATGTTCCGCCGACGAGCTACATTTTGCCTCTGCCGGATGTGGTTCAGATCGGCACGTTGGTGCGGCGCGAGAAGGCGCTGAACCAGCTGATGCTCGCCTGCGGCTACTCCGAGGCACAGATCCTCGTTGTGCCCAGCCGTATGCATGTGCCTGACCTCGAAGTTGCCTCGCGCGTGATCAACATTGCCGACATCAGCAATGACGAAATCCTGCTCCGCCGCGCCAGTTCCAGACCCTTACGTCGATCACAGGGAGATGCAGGGCGGCCATGACCGGATGGCCGACGGCCAGGTCGCCGCCCAGACGCGGCGAGGCGCACGTTCGGTCGTCGCGAGACCGGTGCGCCCGCCGCTGAGAACCAGTTGTCATCGATTCCCTAGTCCAGTGTGAAGGAGAACGACCACCATGGACACCAACTCCGAGAATGCAATCGATCTCGCGGCCCTGACGTGGCGCAAGAGTGTGCACTCGAACCCCTCGGGCAACTGCCTGGAGGTCGCCGAGCTGCCTGGTGGCGGCATCGCGCTCCGCAATGGCCGCTATCCGGCCGCTTTCATCACGGCGACCCGCGGTGAACGCGATGCATTCCTCGCCGGCGTGAAGGACGGCGAGTTCGACGCCCAGTAGGTTCCGATATCGGGCACCGCCCCAGATCCGCTGACATCGACTGGGGCGGTGTGCGCATTCCAAACCCAGATCGCCGACGCCGAGTGTGGCAATCCGACAGGAGCGCACCAACTGCAACTTAAGGCCTGTACCCAGACGGCGACTGCGGCCTTCTCCCACCCTTGGACTCGTAGCCAGTGAATCGCCCCGAGTTTCATGCCCACTCCTTTTCTTGAGAGGATGGGCAAGAGATGCCAGCGAAGTACGACGAAGCGACCAAGGCCAAGGCTGTCCGGCTGGTCGTCGATCACCGTGACGACTACGACAGCGAAGGGGCCGCGATCAAGGCGGTGTCGGCTCGGCTGGGCATGACGGCGGAGACGCTGCGGAAATGGATCCGACAGGCCGCGGTCGATCGGGGCGAGGCCGAAGGGACCTCGACGGAGTCGGCCAGGATCATTCGTGAGCAGAAACGGAAGATCGCCGAGTTGGAGCAGACGATCGAAATCCTTTCTGCAGCAACGTCTTTTTTCGCGCGGGACAAGCACCCGCGACACCATTAGTGTGTGAGTTCATCGCCGAGCACAAGGCGCGGTTCCCGATCGCGGCGATGTGCCGGGCGCTGACCGCGCGCGAGGTGAAGATCTCGACGAGGACGTTCCATGCCTGGGTGAAACGTGCCCCGTCGAAACGGGCGTTGTGGGATACCGCCCTCACGGAGATCCTCGCCGGCTATTACGAGCCCGACGAGAACGGCAAACGTCGGCCGGAATGCCTGTACGGGGCGGAGAAGATGTGGGCGCACCTGCGGCGCGAAGGCATCCAGGTGGCCCGGTGCACGGTGGAACGGTTGATGCGGGCCAACCGGTGGCGAGGTGTGGTGCGGCGCAAGAAGATTCGCACGACCGAGGCCGATCCGGCTGCGGCGCGGGCGGCGGATCTGGTGGATCGGCAGTTCCGGGTGCCGGCACCGAACCTGCTGGTCGTGGCCGACTTCACCTATGTGCGGCTGGCGACGGGCGCGTTCGTGTACACGGCGTTCGTCATCGATGCGTACGCGGGCCGGATCCTGGGTTGGGAATGCTCGACCAGCAAGCTGACCGTGTTCGTGGAATCGGCGATCCGGCAAGCCGCCGCGCTGCGGACCCGTGAAGGTCATCCGCTGACTGATGCGATCCATCATTCGGATGCGGGGAGTCAGTATACGTCGGTGAAATTCGGTGAGACACTGATGCTTTCAGGACTCAGACCGTCGATAGGGTCGGTTGGCGATGCCTTCGACAATGCCCTCGCCGAGACCACGATCGGGCTTTATAAGACCGAAGCGGTCCGTGATGATTCCCCGTTCCGGCGAGGCCCGTTGCACCGGCTCGCTGATGTCGAGCAACTAACCCATGAGTGGGTCGGCTGGTTCAACGAGTCCCGGCTGATGCACCGGCTCGGCCGCAAACCACCGGTCGAGTACGAGGCCGACTACTATGCCGCTCTGACCGAACAACCGGTCGGAGACAGATAACCGGGTGCGCATGAAACCCAATGCCGTTAACTTACGCGCTGGTGTAGCCGGATCTCGGGCGGCTGGTGATGGTTGATGTTCTTGTGCGCCAGTGTTTTTCGTTTGAACTTGTGGCGTCCGGCGCGTTTGAGGACCCGGGGGTAGCTGCGTTGGCGCCGTGGCGGGTTGGGTCGTTCGAGGATCTCGGCGACAGCCCTTGCGATGCCGGTGGCGAGCCGGTCAGGGGGAAAAACCCGCTTGCCCGGTGACGTGTCGCCGGACAACGCGGAGAGCGCGGACGAACGACAGCCGTAAGGGATCGTTTTCACCGAGATCGGCGGCGTGATGCATGAGTTCACGGACGGCGTAGTGGGTCGTCAGAAGACCCCAGATCTCCTGGCGCACCATGGCGGGGCTCTGCGAGCGCAGCAGTCGGTAGCTGCCCCGCTGGCGGGTTTCGATCTCGGCGAGGCTGGTCTCGAACTCCCACCGGCGGTGGTAGGTGGCCGCCAGCTCGGCTGCGGTCGCCTCGTCGGGATCGAGCAGAGTGGTGATCAGCCGGATCGGGCCGGGGGCGTCGCTGTCGCGGTTGGCGATCTCGTACTCGACCACCCGGACCTGCACGCCCTCGGGGACGGTGTCCAGGCCGCGGGCGCGGTGGCGGCGGATTCGCTGGCGCTCGACATCGGTCATCAACCGCGACAGATACGATCCGTCCGGAAGGTCTTGCACGACATGCAGTTTCAGTCCGGACTGCACCCGCCACAACAGATCCGCGCCGGTGTCGGCGGCCTCACGCCAGAACTCGTGACTGAAGAACCCGCGATCGGCGAGGACCAGCATTCCCGGCTCGAACGCGGCCAGCAGCGGACGGGTGATCTCCCGCTCGTCGGTGGTGACCGCACCGATCTCGGCATCGACGATCGCGTGGGTGGCGCACTCGGCCAACCCGACGACCTTCACCTTCGGATACGGATCCTCCAAGCTCTGATGGGTCTTCCCGCGCCCGAACACTTCCTCGTTGTCCGGTGTGTCGGGAATGTCCATCTGAACACCGTCGACGGCCATCACCCGCCGCCCCGCCAACCATGCGCCCGCGGTGCCCGCGCCGGCCAGCGGGACCGCGACCCGCCGATACAGCTCCCGGACCGGTTCCTCACCGAGGCGGGCCCGGGCCTTGCACAACGCCGGCGACGTCGGCACCTGCCAGTCAGCATCCCACGACCGCAGAAACCGAAGCCCGTCAACGAGTTTGCGCAGCACCTCTTCGTAGGCGTCGTCGAAGAACAACGTCATCGCCAGCACGAAGTAGACCACCACCCGCGCCGGCAACAGCCGCCGCCGCTTCTCGACCCGACCGGTCGTAACCAGCACCTCGTCGACCAGATCCGGATGCACTACCCGGGTCAGCACACCCAGCCCGATCCGGTCGGTCAACCGGCCCGCCACCTCCACCACGAACCAGCACCCTACCCCGAAACAATTTGCTACACAGCAACTCTCGCGCCGCGGTCCGACGGGCTGCCGTCACCACGCCCACCAGCGCAAACGCCGTAAGTTAATGGCATTGGCATGAAACCCGGGGGGATTCACAGCCCAGTACCCATCGTCGTACCCGACAGGCCAGTCCGTCATGCCATCAAAGGACGGATCTTGGTAGGTCTTGTGGTGGTCCCCGGGCGTCCTGGCGCCCTTGGGGTGGTCGCCGTCCTTCACCCCGTCCTTGAAGCCTTCCGCGAAACCACGCTGGTAGTCATTCCGGCTCACTTCGACTGCCCTCCTTGGCTTTACGACTGTTCTGCCCGTCTGGAGTCCCGGTAGTAACCCGGTAAGGCCAACGGAAATGGAGGCTATCCATGGCCGTAGAGCATGTCCGGCAGTGTCGGGGTACCGACCTCGCATGGATGCGAGTTTCTCGCGCCTGACGCGACCGGTCGACGCCGCCAGGTGAATCACGGCCGATCAGAAACGAGTTGGATTCCCGCGGCGACCACAGGAACCTCGTGTTCGGAGCGCATAGGTCAGATCAGCAGCGCGGCAGCGTGCCGCTCCGGAACAAGCCGTTGCCATCCACGTACCCGCCGTATGTCCAGCCGAACCAGTCTATTTCGGTGCCGATGTTGCCATACCACTCCGCGATCGTCCGGTACCGATGTTGCCCGCGTTAATTGACTGGCCAACGGTCCAGCACGTGGCATAGATGCCTTCGTGGTTTCCGGGGAAGAGGTCCGGTGCGCCGACTTCGCCACCCGTAGTGTTGTACTGGTTGTTGGTTGTAGACACCTACGCCGTATGCCGTATCGAGGTAGGTCCACGAAGCGGCGGCCGCAGAAGCCATCGAGACGATCATCGCGCTGCAGGCGAGTAGGGTGGCCGCGGCGAGCACGGTAACCAGTTGCCCGATCCTCGTCCGCACGCCTGCGTGTCGGCGGCGGTTGGGTCGCATTGGGGGGTTCGCTTGCGTCAACGGTTTTCGCATGGGATTCCTAGGTTCGCTCGATGCGTCCGATGTGCTCAGTCACCGAACTGAGTTGGACGGTAGGGCGTTTCTAGCCCACGAGCACTTGCACGAACCGCGGCCTATGTCCGAAATTCCCTGGCTGAGGCAGCTTTCCGGTCCGGAACATCTTCTACCGGTCCGGTGATGTAGTGATCGATGACTTTTTTCCAAGCGATCGAGCCTGGTCGGGAGTGATTTTACGGCGTCTGAGGGAGGGCTCGGGCGCTCCGGCTTGCCTAGAGCTTGCCAACCGGCCGTGGTCTGCGTTCACCTGCTGGCCCGAAGAGGGCGGCTCCGGCCGCCTTCAACTCGTGAGGATGGGCGTCGGAGTAGATGCTCAATGACATGGCTGGATCGTGGCCGTGCCACGCTGCGACAATGTGTACCGGGATATCCGAGGCGAGCATCAGGGACACCGACGTGTTCCGCAGCCCCTTCAACGGGATTCGGCGCAGTCCGGTGCGCTTGCGAATTCGCTGAAACTCGGCGGAATACCAGTCGGGCCGGACCGGGTTCCCGTTCTCGTGCACCGCGATCAGCCGATCGTCCGACCAGGATGCACCCATTGCCAGGCACTCCGCTTTCTGCCGGGTCTTCAACGCGCGCAGCGCGGCCTCTAGATCTCCGGGCGGCGGAAGATCGCGACGGCTCCGGCGAGACTTGGGCAAGTTCTCCTCGGTCTCTCTGCCGATGGCGACCCGCCCCCGGCGCACCCGCAACGCGGTGGCATCGAACCGGTGCCACCGCACGCCCAGCACTTCCGAGCGGCGCATCCCGTAACACGACATCAGCCAGCACGCGGCCAGTCGTTCGCTGGCGATCGCAGCTCGGAAGACTTCGACCTCGCTCATGGTCCAGGACTTCGCGTTGGTTTCGTCGTCATCGATGTCGGTGATGTCGTCAGCTGGCCGGTCCACGAGTGCAATGACGTTGCGCGGCATGGCACCCTGATCGACATAGGACTGAACCATCATGCTGAAGGTGGTCAGCGTCGACCTGACCGTGACCGGCTTGACGCCCCGATGCGCCACCGCGGTGGGCGGTGGCGCCAGCACGTAGACAGCCCGTCGAGGGCGGGTCACCCGGCCCGCCCGGACGAGGCCGGCGAGGCAGTGATGTACGTCCCTGCCGAACTCGGCCTTGAGTTCTGCGGTCGAGATGCCTTCCGGGTGGCGTGCGATCACCGCTGCGACCTGCGACACCAGGCTGTCGGGCCGAGGCTGCCGGGGGGAGCGTCTTCCCTCGGTCAGCATCCACTCCACGAGAGCATCCCCGTCCTGCTTGGTGAGGTGCGCCAGCTTCTTAGGGCCGAGTCGGCGGCGTACCGGTTTCAGGTCTTGGCGGCAGCGCTCCAGTGAGTTCCGCCGGATTCTCCGCCGATCGGCCAGCCACTGGTCACACGCTTCGTCGACGGTGATCTCCACGAGCTTGGCGTAGGTTCCGCGTGCGACTTCTGTTGTGATCCGACGATATTCGCGCCGTGCCTCGGCTAGGGTCCGATAGGTGGACTGCTGTCGGTTGCGAGTACCGTCAGGTTTTGTTCCGATGTCGACCTGGAACCGATAGGTCACCGTGCCGTTCTTCGCGATGTGCTTGTTGATCGGCTCGGCCCGGCGTTTCCTTCTGGTCGGCGGTTGTGTGCCGGGCATACTGGGCCTCCTCTGTGCGGGTGGATTGCGGGGGTAGATGGGCGGTGTCGACTCAGGCTGGCGACAATTCGAATGACCAGCCGGATTCGGCGAATTTCGTTTGGCTGCAAGCATTTCGGAGCCCGGAGGCATCGACGATGCGCGGAAGGGGTAGGAGTGCGGGTGCACCAAACACGCAAGGTCGCGTGCCGTTGTTTCGCCTCGCAGTCCGTTCGTGGGGACAGGTATGAGGCCGCGGGATTGCCGTTCGACCGAGCGGAAGTGAGACCTTCGCGTTGTCCAGACGCAGGATCTGCACTGCGTGGTAGACGAGCGCGGCGGCGGACGGCGGAATGCTGCGGCGGCCAGTCGAAGAAGCTCTACTGTGCGCCGATGTCCGGTTCGTCCTCGACACGTAGTGCCTCGCGAATCCATCTGGATGGAATGCGCACTCGGTGGCCGACCCGAATAGCGGGTAGCTCACCCGATTTGACTGCGGCATAGACGGTGGAACGTCCGATCCCGAGGAGTCTGGCCGCGTCAGGTATCGATATCGTTGGCTCGGCCAGCAGGCGTCGCAACGCTTCTCCAACACCCGTGTCGGTGGCATCGCGTTGAATACGAGGGTGTTTGGACATAAAAAGCTCCTGACAGGCTTGTTGCCCGGTCAGTCCCTCGCGATCTTCAGGATACCGTCCTGCTCTGTCAGTTTCGTTTGACCTGTTCCGCTGCCGATGGGGAAAGGTTGTCGCTCGGCGGAATTCGCGAAGTCACCCTGCGTTGTCACGCGGTGATCACATCAGTCCTGTTCGCGGCGCTGGCCCCACGTAGCTCACCCGGCGACCTTCGGTTGCCCGCTGGTGATGGCGCGCCGCGGATGGTCGACGACACTCGCACAGGCGACTCACCGCCGCGGGTTTGGACAAGCCCGCGTTCCGCAGAATTCGGGGGTTCTGGAGGGTGGTGAGGGTACGAATCTGCAGGTCGCGGGGTCTGGAACCAGAGCTTCGGGCTGAAACTTCCTAGAGACGCGATTTTCTGATTTCAGCCCGTTGTTCTGCTGATTTGTCGTACAGTCTGGAGTTGTGTACGTGAAGACGACCAAGCGGGACAACAAGTCTGGCGTGGTCAGGTATCTGCATCTGGCCCACAACGAGTGGGATCCGGACAAGGGCCGGGCGGTGCCGAAGGTGCTGTTCACCTTCGGCCGCGAAGACGAACTCGACCGTGACGCGGTGAAACGCCTGGTCGCGTCGTTGTCGCGGCTGCTGGATCCGGCTGAGGCGCTGGCGGCGACCGCGGCCGATTCGGGGTTGACGTTCTGCTCCTCCAGGGCGTTCGGTGGGGCGTATGCGCTCGATCACCTATGGCGGTGGCTGGGCATAGATGCCATCATCGGCGGACTCCGACAGCCCAAACGCGGTCGGCACCGCGATGTTTCGGCCATCGAGCGGGTGTTGTTCGGCCTCGTGGCCAACCGGGCGTTGTCACCGTCGTCGAAACTGGCTGCCGCGGACTGGATCAGCCACGACGTCCACATCGATGAACTGCCCGAGACCAGCGACGACGCCTGCTATCGGGCGATGGACTGGCTGCACGAGGTGCACCACGACCTCGAGCATCGGGTGTTCGACCGGGTCGCGACCTTGTTGAACCTGGAAGTCGATCTGCTGTTCTTCGACACCACCTCAACCTATTTCGAGGTCGAAGACGCCGACGAGCCCCTCGCCCGTGACGAGAAGGGCTGCCCGACAGTCGATCCCGATACCGACAAAACGATCGGGTTCCGCACCTGGGGCAAGTCCAAGGATTCGCGAGACGACCTGCCGCAGATCGTGATCGGGATGGCCGTCACCCGCGACGGGATCCCGGTGCGGTGCTGGTGCTGGCCGGGCAACGCCTCGGATCTGGTCCTGATCCGGCAGGTGAAAGACGACATGCGGGATTGGACGCTGTCGAAGATCGTGTGGGTCACCGACCGCGGCTTCTCGTCGGCGGAAAACCGGCGCTACCTGCGTCAAGGAGACCATCACTACATCATCGGCGAGAAACTGCGCTCCGGATCCGCCGAGGTCAAGACGGCAATGTCGCGCCAAGGCCGCTACCTCGATGTCGCCGAGAACATGCGGGTCAAGGAGGTCCGGGTCAGCGAGACCGAACGGTTCGTGATCTGCTTCAACCCCGAAGCCGCCGACCGCGACGCCGCGACCCGCGAACACCTGGTCACCGCGCTGCGCGAAATGATCGACGGCAGCGACGAATTGAGCGACTTCAAACGCGGCGAGTTGCGCGGCAAGATCGCCGGCAAGCCCGGGCTCAACCGGTTCCTGCGTGTCACCGCCACCGGGAAACTGCGCGTCGACGCCGCGAAGATCAAGACCGAAGCCAACTTCGACGGCAAATACCTGCTCCGATCCAGCGACCCGAACCTGTCCAGCGAAGACATCGCGGTCGGCTACAAGCAGCTTCTCGAGGTGGAACGCGGCTGGCATGACATGAAATCCGTCCTCGACCTGCGACCGGTCTACCACCGCCTCGAAGAACGCATCCGCGCCCACGTCATCCTCTGCTGGCTGGCGCTGTTGCTGGCCCGTATCGCCGAAACCCGCACCGGCACAACCTGGCCCACCATTCGCCGAGAGCTCGACCGCCTGCACGTCGGCACCTTCACCGGCCCGGCCGGCACCTTCCGCCGCCTCACCGAGGTGTCCAAACCCCAACGTGACCTGCTGACCCGCCTCGGCGCCCCCACACCCAAACAGATCGTCGAACTCACCCCAACTCCCTGACCAGCACCGATACCCGCGCCTAGAGACACGCTCTCCAGGCGCGTATCTCCATGTCACCGCAGCTCAGACCATAAATCGTGACTCCAGACACCCGGAATTCTGCGGAACCCCGGACAAGCTGGCAGTGAGTTTCGACCAGTATCACTTGGTCCAGCCGACCGCCCCCTACGTCGGTGAGGTGTCGTCGACCATCCGCGGATTGAGAGCGGCCCGCACGTACAACGCGTTGATGATCGGATCCCGGGACGCGACCGCGGGTGAGGGCTAACTCATTGCCAACCAACGAATTTCGTCGCGGTCGCGCATTCGTCGAGTTGGCGGCGCGGCTGAGCTTCTGGTTCGAAATACTGCCCGGCACGTTGTGCACTGTGGGCTTCCAGCGTGTATCGAGGCGATGTTCCCGCGGAAGTCCAACGATGCGGACAAAGAATCTGTCCGCATCCACCAGATCACGGCTGTGTGAGATGCTGGTCGGTGACGGAAAGGGGCCCATGGACACCGACTTCCAGTCCAAACTGGCAGCTCGCGTCGCACATGAACAGAGCGCCAACCATTTGCCCAGCCTGACCGTCGCCGCCGGACTAGGTGGAGTACTGCTCGCAGAAGCGTCGGCGGGGTTCGCTGATCTGAAGAACCTCGTGCCGGCCAACATCGACAGCCGCTACCGAATCGGCTCGATTACCAAGACCTTCACCGCTGCCCTCACGATTCTGCTGTGCCGACGAGGCACTCTGGATCTCGACGCCCCGGTCGGGCGGTACCTTCCCGGAACGCCGTTCGATCACCTTCCGCTGCGGATGCTGCTCTCGCACAGCAGCGGACTGCAACGAGAAGTCCCAGTCGACATGTGGGAGAGCATGCAGGGGCCATCGAAGAGCGAGCTTCTCGATGCCTTCGGTCGCGTCGAATTCGTCGCTGAACCAGGACAACGATGGCACTACTCCAATCTCGGGTATGCGGTCATCGGGCAGATCATCGAGCAGGTCACCGATCAGTCGTGCGAGGCAGCGATCGAACGAACCTTCCTCGAACCCCTCGAATTGACCCGGACCAGCTGGACCCCCTCGACCGATGCCGTCCTTGGATATCGCCTCGATCCATACACCGACAGCGCTCATCGAGAGCCGGTCATGGACCAGGCCGCTGCCGGGGTCGGCGGCCAAATGTGGTCCACCCCAGCAGATCTTCTGAAGTGGGGACACGCCTTGTGTGGAGGAGAACCGACCGTCGTCCCGTCCACCGTCATCGACGCCATGCACACGTTGCAGATCATGGTCGACACCCAGACCTGGAAACGTGGATGGGGACTGGGGCTCATCCTCGACCGGCACGGAGATCGTGTTCTCGGCGGGCACACCGGGGCAATGCCGGGATTCCAATCGGCCCTGAGCGTCGACCGCCGCAGCCGCACAGTGGTCGCCGCACTCACCAACGTCACCCGCGGCATATCGCTCAGCGACCTCGCCGCCGAGGTAGCGCTCGATGTGATAGCTGGCCGAGCTGAGCCACCGACACCAGCGTGGCAACCCGCACCCCCGTGCCCGGAAGACGTGCGAGATCTGCTCGGCATCTGGTGGTCCGAATCGGACGAGATAGTCCTGCGGTGGTGCCGCGACGGCCTACACGCTCACCTCGCATCCGATCCCTCAGCTACCGATACGCATTTCATGGCTGAGGGTCCGGGGCGCTTCCGCGCTTCTGCGGGGCGTCTGCAGGGTGAGTTGCTCGTCGTGACGCGAACCTCGACGCAAGTCGAATTGCGTTGGGCGACTTACCCACTCACCCGATCGCCACGATGAGGTCGTGGAGCCGCTCGCGCGTGTCGTCAAGACTGGAGGTGGCGCGGTCGGTCGTTCGGATCTTCCGATCGACCGACCGGAAGACTCGGGCAACGCGAGGAGTGATCGGCCCGTGCTCCGCATAATCGAGCGTCCGACCGATCCCGGCAACGGCATCGTCGATCCTGCCAAGCCGTAGGTTGGCATCGGCGCGTTCGAGTTGCCAGATGATGTTGTTCCTGACAAACCCGGTCGGCCCAGCACCCTCCTG
Organism: Nocardia sp. NPDC059154; assembly: GCF_042755705.1. NCBI lineage: Bacteria > Bacillati > Actinomycetota > Actinomycetes > Mycobacteriales > Nocardiaceae > Nocardia > Nocardia sp. NPDC059154. The sequence continues at coordinate 140,736 of NZ_JBHZCS010000013.1, forward strand.
TTCCTCGAGCGTCGCTACCGCCTGGCGGGGGTCACCAAGATCCAGCAGACACGATCCGCGATGTCCCGTCAGCGCCCCCGCATCGAAAACCGCGAGCCAATCGGGATCCGATTCCTCTGCTTGATGACACGCAAGCTCGGAGTCTGCCGTGGACAGCATTCGCCGACAGAGGTCGGCTTCGCCCATTCTGGCGTGTGCCCGCGCGGCGATGGTCGCGACGAACGCCGCCAGACGCCGATTGCCGCTGCGATACGCCCACGCCAGTGCACCATAAGCCTGCTCTGCGCCCCGGGCGGGTTCGCCCGTCCACGTACTCATGAATGCCGCGTTGGGTCCACCGATATACGCGACGAGATCGAGAGCTCCCGCGCGTTCCGCCGATTTCCGCGCGTCGGTGAACAGGGACTCAGCCTTGTTGCCTTGGCCGCGATCGAACATCATCCAGCCCGCTAGCTGCTGCGCTTCGGCCACTGTGCGCAGCAAGGTCGCTCGTTGGCCGACTGCAACTTTCGGCGCGAAGGTTTCGGCGGCTCGGGCCTACCCGACTACCTCGTCCAGTCGATCTGCTGCCATGGTGTGGTCCGCGCTACGGACCTGTCCGATCAGATTCCGTAGCCGTTCATCGGCCACATCCGGTGTGAACGATTTCAGCTCCGGAAGCTGCGAATCACCAGGGGTTTCGATGAAATCCGCGGCGAGGCGCACCAATTCGCCTCGCGCACCAAGCGCTTCATCGAGCCGTCGTACGAGATCCGGATGGGGTCGGCGCTGCGCCTTCTCGATCTTTCCGATCAGGTCACCGCTGACAAGTACCGTCTTGCCGAGCTCACTCAAGGACTGGTGGGACATGGTCCTGCGGTCACGCAGCTCGGCACCGAACGCGGCAGCTGCCGACGAACGAGGATCGAGTTCACGAAGCGCCTGCCCCACGAGGGGATTATGCGCGGGCCACAGCGCCTCTGCACGAGATATGTGAGCCTGAATCGATCCACCGACCGCCGCTCGATTCGGCGCCGATGCTCCGCAAACTCGCGGCGTCGAGACATCGGTGCGCTAGCTACGGCCGCTTCGACATCAACTGGGGGTGAGCAGAGTACGTGCGCGGTCCGGGCCAAGCGACAGCAGTAGGGTCGGCAGTCGCGGCCCCGTGTCACGAGAAACCAGCAGCTGATAGAGCGCCTTGAAGAAGGTACGCTGCTGCTTCTTCAACTCCGGTGTCGGTTCGGCATCTGCGGGCAACCCGACCATCAACTTCGGTACCGCGTACACCGTGGTGGTGAGATCGGGAAGCGTCCAGTTCTCGCCCATCCGGTCCACGAGCATCGCGACGCCGTCACGGGTGGCGGCGTCGAGCCCGCTCCACGCGTCGGCATTGAATTCCGTTCGGACGATGGTTCGTTCGCCTTCGGGCAAGGACTCGGTGTATCGGACCGCGTTGCCCAGACGGGGTTCCAGCTCGGCCAGCAGCGCTTCGTCAGTCTCCGGCAGATCCTGACCATTGCCCTCGGCAGTGAGTTGTTCACGAAGCAGGCGTGCGATCTGAGCGGTATTGCCGGCGGTGATATCGACAAGGGCAGACAACAGCCGGAATGACACCGGTCGAGCCGACTGCTCGACCGCACCGACGTGGGTCCGCACACACAACTCATGCAGATGCGTCTCCACCGGAGAGGCTTCTCCCGCAGCAACTTTCGCGCTATAGCGGTCCCACTCGTCGTAGAGCCGGACAATTGCAGAAGGCGACAAGTCGATGGTGAATCCGTTAGAAGGCAGACGGCGCGCGTACAGCCACCGCACCATCGGCGGTTCGAGAATCTCCAGGATCGTGTCGGGTGTCGCCGCGCCCCCGGCGCTGCTCGACAACTTGCCGCCGCCTCCAGCGGGCCGAACGAACGAGTACACCGCCGTCGACGGGGCTTCCGCGTCGTAGAGCGCCCGGATAATGACTCGACCGGACGCGAACGAGCTGGTCGGAGCGTGGTGGTCCTCACCCGCGGGCTCGAACTGAACACTTTCGAACGCCCAGCGCATCGGCCAGTCCACCTTCCAGACCAGTTTCCCGGAAGGATGACTGCCGTCAGCGAGGCTGTGCCCACCGCTGTGTCCGCACCGGCACGTGTACGTGATAATGGTGCCGTCCCAACCGGCCACCTCTGTTGAATCTTTCCCGCACACTTCGCAATACGGCTTGTACGGGTAGTAGGCGCCGCGTCGCTCCTCGACGGAAGTCTCATGGCGGCCTTCGGTTTGAAAGGTCTCCAGAATGTCGAAGACCTCGCCGCGCCGATCAAGCGCCACACGAATCTGGGCGTTGTAGGTCCCGGCCGGGTACGCGGCCGACTGCCGCACCTCCCGCATACGGACACCCAGGCGTTCCAGCGCATCGGTGAACCGCGTCATGTGCCGTACCGCGTATGACTCGAACTCTCCGCCTAGATCGGGAACCGCGGCCAGGGGCTTGCCGACATGCTCGCCCCACTGCTTCGGCACCCCCGCCGGCACCTTTCGGAACCGGTCGTAGTCGTCCCACGAGTGGTGGTGAATCGCGTCAAGGCCCCGGGCGAGCAGCTCCTCAGCGACCAGGTGCGCAGTCATTGCCTCGCGCAGATTGCCCAGGTGGATGTCACCAGAGGGGCTGATACCGGACGCGCACACCAGCTTGGTCGCGCCGGTCTGTTTCGCGTGCTCGATCACGGCATCGGCGGTACGGGCGATCCACGACGCCTCACTGGTGGCGTCACGAGTGTCTGGGGTAGCGGGGCTGGAGAGCACCGGTACACGCTACCAGCGGTGACCAGCCGATATTCGGCCGTGTCCTACCCCGTGCGCGGCAGTGGGTTTTAGGAGATAACCAACTCGGCATTGACAGTGAAGGTATCGCTCCACGCCTCCGGGCGTACCGAACTCCCGATCTGTCGGTCGGTAGGAGCTGCGGTACCTCGCACGATTCACGAGCGACCTGCATAACATGCAGGTCGTTGATGGATCATTGAATCTGACACTGCCGCAGTGGATTTCGGTCTCTCTTCGCAGGAAGCTGTCGGTCTTCTGTGTAAGGATATCCACCAGGCGATGGAGGAGGAATCCAGGTGGTCGATGCGACAGCTCCGTTCGAGTTCGTTGAGCCTATTCTCGACGAACTAGGCTGGACTTGGTTTGACAGCTACGGCGAGCGCGCATGGTTTCGGTACGCGTGGAGTCTTCTGAATCCCGAAGGTATTACTGTCCCAGATCAAGAAGGGTCGGGCACTGATGCCGCCATACGGGCGGTAGCACTGTGGGCGATCACGAAGGCCTTCTTCGCCCAGGCATTCGATGAAGGCCACGTGGACGACTGGAGATACTCGATCGCAGGGGTCGTTGATGAGGAGCCTCTGATTGACCGGTCTCAGCTGATCGATCGGCTGAGGATGGAATACGGTCTCTCAGAGGATCTTTCGGTGGGCGTCGCTTCCAAAGACGACGTTGAAGAACTGGATGATGAGGTCGTAAACGAGTTCTTTCAAAAACTGGTGGTGGATACGGCCTGGACGATCGGCGCTGAACTTCTGAAGGAACTCGACGAGGCGACTCTGTTCGCGTCGCTGTGGTGCTCCCGATCCGGAGGCGCTGTCTTCCCGCTCGGGATGGCGGCGGTCGGCGAGATTGTCAACGGTCCGAGCGCCACGTGGCAAATGGTCGGTGTGTACGGCTGGGTCAGCGACGGCATGTCGATCCTCTGACGAGCGGCCTCGATACGAGCCGCGGCCCCTGGAGCTCCAATCGCGGACCGGCAAGACTTCCACGGTTCTGGGCTCAGGCCCGGTACGACCAGGTCGGTACCTAACCGGCCGTATCCAGGTACATCTGGTCTAAACCCGGTTAAACCGGGGTAACTCATGCCGAAACCCAGTCAGATCGTGTTTAATGGGAGTACGCGCCGAGTAGGCGAAGTACAGGAGGGTCGCGCATGGATGATCGATGGCTGTCGGTGGACGAGGTTGCCGACTACCTCGGCGTCAGCAAGGACACCGTGTACTCCTGGGTCACAACCAAGGACATGCCGGGGTACAAGGTAGGCCGCTTCTGGAAGTTCAAGCGTGATGAAGTTGACGCCTGGGTTCGCGCTGGTGGCGCGGCCAGTGGATCTGACGACCTTGAGGAGACAGCCAATCGTGAGCGATAGCCCCGGGATGTACGAGATCGACCAGGCGGGAGACAGTGAAGTTACCTCGCTAGAGGAAGGTTGGATCCTCGACTACATCACTGGTGATCCGGTCAAGGATAGCCCCAAAGAGCAAGTGCGCCAAAGGATTGCCCGCGCTCTGTTCCACGAGTACGGTATCTCGGTCGAGGACATGGTTCCTGATTACAAGATACGAATCGACGGGCGGCTCAAGAAGGCCGATATCGCTGTCTTTCCTCCTGGGCTTGAGAAGACCGACGAGAACCTGAGGCGAATTGTCATCTGCGACAAGGAACCCAAGATGGGAACCAAGGGCGCGTACAAGATGCGGGATCACGAGCAGGCGAAAAAGGAGTTTGGCCTGTTACATGCTGCGATGGCGGAGGCAAAAGACTGCCGTTATGGCTTGTGGACCAACGGTCTTGAGTTCTTCTTCTTCGAGAAGGAGGAGACTCGGTTCGATGTCAAGTTCCGACCCTTGGGCGACTGGCCGATGGGTGACGACACCATCGGTTCGCGGACTGTCGCATCGAATGCCCAGCTCCGACGCGCTGATCGCGAGATGCTGCTCACTGCCTTTCGGCGGTGCCACAACTACATCCACGGTAACGAGGGGATGCCCAAGGACGCTGCGTTCTGGCAGTTCCTGTACCTCATCTTCGCGAAGATGCACGACGAGCGGCGTGGGCGCGACCAGCCACCGCGCTTCTGGGCTGGCATGTTCGAGAAGGAGGTCAACGGGCACCGGCAACTGGTCGATGAGCAATTCGACTCCGATGGCCAGCGGGCCATCCGGGCCCGCGTCGAGCCTCTGTTCGATGAGATCCGGGAAAAGTACACCGGCAGCATCTTCCGCGGCAATGAGCAGATAACGCTCTCCGATCGCGCGCTCGCCTTTATGGTCGGTGAACTCGCGAAGTACGACTTCGGCCGAACCGACCTCGACGCCAAGGGTGCCGCATACCAGGAGTTGGTGGGCACAAACCTGCGTGGTGACCGAGGACAGTACTTCACCCCCCGCGGGGCTATCGACCTCATCGTGGCGATGCTCAATCCCAAGGAGGGTGAACGCGTCCTGGACCCAGCTTGCGGCACAGGGGGCTTCCTGGTCTCCACGCTCAAGCACATGGACCGACGGTTCCATGAGGAGGAGAGGATCGAGATCGGGGAGGAGTCAACGGACGACTTCTTGTCCATCCGCGATCGTTTGATTGCGTACTCGCGGACCAACCTGTTCGGGGCGGACTTTGACCCGTTCCTGGTGCGCGCCGCCCAGATGAACATCGTGATGGCCAGCAACGGTGAAGCGCGCCTTTTCAACATGAATTCGCTGGAGTTCCCAGCCGGCCATCTCGCGGGCGCCGCTGAAGCTCGCGGCGTGGCTGACCTCGGCACAATCGATGTGGTTATGACGAATCCGCCGTTTGGCTCGGATATCCCGATAACCGACCCGAATATCCTGAGGAACTACGACCTCGCCCACATCTGGGAGCGAGCTGACGATGGTAGCTTCCGCAATACCGGTCGGCTGCAAGGCAGTGTAGCTCCGGAGGTTCTATTTATTGAGCGCTGCTACGACTGGTTGCGGCCCGGCGGGCGTATGGGGATCGTCCTGCCCAATGGCATTCTCGGGAACTCGGGTGACGAGTACATCCGATGGTGGATCCTGCGGCATTGCTGGGTGCTCGCGAGCGTCGATCTTCCGGTCGAGGTATTCATCGTCGAGGCCAACGTGAACATCCTCACCAGCTTGCTTTTCCTCAAGAAAAAGACCCAGCAGGAGTTGCAGGCTGAGGATCTTGGCTCGCAGTCGGACTACCCGGTCTTTATGGCTGTGGCAGAGAAGGTCGGCTTCGACAGGCGCGGCAACACGCTGTACAAGCGCAGTCCGGATGGTGAGGAGATCGTCGAAGAGGTAGTGCACCGTGAGCGTGTGCGGGTGGCGGACCGATCTGTCCTGCGTGTCCTCAAGCGAAAAGAGAAGATGGTTGACGATGACCTTCCTGTGATCGCCAGAGCGTACGCAGACTTCCTCGCTCCTCACAGGGGGGCAGAGGCGTGAAAGTTAAGACTGTGCCTAGCTCGTGGCTGGGCCGTGACGGTCGTCGCCTTGACTGTGGTCCTTATACGTCCGGCGTAGTTGAGACGCGCGAACGCCTTCGGTCATTGCGATGCCAACCACTTCAAGCGGTCACCGCTGGTCCGCATGGAGGAGTGTACCGCCCGCCGATTTTCGGTATGAGGTTCGCGCAGAACACCGTGGAGGATGAGCGGTATGGTGTCCCCTTTCTAACAAGCACCACCATGCTCCAAGCCGACTTGTCTACCTTGCCACTGATTAGTCGAAAGATGGCCGAGTCTGCAAAATATCGAATACTTCGTATTCAGCATGGAATGACCTTGATTTCGTGCTCGGGCGCCATTGGTCGCATGGTTTACACCCGAAGTGACATGGAGGGGATCTGGTCTTCACAGGATGTGGTGAAGATACTTCCCAACTCCAGCGAGATTCTTTCAGGATATCTTTACGCCTACCTCTCGTCGCCAATTGGTATCGAGTTGGCAAAATCGGGAACCTATGGTGCGCTCGTACCTCATATTGAGAGAGAACATCTTGTCAGGTTGCCGATTCCGCGGCTTGGCGACGAAGTTGAGCAACTGGCACATGCTCTCGTTGAGAGGGCTGCGGAGTCTCGAAGCAATGCTGCTGCAATGCTGAGGCAAGCGCAGGAAAAAGTTCGTAGTCTGTTCCCATCGGGAGCGGCTAATACGCATTCGGTCTGGGGAGTCGTCAACGCTTCACGTGTTCAATCACGGCTCGATGCCTATTACTTCAGCGAACGATGCATGATGGCTCGTCGCGCATTCGACGACGCTGATGTAGACGACCATTGCACTCTGGGGGAAGTGGCAGAGGTATTCATTCCTGGAATATTCAAGCGTCGTTACGCGGACGATCCAGAATTTGGATATCCGTACATTACAGGGGGTGACGTCTTTCAGATTTCGCCGACCTCTGATCAGTATCTGCTCCGGCCGATAGCCGACAAATATCGGCTGAGGGTTTCGAAGCGAACGATCCTCATACAGGAAGCCGGGCAACTCGGGGGGCTGATCGGGCGCAGTGCCCTAGTGGGTACCTACCTGGATGGATTCGCAGTATCTAACAACATGGTTCGAGTAACTACGAACGACGATTTGGATACTGGCTATGTCTTTGCGCTTCTGTCTACGTCTGAGGGTGTTCGGCTGATAGCTCGGGAATCGGCAGGGTCGAGCATTCCTCACATAGATGTTAATCGGGTACGCAACATCAGAATTCCCTGGCCGAGCATCGAAGTTCGGCGTGAGATCGGGGAGTTGGTCACGCAAGCTCAGACACTTCGTGACCAGGCATGCGTCGACGAGAATGAGGCACGCGCTATTGTTGAACGAGTAATCGAGGATGCCAGCTGATGGCTAAGGTGATCCCAATCGGCGAGCCAGCCAACGAAGCGGAGCGGCGAACAATCGCGCATTTGCGGGATCACCTGCCGGACGACTACCTAGTGCTGCACAACTTTGAGATCCATCGTGACGGCGAGGCGTTCGAGGTTGACGTGGCGATCGTAGCGCCACATGCGGTGTACTTGGTTGACGTCAAGGGTACACGCGGCTTGGTTGATGTCTATGGGTCCAAGTGGTACCCGGAACGTCGACAGCCGTACACATCGCCATTGATTAAGCTGCGCGCGCACGCAAGAAGCCTCAAGGGGATTATTGCTGGTAGCCAGCTCAACCGGCGTGACCTGGAGGGCGTTTACGTCGACGCTGCAATCGTGCTGGCGGCACCCGACGCAGTGCTGCAGGATCCGGGTGGCCGTGATGCACCGAACGTCACTACCCTTGCGAAGTCAGCGGCATTCTTCCAGAATTCTGGCCGAATTCCGAACAAATACAGTAAGAACATCCGGGCCATGCACAACATGGTACTCAAGGGGCTCCAGGGCGCTGCGCGACCACGTAGTGGGCCCCTGCGGTTCAATAGCTGGGAGATCGAAGAGCGCCTGGGCGGCACGGACTCCTACATCGAGTACCGTGCCTATAACGGGTACGCGGGTAAACGCTCAGGACACGTGCTTTTGCGCGTATACACGGCCGATCCGTATCTTCCGCCTGGTGAGCGTGCTCAGCAGCGCGGCCGTATTGCCAATGCCTACAATGCACTGAACCACATGCCTGGTCACCCCGCCATTATCGGGGTGCGTGATTTCTTTGCGAGCGAGCACGAGGACAGCTATGTCCTCGTTACCGAAGACATACAGGGGCCCGCTCTCCGTTTGCATATCGACAAAGCCAATCTGGCCCTTACCTTGGATCAGAAGTTGCGTATCGCCGATGAATTGCTGCACGCGCTGGGACACGCACATGAGCACCAGGTTGTCCATCGGAACGTCACTCCCAGCACGGTGCTTCTGGGCACCGATGGCCACGTACGCATTGTCGGATTTGACTTCGCTCGGGCGGGGATCGATCGCTCAAGGAGCATTGCTGCGGAGATTGTCGATGAGCTGGAGGCGGAGTACCAAGCACCAGAAGCATTTCGCGAGCCAGCCAACGCCAGTCCGGCCTCGGACATTTTCAGTGCAGGGCTGGTGCTGTATGAGTTGTTCACGGGCGAGAAGCCGTTCGCTGGCCCGACCGAGGTTTTCGATCAGAGCGGGGTCTTTCCAGTCAAACCGTCGCTGGTGCGCGGCGAGCTGCCCGAGGGCTTCGACGAATGGCTGCAGAACCTGTGTGCCTTCGATCCGGATAATCGGCTCACCGCGAGGCAAGCTGTCGCCGAGCTGGCTATCATGCTCGCTTCGGGAGGTGCCGATTCGTCTGACAAACCAGTCTCGCCCCCTGCACCAATGCTGCCTGAGACTGAGCCAGCAACGGCGACCGATTACAGCCGTCTGACGCCTGGAACACTGTTGGCGTCCAAGTTCCTGGTTGAGAAGCGGATTGGTGCTGGTGCGTTTGGCGTGGTGTACAAGGTTATTGACACTCTCGGTGACGTGCCTCGTGCGGTGAAACTGATTATCAAGGACCGGCACTCCACTCTTGATCGGCTGAAGAAGGAGTACCGCGTGCTGCTACGGGTGCCTGAGCACCCGAATGTTGTCCGTGTATTCGATGCTCAGTTCTCCGCCACCGGACACCCGCCACCGTTCATCGTATTCGAGTACGTCGAGGGCCAGAACGTCGGTGACATGGTCGCCGAAAGGCTCTTTTCTGCTGAGGATGCCCTCGACCTTGCCAAACAGACCGCTGAAGGTCTCGCACATCTGCATCGGCACGGGGCCTACCACTGTGACATCAAGCCCAAGAATTTGCTGTGGACCGACCGCGGCGTGCGGATTATCGACTTCAACGTGTCGGTACTCGCCTCCGCAGATGACGGTCATGGTGGGGGATCGCGGCGCTACCTACCCCCCGACATCGACCTGTCGGCGGTGCCTCAGCCGGGCGACCTCGCCGACCGTGACCTTTACGCCTTGGGCATCACTCTCTACGAGGCGGTGACGGGTCGCTACCCGTGGGATGCCAGCGCGCCACCGCCAGGTACACCGGCCGTCGATCCGAGCGAGCTGTCGGGCCTGGCTGACCTTGCGCCGGAGCTGGTGAGCGTGATTCTGAAAGCGATTGCGCCCAAGCGCGGCGACCGCTTCGCCTCGACGGCCGAATTGCAGGTGGCGCTGACAACCATCAAGCAGGCGCGCAGGCAGCGCCCGCAGGACGATCACAGTGATGCAGGCTCTACTGCCTGGACAAGTGGCGACCTGGGCGTAGGCGGATCCGTTCAGCCAAACACCAACCCCTACGTCACGCGCCTGCTGACGTTGTACAGCCAGAGCAAGCACAGCAACGCCGGCACTCGTGGATTAGACGCGTTTGGTGAGCAGACGTATGTCGAGACCGCGCTTGACCGAGACCTTGAGCCCGCGGTGCTGAGCGGCGAATTTCGGCTGGTGGTGATGACTGGCAATGCCGGCGACGGGAAGACGGCCTTTCTCCAACACCTTGAGAAGCGTGCCGAAGATGAGGGGGCGGATTTCGATGAGCCCAGAATCAACGGGCGCCGCTTCACGCTGCACGGCCGCACGTTCTTGACCAACTACGACGGGAGTCAGGACGAGGGCAACGACGCCAGCGACGATGTGTTGCGTGAGTTTTTCGGTGTCTTCGCCGGGACTGATCTCAGTGCCTGGACAGCTGGGGAGACCCGGCTAATCGCGATCAACGAGGGGCGTCTGGTCGACTTCCTGGCCTCGGAATCGGCCCGTTTCCCGGCGCTCGATCGCATCGTGCGCCAAGGGCTTGTCACCGGTGTTCCTGAGCATGGTGTGGCTGTAGTCAACCTGAATCTCCGCAGCGTTGTACGGGACACGAAGGATATCGAGACCGAACGGCGGCTGGGCGACGACGATTCTATTTTCGCCCGTACTTTGCGGAGCCTTACCCAGGACAGTTTGTGGGAACCGTGTGCTGGCTGCGATTTGCGCGACCGCTGCTATGCCTACCACAACGCGCAGACCTTCCAAGACGAGGTCGCTGGACCGAAGGTCCTCGAACGACTCAAGACCGCATACGTATTGACGCATCTGCGCGGGCGTTTGCACATTACGCTCCGGGACCTACGGTCGGGGTTGGCGTACATGCTCACCGGAGGCCGGGAGTGCCAGGAGATCCATGAGCTGTACCGAGTGGGTGACCGGGAAGCGATTCTCCAGGGTTTCTACTTCAACAGTTGGATGGGTGGGGACAGCGCAACAGCCGATCGCCTGTTGACGCTGCTGAAAGGCGTCGACATGGGACAAACTGACGACCCCCGGCATGACCGTTGGCTCGACTTCGTCTCACCAACTGCCGATCCGACGCTGTTTCGCTTCGACAGGCGTGGTGGCTACGATCGTGACGTTCTTCGCCGACTGTTCGATGACCTACCCCGCGAGTACGCGGGACGGCCTGTCGGCCACCGCGCGCGCGCCCACCAGCGGTACGTGGCGACGGCACGCCGTCGAGCGTACTTCGAGCGCCGCGACGGTGGATGGCGGCAGATGCTTCCCTACCGCTCGGCAGGCCGGATGATCGCACTCGTCAATGGCGAGGCCGTTATTAACGAAGCCTTGCCCCTGGTGTTGCGCGCCATCAACCGCGGCGAGGGGCTGAGTGATCCCGACAGATTCGGTGGGGATTTGGCGCTCCAGGTGCGCCAGGTTGAACGCGGCACGGTGCGGAGCTATCGCATGTTCCCGGCTGATCGATTCTTCCTCGCCGTCGACGACGAGTCCAGACGTGCTCGGTTCGTTGAGCACATGCCGACGGGGCTGGTGTTGCGTTATGAGGGCCCAGGTCGAAACAGGGCGGAGCTGCGGATGAACCTGGACATATTCGAGATGCTTGAGCGTCTCAACCAAGGTTACCGACCTAGCTTGGAGGAGCAACAGGGCTATTACCTGGACCTCACAGTTTTCAAGAATCTGCTGGGTTCGGAGCCGTACCAGGAGGTGTTGCTCACTACAACAGGCCATGACTTCTACAAGATCACTCGACATCAGGACGGCCGCCTGGAGATGACCGATGTGGCCACGGTGCAGACCCCGCGGAAGGCAATCTGATGGCACTCTCGAAACGGGATCGGGAGTTCCGCCTACGCAAGATTAGCTACCTTGAACTCAAGCAGCTCGATATGGATCGCGTGCTGACGGCGTTGTTCGCTCGTCTCGCTCACAACGGGTATCCCAGTCGACTGGGACGTAACTTTGACGTGACCACTGAGGCCTTCGTCGAGGAATTCCTCGAACATCCGGAGTGGTTTTCCGGGTTTCAGTCGCACCGGGACATCCTGGCACGTTGGATCGAGACCGACCTAATGGACATGGTGAACCGGGGCAAGCCGGATCAAGCCATTGCCTCGCCGCGGCCCTTGCACGGGTTCACCTATCGGTTCCGCAACAAGCAGTCGCGTTCTTACGGCGGAGCGCAGCACCTATACGAGATGCTCTACCATGCGCGCGGTGGTGCCGGGCAGAAAGCCATCGAGCACCTTCACTACTTCTTTTTCCAGGGGCACGACAAAGTCACTGGGCTTCCCGACAACGGTGCCACCCTTGATGTGGAGACCCAAGCCCTGCTGCGCCTGGTCGATCAGGTCAGTGATACCGCTGACACGCGTGTTCCAAGGGAGAGTTTCCCGCCATTGTGCGTCGGTTCCGCCGACCTGTTGGCCGAAGATGTGATGCGCCTTCTGTGCTACCAAGGATTCATCCCCCGCTCCGTAATGGTGGAGTATTTGAAGGTCTTGCTGTCCTTCCACCTCGCGCTATACCACTTGCGTCTGTTCAAGCTGTTGCCTTCGCTGGTTCGCCGCAAGGGGGTCGACCCGACCTGTGCGGAATGCCCGATGAGCCCAAAGAGCATGGACGACCCACACGGCGACTGCCAGCATCGGCCCGGGCTACTCGTGGACGTGGCCAGTAGGCCTGGGACGCCGACGGCTGCGCTCGCTGAGCGAAGCGCTGACGCTCACTACCGACGCATCCCGTCGTTTGTGAAGGCGTACTTCATCACGCGCAAAATGGATGAGTTCGCAACCGATCTCGTGCGCAGGGGGAAGTTGACGAAACCTACGAACGGTGACTTCTCCGTGGGCGAGGTCTTGCAGCTGTTGGGGCCAACACACACCAACGAGCGCGAGGTGTACTTCGCCCAGCGTGTCTACAGTCTTACCCAGGATTCCAGTGCTTCGGCTGACACCGATCTTGACCCCGAGTTGCGAGCAGTTGTTGAGATGGGCCTCAACGAGTTCGACACCTACATCGAGATGCTTGTCGCATTGCGCGGCCGCTTCCACGGTAAGTATGTCGCCCAATGCATGGACTCGCTGCTGATGAAGAACCGGCCCGGTGCATTGGTCGCTGGGCCTCGCGCAAAGGGCGGCGGCAACATGCGCTTCGTGCTCGACAGCCGCCTGTTGGAGGTCCTACTGCAGCTCGCGGTGCTCCGGCCGGGTGGAACTAGGGGCTACCACACCGGGGAATTGCGAGTCGATGGAGTGTTGACATTCCTGTGTGAGCGTTACGGGTTGTACGTTGACCGGCTGCCGCCTGGCGACGGGTTTGGTACACCGTCCATAACCGACCGACGGGCCCTTCGTGCGAACCGTGACGCGTTTGTCTCCCGGCTCCGAGAAGTGGGGTTTTATCGCGACCTGTCTGATGCATACGTCACGCAGACAGTGACCCCGCGCTATCAGATCGACGCAATTGGCGCCGTGGCGGATGCCATGGATGAAGGCGGTAAGGCATGAGCCAGGGCTTTCGAGAACTCCAGCCCTACGACCTGTCCGATGCACTGGAAAGCATCCTGTACCCCAGTCTCCGGGACTTGCTCCGGTCACGCGGTGAAGGCCACTGTATGCGAGTCACCGATCTGGACACCGACCTCATGGCCCGCCTATGTGGGCGGCTTCGCGCCGAGGTGCCGAATGCGGAAGTCGTGATCCTCGGCGACGGTCGTAATCCGGCCACGCCTTCAAGCCTTACGGTGACCAGTACCAAGCTCGTCGAGTTGCGGAACCCTCTGCCGAACGGAGAGCAACGGCCGCCTTTGCTTGTGTTCACACCTAGTGATGTGCGTGCAGCTGCTGAAGACTCCTTCGGCGCGGCAACGTTTGAACAGGTACAGCTTGGCGACATCTATGGGAAGGTTCGTACAAAGCTGCTCCAGGACATGCCAACTCCGATCCGGGGGGCGGTGGCAGAGGCGTTGGCTCGGCTCACCGACAGCCACCGGCCCTGGCCGTTTGCCGATCCGGTGGCGGTTGCGCGGTTCTTACTGACAGCCGCAGTTAACGGCAACGACCCAGAAGCCGTCGGGGCGGCGCTATACGAGCTTGCTCTGATACCAGACTTCGAGCTGTTCGCACGACCGGAGAAAACCCCCGATCGTGTCGCTCGTAATCGGGAGTGTGTACAAACGCTCACATGGTCGAGCAAGTCTGAACGTGGACGCGTGCACGACCTCGGCCTCGCCAATCGAGCTTTTCGACTCCAGCTCGGAATCTTTGCGGCCGAAGTCGGGCTCGACGATCCTCGCGCCTGGACTAGGCGCATCGTTCTGGACAGGAGTCTCTGGAGCCTGGCATTCAACAAGTGGGAGTTCGAGGACGGCGGCGAGGCGCCAGACGCTATTTGCGTCGCTGACGTCGAGACAAACCTGCCCGTGGTGGGCGACGAGGAGTCTGACGAGCGGCTGCGCCAGCTTGCCGGTCAGCGTGTCTTGCCAATCGGCAAGAATGGGGTCGGAAAGTTCAACGTGACCTTCCGTGTCGATCCAGTGCCCACGAAAGTTCGAAACCTCGCGGCGTTTTCCGTTCAAGTCATATCCAAAGAGCACGGACCGGTCGGCTTTGCCCGAAGCAAGCGAACGTGGACCACGAACCGCGCTGACGCGACTGTCAGTTTTACGAAAGTCAACAAAGTCGCCTGGGAAGAGGGATGGCACTTTATTCGCGTGCTGGCGAAGACTGCAGACGGCGACCTTATTCCCCTCGAAGACACCCACGGCAACCCTTTGCCGTGGGCCGCACGTGGAAGCGAATTTGTCCCGCGTCCCAACGAAAGCGACCTGTTCTACGTTCTCCCTGATGGTCAGGCAACAGATTACGAGCTGCCTCAGCGTGCGCTTCAACGCGAAGAGAGCCTGGTCCATGCACAAACACGTCTTCAGTTCTCTGCGCTTCTCGATAGCCGAGATCCAGATGGCGTGGCCGTAGTATCGGTGGCGTGGGCCGAGCGGAGCCAGACGGCGCGAGCTGCTGGCAGTGAGATGCTTGAGGTCAAGTTTGGCCGTGACGGCACGATAAACGTGCCAATCAGTCAGCCTCTAAAGGTTCTAGAGCAGAGAATTCTGGCAGCCGCCGACGGACCTATCAGTTGGCATCTCCCGATCGGCCCTGCTCACGCCGGACAGGCCACAGGGCAGGTCGCCCGCTGGCCGGATGGAGAGGCCGTCGTCCGATTTCTTGCCGCTCGAGGCAGGTATTTCGACGCAATCCGAGCCGGAACAAAAGAACTTATCACGCAGGCTGCCGATCTGCGTGCACTCCAATCGTTCATCGTCGAGTACGCCGATGCCTATCGAAGTCTTGTCCAGGACTTGCTTCGCCGCGCCGAAACGGGTGGGGCTGAGACAGCTCAGCTGGCGCTCGCGGACCTGCGCAATGTTCTGACGATCGACACTGTCACACTGGCGGTTCAGGACCATCGGGGCCGTCGGCGCGACGCAGCGATCGTGGCACCTACGCATCCACTTCGCGCACTCTGGCTCGTCTCTTGGGCGGAGTTGGCGCATCGATGGCTCCAGCACTCGAAGTCGGCGCCGCGGGAGTTTGTCGTGCCGACTCGAGACGCGCTCCTACGTTCCCTCACTCCGGTTAGCTTTCCGCCGGTTCTGCCGACGGCGCACGGTCGGATCCTCACTGCAGTCGACAACTTGCACCCGTTCTGGACGTTGTATGCGCCGTCACATGAGGAAGAGCCGCAAAGTCTCATCGGTGAGGTTTGTGACGCGCTCTCATTGCCTGGGTTCGCTCTCGGCGGCGCATCCATCGACGGCGCTTATGTAGCGTCCCGGGTCGAGCGATACCTCGTCCAGCATCCCTACGTGCGGACACTTGTAGTCAATGCGTTTAACGCTGGACATGCACGCATCCTTGCGGACATGCTGCTTAGCCTGCAGAAGCAGGAGACCTTCGCCGGCGTCCGGTACGACATCCGACTGTTCACATCCGACCCGGGCGCGTCTGGCATTGGTGACGCACTCGGCGACCTTCTTTCCCAGGCAGCGGAGGTGACAGCGAGCGAGGCCGATGCGTTCTCTACTCCCACCGAGACACACCTTCGCCCAAAGCTGGCGCTGGCCGTCCACCACCTCTCTGAGTTCCGGAGCTCTCCAGACGCCTACCCAGCACACCTTTCCATGCTGTTCGACCTGTTCCCAGCAGAAGAGGTCGGCGCTGTTCGGGCTTTGCGCGAGGAGGCCGTGGCGCCGATCCACGGCCTGGTACAGGACTTCCAAGTCGACTACCGGGAGGACGAATCGGCAGTTGCGTGGACCCGGCAGCCTAGGCATGGCCTCGCGGCTCCGTTGGAGGGCGCGGAGGAGTTGACCGACCTGCTTTCAACTCTCCCCTCGTTGCTGTCCAGCGCAATCGCCACTGTTTCCACCGGGCAGACGGGTTTGTCGCTGCGGCCTTTGGTCACACTCGCGCTAGGAGCCGAGGACCGCGGTCTCCTGTATCAAGTCCACGAGGTCAGCGACTGGGTTCTTACGCTCGACCGAAATATGGGAATTGAGTTCTTCGACCACGGTGGAGTAGCCGGAAGGCCCGATTACCTTATCGATCATTCCCCGGCTATAGAAGGTGGAGGACATCGACTGGTTATCACCTCCCGCTCGGTCACCGAACTTGAGGCCATGCTCAAGCCCGCACTTGAGCAACACCAGCTCAAAGCAGATGGGCGGCACGCGGTCGCGATTCTCGATCAGCTGCGGTCGTTGTCCGGGCGCTTGGCACTCAAGCTAATCTCGTCGCCCACACAACGCGCCGAGGCTCTAGGCCTCGCGCTCTCCCGCATGTATCTGGAACACCAGGGGGTGTTTAGCAATCAGGTTGTTGTGCCCCTCGATGCTCACCTGGACCTGTACAACGCGCTCAAACGTAACGCCGATGAACTTGACGAGGAGGTCACTCTCCGCCGCACCGACCTTGCGCTGTTCGACCTGGATGCTGGTGCTCGTACGATCACTTGCCGCTTGGTAGAGGTGAAGTGCTACCGCCAAGTTGGAGACCTCGGCGCGTACAACCAGCTCAAGGACGGCATTGTCGAGCAGATCACACAGAGCGAGAACGTGCTCAGCCACCACTTCGATCCCGATCGATGGCCGACCGACCGGCCCGATCGGCCGGTCAAGACTCGGGAGCTTGCCCTACTGCTCGAGTTCTACCTCGACCGCGCGGTTCGGTATGGGTCTATGGCCGAGGCCGCAGTCGAGGAGGCGCGTTTCTTCCTTCGAACGCTGGATAACGGATATCGGCTGAACTTCACCCGAGCAGCATTGATCTTCGACTTCGACAAGCCTGGGACGGAGCCTGCCGAGCATGAGTCGGACATCGAGTTTCACCGAATCGGCGTGGATCTCATCCAACAACTGATCGACGCCGCGGCCCCCGCGCCGACCGCCGAAGTCGATGGGATATCCACTGCCGAGGGTGGTGTGGCTGCTCCTGCTCGCGGCCAGGCCCGAATCGGCCGCCGACGTGAACTTGCCCCGTCCGTCCCGACGCTGGACGAGGCGGCGTTCCTCGGACGAGAGCGGGACCGCTCAGTCTCATGGGACGAACTCCGCACTCGGCAGACCCTAGGCGAGGAGGACTCGGCCCTCCCGAGCATGCGAGCGACGGTCGCTAGTGCTGAAAATGGTGACACCAACGCCGGAGACGGCGCTCTACTGGATGTTGACGACAACAAGCGCACAGACGATCCGCGACCCGCGGATGAGGCAAACACAGCAGCGACAGAAAACCCCAATCACGAGCCAGAAGCTGAGATCCCTGTGCATGCAAAGTCGGACGCTTCGGAGGTTGCGCGTTCACCCGAGCGGGCCGGGCGGCAGACCGGGTCCCGTACCACCTCAAAGCCTGATGTGATAATCGGGGTCAGTGACGATTCACCGCAGTATGGGATCCTGGGCGAATCCTCTGGTCGTACTGTTGCTGTCGATCTGAACCAGACACACACCATCAGCCTCTTCGGCGTCCAAGGCGGGGGAAAGTCCTACACGCTGGGCACGATCGCCGAAATGGCCTCGACATCGATCCCGAACATCAACCGTCTTCCCCAACCTCTAGCCACGGTGATCTTCCATTACAGCCCAACGATGGAGTACAAGCCCGAGTTCACCTCTATGGTTGCGCCCAACACGGACCAGGAGCAGATCAAGACGCTGAAGGAGCGTTACGGTGCCGAGCCGAAAGCGCTGACCGACGTGCTGCTGCTCGTCCCGGCGGACAAGCTCGACGAGCGGCGTCAGGAGTACCCTGGCATCGAAGTCCATCCCTTGAAGTTCGCCGCGGCAGAATTGCAAGCCAGTCATTGGCGCTTCCTCATGGGCGCGGTCGGTAACCAGGCCACTTACATGCGCCAGCTCAACCAGATCATGAAGCGACTTCGCAGCAATCTCACGCTCGCCAGCTTGCGCCAGGGAGTCGATTCATCGACCATGCCTGACCACCTGAAAGACTTGGCACGGCTGCGCCTTGACCTGGCGGCGACCTATATAGACGATGACGTCCGCCTCAGCGAGCTCATCCATCCCGGTCGCCTCGTTATCGTCGACCTTCGCGACGAGTTCATCGAGAAGGACGAGGCGCTAGGTCTATTCGTGGTCCTGCTCCAACTGTTCGCCGCCGCGAAGCACGATGGGTCGGCCTTCAACAAGCTCGTCGTGTTCGACGAGGCCCACAAGTACATCGAGAGTCCCGATCTGGTCGCCGGCCTCGTCGAAGTTGTCCGGGAGATGCGGCACAAAGGCACCAGTGTGCTGGTCGCCAGCCAGGACCCGCCCTCTGTGCCTGTGTCCCTGATCGAGCTGTCCAGTCAGATCATCCTCCACAAGTTCAACTCGCCAGCCTGGCTAAAACACATTCAGAAAGCTAACGCCGCGTTGGCGGGTCTGACGCCGGACAGGATGGCACATCTGCGTCCCGGCGAGGCGTACGTTTGGTCAAGTAAGGCGACCGATGAGGCCTTCACTACAGGAACAGTTAAGGTCCGCGGCCGTCCTCGTGTCACGCAACACGGCGGGGGAACGAAAACAGCCGTAAGGGAGGATCATTAAGGGCTTTGATGGAGTATGCGCGATACGAGACTTGCAAAGTCGCGCTCTGGGGCCACGATTGGCGCATGTCTAATGCGCCGCGTCGACACCGCCACACGGCTGACTGACTCTGCATCCTTCGTTACGGGCTTCGTCTGATGGGTGCGCCGCAGTGTGCGCCCACGTACGCCCTCCCCGTAGCAATGTCCGGGTTATTCGCCGACATTGGCAACGGATTTGGCAACCGGACGCAGTGAAATCCAGCGGGCCGGGTGATATGACGCGGACAGCGCGGACGAACGAAACCCCGCTGACCAGCACAGAATGGATTCCCCGGAACGCAGAGGGACCGCGTGGGACGGGTCCTTGTTGGCTCATAACCCAGAGGTCGCAGGTTCAAATCCTGTCCCCGCTACTAGGGGAAACGGCCCGGAACCAATTGGTTCCGGGCCGTTTTCGCGTTGGTTTGGCATCATGTTTGGCATCATTAGCCAACTCAGTTTCATGGATGTTGCGCCGTCGCAGGGATTTCGCGGCGTCCCAGCATGTAGCTGGCGGCGCGGTCGGCGGCGGCTTCGTCTATGCCGGGCAAGACGTGCTGGTAGGTCTTCATAGTGAAGGCCACGTCCGCGTGACCCGCGCGTTGGCTGACCACCTTCGGGCTTACTCCGGCCATCAGCGATGCCGTGATGTAGGTGTGGCGGAGGTCGTGGTTGTGCCGATGTCGGCACAAACATGATTATGCCGACCTGCGGGTTGTGCCGATCGGTGGCGAAAGCTGTTGCGGTATGGCGTGATC